>JAJFTD010000031.1 GCA_021373255.1 bacterium
ATGTGACCGACTACACCCTCCCTGCCGGAAATATACGGGCGTCTCATTGCCCGCAAGCCCAGTCCGACAAGGAAAACAAAGAACAAGCCCGAGAAAAGTGCTACAGCCGCGAGAATCCAGATAGGTACCATAAATCCCTCCGATGCCCTGAACAGCATCATCAGTCCAAGGAACAAGCTCACCGTGCCGCCAACCGACAGAATCCCATGGCTGGGTGCAAACAGGTCAACTATGAATAAGATTACAGCTAAACCTATAAACGCGAACCCGGCTGCGTTCACAGGAACCACACTGTAAGAATAAAGCAGGAGTATGACCGCAATGGAACCCAGAACGCCGGGAAATATGGAACCCGGATTGGCGAGTTCATATATGATGCCATAGATAGCTATCAATGTCAGAAAGAGGGTCACGTAGGGGTTACTCAAGTAATGCAGAAACACCTCCCATGGCCCCATCGGCCTTTCCTCCAGTGGTGCGTTAACGGTATGCAGAGTAATAGTTCGACCTGTCGAGAGCTTCACCTGCCGGCCATCGATCATTTTCATCAACTGCGATGTGCTCCCGGCAACGTAGTCTATAACATTCTTATCGAGAGCCTTGTCCGCGCTCAAACTTGCAGCCTCACGAACCGCAGCCGCGGCCCAGTCACCGTTGCGCCCCCGCTTCTCCGCAATGGATCTGGCATACTCGGCGGTGTAGTTGATTTGCTTCTTCCTAAGCGTGGCATCTGTGCCGCCGCCCTCGCCGCCAGGGCCTATGTTGACAGGTGTCGCCGCGCCTATGCTGCTACCCGGCGACATAGCAGCCACATCAGCAGCCATAGTAATGAGCGCTCCCGCCGACGCCGCCCATGCCCCGCTTGGCGAAACGTATACAATAATAGGAATCTCCGCTGCGAAGAATGACTTTACGATCTTCTGCATTGAGGAGATGAGCCCGCCCGGAGTGTCCATTATGACCAGCACCGCCTGCGCTCCGTCGCGCTGCGCGCTGTTCACGCCATCTTGGATGTAGTCGGCAACAGCGGGATCGATCTGGCCATCGATGTGGAGCACGTGAATGGGCGCGACCCTGGCCGAGTGTGCAGCCAAAGGCATTAGCAGTAGAAGAATGATCGTATAGATTGCGCAGCGCTTCATAATATTCTGCATTATACCCGTTCGCTGAGTGATAAGTTCTCAAGCAATCAGACATCAAGAGTATTGCACATATACGCTTGGATGTCCATAGAATGCATCCGGCGGTTTCGGGAAGAGAGCGGCTTCCCGAAACAACTCAGCGGCCATTCTTGCCTCAATACCCATTCACTTTGTGCGTCCAGCGGCTTCGGCAGCTTCGCAATCCGAAGCAACGTACGTTATCTCTTCGTCCCTTTTCGCGTTTTCGCTCCTTCGCGCTTTCGCGATTAAGAGCATCCATGGCGCGCTTATCCTGGTTCGTATGGGAGGAATCCGACCGGCAATCGGCTAACATACCAACTACGTAAAGCACATCTGGAGGGATGAGATGAGATACGTGCGAGCGGCATTGATAGCGGCAGTTCTGTTGGCGATGGCGATTTCGGTTCACGCTGATAAGGGGTTCTTCTTTGTTCAGCTAGCTGATACTCAACTTGGGTTCGGTGACAGTAACCTTACTCAAGATATTGCAAGCTTTCATAAGGCTGTTGAGCATATTAACCGGCTTCAACCGGCATTTGTCATCATCTCAGGCGATCTGATCAACTCGTCGCACAACCCAAAGCAGACTCGTGAGTTTTGGAAAGTAGCGCGAGAGATCAAGCAGGATATTCCACTGTATCTCGTGCCGGGCAATCATGACATTGGACAGGCCACGGCAGCTAACGTTAACTCGTATATAAAGCTGTTCGGTAAGGATCATTATGCGTTTTCGTGTGGTGGAAGTGAGTTTATCGTGCTTGATTCGCCAGTGATATACGACTCGGACAGCGATCAGGCCTTGCGAGCAGATCAGCGAAAGTGGTTTGAGGATGAGTTGGCGACGGCGCGCAAGAAGAATCCTGAGCATATTTTCGTATGCACTCATCACCCGTGGTTCTTCATTACCGTTGACGAAAAGGATGACTATTCCAACATACCACAGGACCAGCGGCGGGATTATTTGGGCTTGATGAAGCAGTATGGGGTGGAATTCTCCTTCGCGGGACATTTTCATCAGAACGCAATTGCGAAAGACGGATCACTGCAAATTGTTATCACATCCGCAGTCGGCAGAGCACTGGGTAAAGACCCGCTGGGGCTGCGTATATGGAAAGTCTACCCGGACCGCGTGGAGCACACCTATTATTCACTCGACAATGTGCCGGAGAAAATCAGCGTGAAGTAGTTATTATAATAAGGTGTCGGGTGTCGGAGCTATAGTTCGGGTACATCTCTGACGTAGCCCGCATTGGCAAAATGGCATCTCTTGATGCCACCACGCATTCTTCTAAACTACAGGTATGGGATCAGAAGATCCCACTTTATCCTTTTCGGCGCAGATCAGAGATCATTACTGTCGAAAGTTCAATTATGCTGTCTGCTTTTCCAGTCGACGAAGGCTATCGCAGTCTCTGCGAGCCTGCTGTCGCTGCGAGTCGACTTCGTGCCTTTGTTGCAGCGAATTCATTCGCCGGGCGACTAAAGTCACGGCAACAACAGCACAAAGTCCCCCTGCGGGGACTCGGAAAGAGCAACTTTCGACACTACTGATCCGAGATCTGCCCGAACTTTAGGAGATTCACCCGAAACCATTTTGTCCCATTTCGCGCTTTCGCCCCTTCGCGCTGTCGCGATTAAACTAAATGAAAATCATCTTAAGTAGAGGTTTGTATTGAACAGCAGTCATATCAGTAAAATAGCCCACGAACTCGGTATTCACCCCAGGCAAGTCCAAGCTACAGCCGACCTTCTTGAACAAAGTGCAACAGTGCCGTTCATCGCGCGCTATCGAAAAGAAGCCACTGGAACTCTGGATGAGGTGGCGATTACCAGTATCAGGGACCGGTTGGAACAGCTTGCGGAGTTGGACAAGCGGCGCGAGGCGATATTAGAATCACTTACCCAGCGTGAGTTGCTTACCGATGAACTCAATAACAGCATCCTATCGGCTGAAACCATGGCTGAATTGGAAGATATATACCTCCCCTACAGGCCGAAGCGGCGCACGCGGGCTACTATCGCACGTGAGAAGGGGCTTGAACCGCTCGCTCAGATACTCGTCGCACAGGCAACTAACCCGCCCATAGACCCCGAAGCTGAGGCAGCGGCGTTTGTGAGTGAGGAGAAGGGTGTGGGGTCGGTTGATGAGGCACTGGCCGGGGCTCGGGATATTATCGCTGAAATGGTGAGTGAAGATCAGAAAGCTCGTGCGGATATGCGCGAGCTGTTCACCATCAAAGCTGCGATCAGCACTAATGTTGTCAAGGACAAAGAGGAAGAGGGCGCGAAGTTCAAAGATTATTTCGACTGGCGCGAGCCCATAACCAACTCGCCATCGCACCGAGTGCTGGCAATGATGCGCGGTGAGAAAGAAGGGTTCCTGCGGCTGCACATTACTCCACCCGAAGAAGAAGCTGTGGACTGGCTGCGGCGGCTGTTTGTGAGGGGCCGCACACCGGCATCGGAACAGGTGGACCTCGCAGTGCAGGACAGCTACAAACGGCTCCTCGCACCATCGATGGAAACTGAGATCAGGGCTGAACTCAAGCGCAGGGCTGATGAAGAGGCGATTCGAGTCTTTGCAGCTAATCTTCGCGAACTACTGCTCTCGCCTCCACTGGGTCAGAAGAACGTGCTGGCCCTGGACCCAGGATTCCGCACGGGTTGTAAAGTGGTGTGCCTGGACAGGCAGGGTAAACTGGTACACAACGAAACCATTTATCCTCACAATGGTGAGCACAAGTTAATCGACGCGACGCGTACGCTGCGAGCCTTGTGCGAGCGGTTTAATATCGAAGTAATCGCCATAGGCAACGGCACCGCCAGCAGGGAAACCGAGAGCTTTGTGCGTGCTGCCGGACTGGCGGGGAATATATCGGTGGTGGTTGTAAACGAGTCGGGAGCATCGATATACTCTGCTTCAGATGCGGCGCGGGAGGAGTTTCCTGATTATGATGTGACCGTGCGTGGGTCGGTTTCCATAGGTCGCAGGTTGATGGACCCGCTCGCGGAACTGGTGAAGATCGACCCGAAATCTATCGGCGTTGGTCAGTATCAGCACGATGTCGATCAATCCGCGCTCAAGCGTAGCTTGGATGATGTTGTCATGAGCTGCGTGAACGGCGTGGGGGTGGACGTGAACACCGCCAGCAAGCAGCTTCTTACATACGTCTCCGGCCTTGGGCCGCAGCTTGCGGGGAATATCGTGAAGTATCGCGATGAGAATGGACCGTTCGACTCACGTGTTCAGCTCAAGAAAGTAAAAGGGCTCGGACCGAAAGCGTTTGAACAGGCGGCTGGATTCCTGCGCATTCGTGAGGGTAAGAACCCGCTGGATGCGAGTGCGGTGCATCCTGAGAGTTATCACATCGTTGATGAGATGAGCCGGGACCTCGGGTGCACTGTGAAGGATTTGATGAGCGACCCATCAGCCCGCAAACGGATCACGCTGGATCGCTATGTGTCCGACAAGGTCGGCATCCCCACCCTGCGCGACATCATAGACGAGCTCGACAAGCCCGGGCGCGACCCGCGCGAGAAGTTCGAGCCGTTCCAATTCGCTGAAGACATAGAGAAGATGGAAGATCTGGAAGTTGGGATGAAGTTGCCGGGAGTAGTAACTAACGTGACCGCGTTCGGGGCGTTCGTCGACATAGGCGTTCACCAGGACGGCCTCGTGCATATCAGCCAATTGGCGGATAAGTTTGTGAAAGACCCCAACGATGTAGTGAAAGTCCACCAACGGGTGAATGTGACCGTGATAAGCATAGACATCCCGCGCAAGAGGATATCATTATCTATGAAGGCGAACCCGGTCATCGAATGAGGTGACTGTGCATGGAAAACGCCGATTATTAATTGCAGCGGCGGGGTAATTCATTAGGTGATCATAGCTGGGAGAAGGGAGCCCGGAGGCGCTATATCAGATTACGTTGTACGTCCGGCGGCTTCGGTATCGGGATACCGAAGCAACCTAGCATACTGAGCACAACTAACCCAGCATCCTGAGCTCCGTCGAAGGGTGCGATCAAGTTTCATCACATGTCACTTCGGAGTCGCACGCTTCGACAGGCTCAGCATGCTCACATTTTTTCGACTGACGGCTGACACAGCAACCGGAGGCGAGCTATATGATGCCAATGGAGCATGTTGATCCACGATATAGGATTCCACTGCCTATGCCGGACCCGCAGCTTTCTGAGTTCAACCATCACCTTGCGGGGGTTATGGTCATATTGGTGGGGATTTCGGCGATACTCATCTACGCCCGGCCAAGGCAGTTCGGATTTTTGAAATACGTCTGGCCAATGTCGCTATTCTTGCTGGGGGCATATCTGGTAGTCTACAGTGACCCGCCGGGGTGGCCTACGTCCTATGTCAGCATTGCACACACATGGGATATGCCTGAAGCTCGACAACACAAGATATTCGCGCTGCTTTTACTGATGATGGGCAGCGTGGAAGCTGCTCGCGCGGCGGGTATAGCCAAAGGTCGAATGTGGGGTCTCGCATTTCCGGCGCTGGCACTGGCTGGGGCCGTGTATCTGCTGTTTCATAAACATGGCGGCAGTGGAGCGATGCACATGGAGCATGGCGAACACATGGAACATGGCTCGCCGATTGTCTTCTACCAGCACTTCACATATTTCTTACTGGGCTTGGGCATAGTTGGGAGCCGAATATTGCTGGAAATGGACAAGCTCAGGACACGGTGGGGGCCGTATATCTGGCCGTCGCTGACTGTTCTCCTTGGGATTGCACTGGTGTTCTATAGGGAGTAGCCTGTTTCTTCCGGTATTTTACGCAGGTGCCGGACACCCATAGCCATGGCATCATATATACGTGCAAGTATCGTGTAATGCATCACTCAAACGGAGACTCGTGGTAGGCTTCTCGCATCGATTACATCGATGCTGCCAGCCCACCACGAAGGAAGAAGCGGCGTTTGACGCCGCTCTAGAGGAGGCAAAACACTCACAGATTATATCTATGGATCGCAAGTTCGGTTGATGGCCTACCTTGATGGGGCCATGTTTCCGTGCTCACGTGCGGAGATTTTGATTTGCGCTGAGGATAACGAGGCGCCCGATTGCATTCTGGACGTGATTGAGAGTATGCCTAATGTGCAGTACTCGACCGTGAGAGAGGCTGATGCGCTGTGCTACTGCATGGCGTAGTCCTCGATTGATGCAATACTAAGAGATTGTGGCGCGGCTTCAAACCATCGAAGCCGCGCCACATTCACATTTGCCCCAGGGCTATTCAAGCAGTGAAACCCAGTTCGGCGCGGAGGGCAGCTCAATGACATCCCGCGCTGGGGCTTGCTCAGGACCGCGGCCTGCTGGGCGACGGTTGCCCCCAGTGTTACTCCAACTCCACGGCCACGCCCACCACCATATCAAACCGAACAGGATGAGAATCGCGATGATGATCCAAAGCCATCCCCAACCCCATCCGGTGTAACCTCTACGCTCGGGCTCGTACTCCACGGCACACCTCCAACAGCAAAGACTTAGCTCCAATAGTGTTCACTTAGCATGATTTTTAATCGCGGCAGCGCGAAGGAGCGAAAGCACGAAATTGAATTCTAGTTGGGCTGGATCTCTGATCCGGACCCTATGAGCCAAGTGGCATCTCTGATGCCATAGCGTATGCTCAAGAGTAAGATATGGTTGGATCAGGAGATCCCATTTGGCCTTTTCGGCGCAGATCAGAGATCAGTAGTGTCGAAAGTTGCTCTTTCCGAGTCCCCGTAGGGAGACTTTGTGCTGTTGTTGCCGTGACTTTAGTCGCCCGGCGAATGAATTCGCTGCAACAAAGGCACAAAGTCGACTCGCAGCGACAGCAGGCTCGCAGAGACTGCGATAGTCTTCGTCGACTGGAAAGGCAGACAGTATAAATGAACTTTCGACAGTAATGATCAGAGATCTGCCCGAACCTTATTACTTGCAATCAATCCTCTGAGATATCTTCTGCGGCTTCCTGTATCGCCTGAAGCATCGCATCTATCTCAGTAGGTCCTTCATATTTGCGATCATTGATGAAGAAAGCTGGAGTTTCTTCTACTCCACTGCTTTTGCCACTGTTTATATCGTCCTGAACGCATTCGGCATAGGCATGGCTGGTCAAGTCACGCTCGAACTGGTCTGAATCCAGCCCTAAAAACTCTGCGTATTCCATTAATGAGGCATCGTCGAGTTTGTCCTGATGGTCAAAGAGATAGTCGTGCACTTCCCAGAACATGCCCTGTGCTCCGGCAGCCTCAGCAGCTTCGGCGGCAGCCTCTGCATGTTTATGCTTATAAGCCTTTGGGAATTGTCTGTAGACAAAGCGCAGCCAGTCACCAGACCGGCGTTGAACTCCTTTAATTACCGACTGAGCCTGCTTGGTATAGGGACACTCATAGTCTCCATATTCAACTAGAGTCACAAGAGCGGTGGAAGGACCCTGCACATGATCCCGTTCATCGACCGCTCTGACAAGTCTTGATGTAGCTGCTTCCTGGTTCATACTCAATTCCTCCCGATATCCACACTCTCAGCACCTATCTGTAGGTACCCAAGATAGCGAAATGTCTAAGCGGTAGTGATTCCAGACATTTGGCATGTAGTTCACATGGGCGATGGAACCAGCGGGGTACCGTCTCTAGTATTGTAAGCGGAGGTTGTTATTATGAAGCGTATCTACTTAATTATCATGGCGATTACGGTTGCGGTTGTTGTGCTTGCTGCATCTGGTTGCAAGAACAATCGAACGATGATATCGTCAATTATCAACAATCCGGACAAGTTCACCGACCGCGAGGTGGCAATAGCCGGAACGGTTACCAAGGTTTACGCTGTGAACCTGGTGATTACTGAAGCGGGTGCTTATCAGATCGATGATGGGTCCGGCAAGATCTGGGTCATCACCAAAACCGGTGCCCCCGATATGGGCGCGAAAGTCGGGCTTAAGGGCACTGTCGGCAGCGGTTTGAAGCTGGCAGGTGAAACATTCGGCACGGTAATCCGTGAGAAAGAACGCCGCACAAAGTAGCATTTATCGTTATTATGAGGGTGAAGCCCCCGCTACGCATTTGGGAGCTTCACCCCACGTGTTTCTTGGGCACAGTGTTCACCCTCTCTCCACATGAGCTTTCACTGCTATATTCATAGCCTCCATCAACAGCTTCATACCCTCAGCGAGTTTCCTACTGATCAGGGAGAGTGCCCCTTTGTAGCGTTGCCTCTGGACCAGGCGCACCGTGCGGGAATCTATGTGCTCAATTGTTATGATCCGTTCGCTTTCAAAGATCAATGGTATGCGAGGCCGATCTACCCAACGTAGTTCCTGGTTGGGCTCGATACGGGTCAACTTCGGATTGAATATTATACTTTTCTTACCGGGTTGTAGGATTGAAATCTCGATCCTTGCACCACGTTTGAGTTCGCCGGTGACACGCATAAAAGGGTTCCACATCGGATAGTTGTAGAAGCTGGTAAGCGTCTTCCACACCCGCTTCGGCGACCCTTTGATCTCAATTTCCGTGCATACTTCTCTCAAGTAAGTTCACCACCACTTGAAGGTTACCCATGCAAGGAGATTAAGAGCAGCTTTTATGCACTATCAATGTTCTATAGCCGCGGGGCGCTGCTGGGCAGCACGAATGCGAGATACATCGAACTTCGGCACCCGGTTCTATTCATAAAGGTGTGGACTTTGTGCCTTTGTTGCCGCGGATTTATTCGCAGGGATATAGCTGTTAAGCCCTGGTCTTCAGCTTGCTAAAACCCTCTGTCCGGCTTATAATGAGGTTATATTGGCCGACGATGGTTTACGAGACCTTTGCACCGGATGGGATGCAAAGGCCTTTTTTGTAGGTTATACTGGGTTGCTGCTGGGGAGACTTTAGATATGTCAGCTTTTTGGATGTCATTGGCTGGAGTATTTGGGCTTGAATTGGGTGACAAGACACAGCTTGTTGCGCTGTGTTTAGCCAGCCGGTTTAATGCGAAGGTGGTCCTTTCGGGTATCTTCTGCGCTACGCTTGTGGTGCACGTGATATCGGTTCTGCTCGGAGGTGGAGTAGGTAAGGTCTTGCCCGGCAACTGGATCAGCCTCGTCGCGGGACTTGCATTTGTTGGCTTCGGTTTCTGGACCCTTCGCGGCGATGCACTTGACGATGACGAGTGCCAGAACTTGCAGGGTCGCTCGCCTTTCTGGCTGGTCGCCTCTACATTCTTTCTTGCAGAACTAGGCGACAAAACAATGCTCGGTACCGTCACCCTCGCTACTGATCACTCTCTAATTCCAGTATGGCTCGGTTCATCGTTGGGAATGGTGGTGGCTGATGGCCTCGCTATACTCGTGGGTAGCCTATTAGGTAAAGCTCTCCCCGAGCGTCCAATCAAGATCGGAGCAGCAATCATCTTCTTCGGCTTCGGCTTATGGAAATCAGCTCAGGGTGCTCTCACTCTACCGTCATATTCGTGGGTACTGGCAGCCTGTGTAATCGCCATTTTTCTCGGCTTATACATCAAAGGTGCTCGCCAGGAACCCATACCAACAACCCAGCCAGATCTCGAACCAGAATTGGTTTCCGTATCATCCGATTCAACTGCCAACCGCAAACTGTAAACCTCCCTTCAAGTTTGACAGTCTGAGCGGGTTTAATTAGAATACTAATTGGGGCGGGGGATGCATGTGCGTCTCTCGCTTATTCATTTGTTTTTGGAGCAATCACCTTATGACCGACTATATAGCCCCTCGAGGAACAAGAGATATTCTGCCGGACGAGACGCCTCGCTGGCAATACGTGGAGCAGAAGTTCAGGGAGACGTGCGGCCTGTTCGACTACAGGGAGATCCGCACGCCTACATTCGAGCATACCGAACTGTTCACACGTAACCTCGGCGAGACTACGGATGTTGTGAGTAAGGAGATGTATACTTTCGAGACCCGGGGGAATAAGAGCCTTACTCTTCGTCCTGAGGGTACTGCTCCAGCGATAAGGGCCTACGTTCAGCACAACTTAGGCGCGTCGCTGCCGGTGGTAAAGATGTACTATATCGGCAGGCTGTTTCGCTATGAGCGCCCGCAGGCGGGGAGATATCGCGAGCACACACAACTCGGGATAGAGGCCGTGGGCTCTCAGGACCCTGCGATTGATGCCGAGATCATATCTCTGGCTGTGCAGTTTTTCAAGAGTGTAGGTATCGAGAAGTTCGAACTCAAGCTGAACTCCATCGGCTGCCCAAATTGCCGCCCTAACTATCGCAAGGCGCTGGTAGAGTATGCTGCTGATAAGGTCGCGGACTTGTGCCCGTCCTGCGCTACTCGCTACGAGCAGAACCCAATGAGGATGCTGGATTGCAAAGATCCCGGCTGCAAAGCCATCCTTGCCGAAGCGCCCAAGATGACGGATTATCTGGACGAGGAGTGCGCGGAACATTTCGCCAAGGTTCAAGAGTATCTTACCAGCCTTGGAATCAGCTTTGTGCTGGATTCAAACCTGGTTCGAGGTTTTGACTACTACACCAAGACCGCATTTGAGTTTGTATCAGGTGAACTCGGCGCGCAGAATGCCATAGGTGGTGGCGGCCGCTACGACAATATGGTCCACGAGATCGGTGCTCAGCCGACCCCGGCGATGGGCTTCGGCCTCGGGCTGGACCGGTTGATGCTCACTCTCGATGCGATGGGCGTTGAACTGCCGGTAGATGCAAGCCCGGCAGTGTTCCTAGCAACTATCGGCCCCGAGGCACACCAGGCTGCAATAAAGCTGCTCGCCAACCTGCGCAGACAAGGCATCGCTGCTGATATGGACTACACTGGTCGCAGCCTCAAGGCTCAGATGAAGCTCGTAGACAAAATCGGAGCGAAATACGCCGCGATAATCGGTGAGGATGAGATCAACACCCAAACCGCCAGCCTGCGGAACATGAAGACTTCCGAGCAAAAGACTATCCCGTGGTCTGAGTTGGCAGAGGTTCTGAGGTCAGCATAGGGTAGCGGATCACAGATCCGCAAGAAATAGGTCCAGGATGGCACATCTTGGACCATCGTAGGAATGGATACATAACCTAATGCCTAGCCAACAGCTCAATAGAGATGACATACCATATTTATATCGGCCCAAATATCTCCGTTGGTGGATTAGAGGTATCATAACGTTCTGGCTAATTCTAGCTGTCGCGTTGTCCGACGTTCGCCCAGGTTTTCTAGAGCTTGCTGAAGGGATAATGCTGGGATATGTGATGGGGTTATTGTTATCAATAACTTGGATCAGATACATTGCTGACGTTGCGATAGCTAGCCGCAGGCATCCTAGTTTTAAGTGGCTTGGAGCATGCGCTTATCCTCTACAAATCAATAGGAATTATGTATTGAATGAATTGGCTAGCTTGCTGTATTTAGCTGTAGCTTTTGGGACGATTGCAGTGCGTTATGTAATTTGGTTTATATTTCCAGGGTTGCATTGGCCTTGGGCTAAGTTTGATCACGGTATAAACATATATGATCCATCAGCAAGTATTGTGTATATGTTTACTGTTTTCATTACGGTAGCACGAAGCATAATGCGTTGGTATTCTTGCTTGCCTGATGATACGAGTGCGTGATATGACGAGACATGTCACTTACAGAATGTCACAGGCGTTATATGCGGGAACTTACGGCAATATGTTATCAGAGGTTATATGCCAGCGCCGTTCCTGCATTATACCAAGGTTGGCTGGTATATCGGGAGGTGGTGAGATCAGGATATCTCATTTTGCCCATTTCGGCGCAGATGACACATCTGCCCGAACATTAGGCAATCCCTCCCAACTTTTTGACTTTATGACCTTATGACTTTCAAACCCTCATTAAAGTAATGATATTGCCAAAAGAGCACCAATTTACCATGATTGGAGCACGATATTCCAAGACCGCACCCCCAAAAGAGGATTATGATATACACGGATGGTTGATCAATCTTCCATCCTCTCCTTTCTATCCTTTCCTTCGATTTGGGGTGGCTGCGAGTGCGGCCATCTCATTCTTTTTTTGACCCCGTTTGATTCTTAGTAAAAATCCCAAGCAACCACCCATTAAATTCCAGAATGTTTCAGCGGCGGCTATGCAGAATATATTAGTGCGTGGGCGAGATAGATTACATCGGAGGTGGCAAGGTTGCTGATAGTTGGGGAACGGATCAATACCAGTCGGAAAGTAAAAGGCGAGCCGGTTATTGAGTCGGCTGTTATGAACAGGGATGAGCAGTTCATCAAAGACCTGGCCCGCAAGCAGTTTGAGGCCGGGGCTACATATATTGACGTCAACTGCGGCACGCTGACATCCGGTGAGCCGGAAGCGCTGGAGTGGCTCACGCAAGTCGTGATGGATGCGGTTGATGCGCCTATCTCATTCGACACACCTAACCCCGCCGCACTAGAGCGCGCACTGAGCGTTTATGACCCAGCCAAGGGCCAGCCGTTGATAAACTCCATAACCGCGGAGTCCGGGCGATATGAGAAAATTCTGCCTTTCGTACTAAAATACAAGGCCAAAGTAATCGCGCTCGCAATGGACGACACTGGGATTCAATCCGATCCTGAAAAGCGCCTCGCCGTGGCTCGGATGTTGGTAAATAATTTATTCACCGCTGGTGTCCCGATGGATGATATCTATGTGGACCCGCTCACTTTCCCGATAGGCACCGGGAGCGATGTGGCTGTGACTATGCTCGATATAATCGAGAAGCTGCGGAACGAGTATCCAAATGTCCACATCATTGCAGGTTTAAGCAACATCTCCCATGGCATGCCCGCTCGTAAACTCTTGAACCAGGCGATGACTGTCCTTTGCATGGGCCGTGGCCTCGATGCAGGTATTATAGACCCTAACGACCGCTATATGATGGCATTGATCGCCGCCACTGAGGCTCTTATGGGCTGCGACGAGTTTTGTATGAACTATATTTCCTACTCCAGAGAGGGTGCGTTCGAGGGATTGTAGATTGTAAAAATAGCAGGTCGGCGGGCATATCCGTCGACCTGCATGCCTTACACGGGTCTGCCACCGACTAGGGGCCTGCGTCCCACGAGCCTTGTCGATCCGAAGATCAAGGCGATGGCTGACAGTATCAAGCCGATCGCCGACAGTGTCATATACGACCCAACAGCAAGGCCGATTATACCGAATATCAACCCGATCAACGCCATTGGTATCGTGAGGACGTTCAATATCCTTAACAAGGGCAGCAGGCTAGCCGCATATAGCACAATCGCAATACAGCCCAAGATAATCGCTGCTATGCCCATGGTAGTCTTCCTCCAATTTATTTGATATGCATTAATATTTACCCAACCTCCGCCGCTTGCACTCGTCTATGACCTGCATGGCACGCTCAGCGCCTTCCCATCCCCTCACCACTGTATGCAGGTCTTCCAAGGTCTTGTATGTGTCGAAGAAGTTCTCTATTTCGCGGAGCCAGTGAGGGGAGATGTCGCTGATATCACGCACGCGGTCGAAGCGGGGGTCACCCACGGGCACGGCCAGAATCTTCTGATCTTCACCATTTACATCCAGCATATTAAGCACGGCTATAGGTCGAATAGGCACGTAACAACCGGGGAAAGTGGGCTCCTCGACTATCACGAGTATGTCCAGGTGGTCACCGTCTTCAGCCAGCGTGTCGGGGATGAAGCCGTAGTCAGTTGGGTAGTGAACGGACGAGTATAGCACACGGTCCAGCCGGATGATCCCACGCTCATCATCATACTCATACTTGTTCCGTGCGCCACGAGGAATCTCGATGACGGCTTCCAGCGGATGCTCTCCTGTTGGTGCAGGTGTGCGTCTTTCGTTCATTGTGTTACGTCCTCTCACATATGGGATGACGGTTACCCACTAAGCATACCCATTCTTCGCTTGCATTTCGATATTACTGCACGACCTCCAGCCATATTCAACAACTAAAGAGGGTACTTAAAGCCATATAGGGTGTCAGGACCTTGTAGTCTCGGTGATTAGGAGGGCAATAAAAATGGAAGTCCAGGTCAAGAGCCCTGCGTTTAGTGAGGGCGATTCAATACCAGATAAATATACATGCAATGGAGATGGAATGTCCCCACCTATTCAGTGGGATGTGCCGGGAGATAACGTTCAAAGCTTCGCTGTAATCTGCGAAGATCCCGACGCCCCGACCGGCGTCTTTACTCACTGGGTTGTATATGATCTACCACCGGATGTGCATGAACTTTCGGAGCGCGTCCCAAACGAAGACAAGTTGCCTAACGGCGGCGTGCATGGCGTTAACAGCATACACAAGACCGGGTATCTGGGGATGTGTCCTCCCAAGGGCACTCACCGATATTATTTCAAAGTCTTTGCACTAGACAAAAAACTCGACCTTGCTCCCGGCGCGGGCAAGAAAAAAGTCGAAGATGCGATGCAGGGCCACATCGTTGGAGAAGGAGAGTTGATGGGCACCTACGCCCGTAATAGGTAGTCTCTATTGCTCAATGTGAAAATGTATAGATCCTGCTCTTAATGGGCCTCTGCTTGAAACAGTTGAGCTTAGGTGGTAGCATTCTTTCGTAAGGGGGAATCTACCATGGAGATAGTTCGCACGGTCTTTCAGAATGCCGAGTCCAGGGATGGATCAGGTGTGGGGCCAAAACTTGTTATTGTTCTGGATATGGGCCGGGAAATGGGCATGAATACTGCCGATATTCCCGGCCTTGCGCATAAGATGGAAATGGCGCTCCCCGGTATATTCCCTGATGAAGGCAGTCCATATTTGCACACATGCGGAGGGCAGAGCACTGGTATTGAGGTACACTCTTTTCGTGATGAGATCAAGCAAGGTACCGATATTCCACATCTGCTGGAACACGTGCTGCTGCACCTGCTCAGCCGCCGTACCAACCATTGCTCGGCTTATTGCGGTCAGCGCGCGACTGATCTTGATAGAGGCATCACCACTCATTACTATCTCGTAGTCGACTGTCCTTCGAGGATAGAGGGTATTGTCGCAGCGGACTTGGCGTATAATCTCGTTACTTCGTGGATCGACAACAGCGCACTCGGCATTGATCCCGCTGCATACTTAGACGGCATCCGCGCCACGCTTGAGCCTATGATCGGCTTCATGCCAAACAACGCGCATCTATGAGAACTTCTCAACTAAAGACAATCAACGGCTTGATAATGCCATCTTCCTTGGTTGTCATCATGTGAATTGCTCTATCTACCTGATCGAACGGGAATGTGTGCGTAGTCATCAGACTTGGGTCTACGCGTCCGTTTTGGATCAGGCGAAGCAGTCTTTCAAGCCGCACTCGGCCGCCGGGGCACAAGCCGGTGCGTATGGTTTTATCGCTCATACCGACCCCCCATGCCAGCCTGGGGATCTTTACGTAGTCGCCCTCGCCGAAGTAGCCGACTATCGATATGGTCCCACCGGGCCTGGTCGCCTCCACGCATGCCTCGAATGTAACCTGTGACCCCAGCGCCTCAATTGACGAATCCACTCCATCGCCCTCAGTGAGATGCATAATTTCTTGTACAGCATCTACCTGGCTGAAATCGACTATCACATCCGCGCCATAGGTCTTGCCGAGTTCCTGACGCTTGGGCACACTTTCAACCCCGATTACCAGCCCAGCTCCCAGCAGTCTGGCTCCCACCACTGCCATAAGCCCCACTGGTCCCAATGCGAAGACGGCGGCGGTGCCGCCCAGTGGGATATTCGCATGTTCTGCGCCCATGAAGCCGGTAGAGAGCATGTCCGCGCAGTATACGGCAACATCATCAGAGATAGAGTCGGGAATGTGGGCGAGGTTGGCGTCGGCGTTGTTTACATGAAAGTACTCGGCAAAAACGCCATCTTTAATATTGGCGAACTTCCATCCTCCAAGCATTTGGGTGCACTGTGAGGGATATCCTCTCTGGCAGTTTTCACACTCAAAATCCGGTGTGATGGCGCTTACAGCCACACGGTCCCCAGGTTTCACTGTTTGCACTTCGCTCCCAACCTTATGCACTATCCCCACAGCTTCGTGCCCCAGTGTCAGATTCTCGCGTTCCCCAATCGCTCCGCGTACAGTGTGTGTATCCGAAGTGCATACCAGGGCTTTGGTAGTTTTTATAATTGCATCATTCGGCCCAGGCTCCGGGATCGGCTTATCCATAAACCCGACCTCACCGATCTTTTTCATCACAAACGTTTTCATCATATCGGGCATGAACATATCCTCCTTTGTTAGTTGATGGTTTACGCCAGCCAACGCACAACGCGTAACGCGTTAACGCACAACGAATAACTTAGCCGAAAAAGTTCTTACCCATTCTGCTCGATATGTCGTACACAAATAAGGCCGGGCACTATTAAGTGCCCAGCCATAAAGTCAGCTTTCGATCACGGATTATGCCGCGACCTTGTTTGCTGGCCTCCCTCTTTTCCTTTTGAGGGGAGCCATTGTTAACTCCCTAATCCTGCGAGCTCTGTAGTTCCGCTCATACCGGGCGAACTGCTGATCAATCTCGTCCCTGAGTTGTGGAGTGTCGGAATCATCCTGATCTTCCTCGGGCTCGATCTCATCTTCGTCCTCTATCCGGTTGTCGTATTCTGTTGTCTCTTCGCAGGTTTCGGGAGCCGCTATCAGTTCTAATTCTTCATCAACCATGACAGCCGCCTCCTATCTACGATTTTACCTAGTCCCAGCCCGGTTTCCTGTTCAGGTTCCAAGCGGACTTTATATTATATACATAAAAACCCCAGGAATAAACCCTATGTTTCCTGATTGTTTCCAGTTTTGTATATCGGCATTGATGAACGACGGCTTTAGACTTTTTGAATGAAGGCTTGGAGTTGTTGGCGTTTACTAGTAGTTATCGATCCTCATTTTTGTAAACATTGACAACGATCCTGTGGAAAGAGTATAAAATTCAAGTTCTATAGCTTGGTTGGTAGCTCCCAAGAGCTATTGTGATATTGATTAAACGTATGGGCAGGGAGAGAGATTATGTTGCAGGTAACGCAAAGTCGGGCATGGTGGCTGTGCTCGTTGGTTATTGGAATATTTCTGCTTGGCGGTCTGAATAGTGTGTGGGCGGAACAGCATGAATTTGTTGAGTCACCCGTGCCGCTGGGTTACCCTGACGAGCAGATCATCTGTCCCACAAAAGGCACCGTTACCTACACGCTGAAAATCAACGGTCAGGACGTCACGCACAATGAGGGCACGACTGTTACCACTATTGCTAATGTGCAAGCCAGCCTCACCCTTACAGGTGCAGAAACCTCTGTCAAGGAAAAGGGATCGTTTAGTGGTACCATAACGCATTCCCTAGTTGATTCCGAAGGCAATAAATCGAAGGTTGTACAGACTATCAATACCACCGAAACCAATACTCTTCCTATCGTTGAAGGTGGCCTGATGGGTCTGGTTGGACGAGTGGCAGTGAGCAAGAAGCTCAGCCTGGCCTGTTTTGAGGTTACGGAACCGAAATGGAGCATTACCGATGGCGACACGACTGAAGTTGCCACTGCGAATGGCCACAGCGTCACCAGCCATGGCAGCGCTAATCTTTCTTTACGTGTTCCCTATTATGCTGAGACCCCTGGCACGGCATTTGCCGGTTTTGCTAATAAGGCTGAGTCAAGCGGAATCGGAAGCTCCGGTACTTCACTTTCTTTTATTGAGGGAGGCGTTTTTGAGACGACGTGGCATAACGGGGGCAGCAAGGGCAATATGTCTGTGCCTGTGTTGGCCTTGGTAACGGTTGGGGGTGCGATGGTAAGCACGCAGCCGGCGATCAAATCGCAGTGGGGGGATGCTATGAACCAGTATCCCCTAATCCAGGGAACGCTCACTATTAACTGGTCGATCGGTAATGTGCCGCTGCAGCCTAAGATGACCATTGCCCCGGTAACGCCTGAAATATATCAGAAGTGGGTGCCGGTGCCGCGTATGAAAGACAACCCCAACAACATGTATGGTGTGCCTATGCCGTTGGGGATCGTAGCTGAGCTCAAGTCGCAAGAGAAGGGAAAACCTGCACCACAGGGGCGCATCGACTTTTACCTTACCGATGTTAGCACGAATAAAGGGCGCTGCTGCAATTATCCGCGCGATGTGAGCAAGAAAGACGACTTGTGCTTTGCTGATGAGCAGGCGGAGGGAATCGTTATCGATCCCAATGATCCCAAGCATGCCTATACAAGCGAACGTGTGTCGCTGGCTGCGGTGATTGTTGAAGCCACCGACTGCGGCGCCTACGGCCGGGTGAAAGCGGTGTGCGATGAGCTCAACGAGACGGCTCAAGACGAGGCCACCGGACGGCCGAGCCTGTCTATACCGCGTGATGAGAACAACAACCACGTCGCTGATGCCTGGGAGGAAGAGCAGGGCATACGCAGCTACAACGAGGATTGGGATGAAGAAGAAGTTGCGGGACAGGAGATAAAAGGCGATGGCCTTTCTTTATATCGTGAATACCGCGGCTTCGTGGTTCTGAACGGGTCTTCTCTAATCCATAAGCGCCTTTCTCCTCGTGATAAAGACTTGTTTGTCATCGACGAGGGTAACATTTTTGACACACAGCTCTGGAAGCAGGCTTCCGGCATTACCGCTTATCGGCTCAATAACGAGCTTGTGTTCAACCGGGGTGGACTCACGATAGATCGCATTGTCGACTATAAAATGGGTGAGCCGAGTGGTTATCACAAGTATGCTGTACGGTTGACCACAGAGCCTGGGCTAGAAGACTCTGATAACATCAGACCACAGCATAATATCTATGGATACTGCAACAACAGTTCCAGCCCTGAAGACGCTGATTACACAAAGATCTTTCCCGCCCGCCTGCGCGGATATATTGACAGGATATATACACTCCTCGATCACGCTTTGAATCGACCGGGCTCAGACGAAGATAAGCGCCTGCAAGCATCCGGTATTCCGCGCTCCCTGGCTCAGCAAGCGTTTTCAATGATGGGTGAGACCACTCGCGAGCAACTGGTGCAGCAAATGGTCACCGTCTGCGCCATACACGAGGTCGGTCATGCCTGCGGCTTGCCGGGGCATGAAGTAGTGAACGATGACGGCAGCAGCAGTGAAAGTTCCGAGGGTTGCAAGTCATGTCCGATGCGTTATCCGGATAGTCCTAATGAGCTCGATCTCGGTATCCTGCAGGTACTTTTCAAGAACAACGCACCACTGCCGCTGCAATACAACAGCTTCTGTAATGATGAAAGATACAATTGTCGCAAGAAGTTGAATGTGAAAGACTGACCGGGTGAGGCTGAGAGGCCTTACCCCTTAGTCACTTCACCGTGAATAAACGTCTTGCTCCAGGTGTCGATGGATATGCCCATTCTCTTGCCCACGGCGCACTTTTCGATTCTCTCGGCAAGCTCGTTTCGATACTCGGCGTTGACGTAGACGTTGAGCTCCAGCACACCGTCGGAATAGCGCTGCCTTTTTACGCGTGATACTCCTGCGAGGTTCTTTAGCGCGTCTTCCAGCCTTTTGGCTTCCGTTACGCCATCAAACCCGCCGATCTTTACGCTCACAAATGGTGTCATTTGAATGGGAGCGATCAGGATGTCTTTTGCGATAATCGCTCCTGCCTTTGCACCAAGGCCCTTCGCGCAGCGTGCGGCGGACAGTTTCTTGCTCTGGTCAATGGCATCTAGGGACGCATCAGTTACGGATATGATCTCGCCTGTGTCTGTGTAATAAGCCCGGGCGTCTATCCGGCCGCGTGATCTGAAGAACTCTATCCCGCCCTGATCATCGCTGTCTACATTGCTTACGCTCAGCTCGCCGGCTATTATAATATCGACATTATACTCACGGCCGATAGCCTGCAGGGCTGATGGGTCACCATCTCCGGCCCGTGCCGCCATTTCGTCCTGTATAAGCTGTTTCCTTCGAGCTTCATCAATCACACGGAAGCCGGAGAGCATCAGCTCGCGCGTGATTGCAGCCTCTGCTGAGGTGTCAGTTACCAGCACACCCACCTTCCACTCATGCGTAAGCCCAAGTTCTTTCAGCTTCTCCACCAACGGCCGGTTGCTAACCGAAGCTCGTATGGTCACTTTAAGAATGCCGCCGCTGGTCTTTGATGAGATAACTTCATTCAGCTTTGCGAACCCACTTGCCTTGAGGAATATCTCGTCGCTTACTACTTGGTAATCGCTGCCCACAGTGGTAGCGTCTACATATACTCCTGCCCCTTTCATCACAGCGTTTCTGAGCGCATCGGCGATGGCTTTCTCTCTCGCGCCAGTCTCCGATGCAGGCGCCTCACCTTCGGCTTCGACCACTGTAAACTCCGCCGGGTGCTTCTCTTCGATTGCGATGGCGCTCGTTACCGATCCTGCCATCATCGCTGCTATGCACAATGCAATAATTATTGCCTTCACTGCTATTGCCCCCCATCCGCCGGAACCAGCGACCGCCGCATAATGTCCGTCACTGCCTTCTCGCACGCCATTCTGAATGCTTCCGATGCAATTGTCAGGTCGCTTATAGTGGGCAGGGACGCGGGGGCAGTGGGGACATCTGGTTGGTTACCCTCGCCGCGCACGCTTACGTGGTCAGACGAGTAGCGATCTTCGCGTATCTCCTCACCCTCGATCGGGCATGTGAAGAGCACTCTTCCCGCGTCCTCAGAATCGACCGCATTCAGATCATATATCCGCAGATTGCCGGTGATTCTAGCACGTTGAATGGCATTGATGGACACTTCCCAGTCCATCTCGTGGTCATATCGACTGTTTTCATAATCTCGTTTGTCATGCTCCCAACGGTCCATGGCATCGCTGTAATCATCCATATTGCGACGCCATTCCCGGTGATCACGCTTGAACTGTGGGTCATTCCTACGGCTGCCGTCTACTTCCGAGTACCTGTGCCCGCCGAACAGGCCGAACTTACGCTCATCAGGGTCCGGCTCCGAGGGCTTTGAGGGTTGGGGTTGGGAGAATGAAGGGTAGGTTGGTGTGCAGCACTGGGGCTGGTTCACAACGTAGCTGGTCTGAGTATCGATAGCGGCCAAGTCCACCACTGCCAGCGCGCATCCCGTTCCCACCTTGCGGCGCAGACTCGCAATGTCGCTGGTGTCCAGAGTGCCGTCTTTCTCGTGCATCAGCGCCGTGTAGACCAGTTCCTTGAGGTCCTGTCGACTCACGCACTGAAAACCGGTCTTGTTTGCTAGCGCCGTGGTCATCTTCCCCGCCAGGTCATCGACAGCCGATTCATCGGCATTGTCCCTGTCACCCGCACGTGCTATAACTATCATCTCGCGATAGCTGCTGAGGTTGGCGAACTCACTTGTAGTGAATGTTTGCGGTATCGACTCAATTGATGAATATTGATTCAACGCCATCTTTAGGTGTCGCTCTGATGGAGCCACGACGACTGATACCGTCTGCCAATCACCCTCCGAGCTTTGCACTGACTGCCGTTCGGCGGCCCAGCAATGGGTGCTTGCCTCTCCGTCGCACCAGGATTCCACATCATCCGGCAGGTCTTCCAACACCTGGCCCGACTTCGCGTCTAATTGTGCATGGTTCAGCAAGAAGAGCACATCGGTCTCAGGATCTAACTCATCGATCTTACCGTCAGATGGTACAAAATCCCAATCAATTGTATCCTTGCCCGGTTTCGACTGCCGAGTCACCCAGTCCTGTGCCACCTGCTTGCCCACGTTGGAGACTATGCGAAGTCGCTTAACGCGATATCTATCGAGTATACTGCCGCGCTCGTCCAAACGAAGCCCACCCAGTTCCGAGCCGCACAGCCGCTCCAGTTCCCATTTCAGCCATTTCTCATTAGGGGCGCTTATAAGTATCTCCCACGCATTCTTGTCGGCAGCTTTTTGCGCGTAGAGGACAACTTGATCAGGATCAATAGCGGACATTTTGCAGGGGAGCAGTCGTTCTTCTTCGCGAATCACCCGCCTGGCTTTGCTGCGGTCGATTATGTAAAGTATGCTCTCGCCATCTTTGAAGCCGCTCTTGTTTACTAACAGTTCAGCTATAGCTATTGGCTCATCGGTTTTCAGCCTCAGATCGAAGAGGAACTTGCTGAGGGAGTCTTCTTTTTCAGTGGTCACCACATGAATTTTGTGCTCATTAAGTATCCGCGATATCGTGACCGCACCCTTTCGCGCCCACGCGCACGATACCTGCAGCATCAGGCACATGCATAGCATCAGCGTTCTCATTACCCACACCTTGCGAGTACACATAGGCCACCAGTCTCCCTTCTCCTCTTTATTATACCAATAGACGTAATGATCCTTGTGATGTGACCTGTAAGGCGTGCATAAGTGAAATCTTGAGCAAAAATGTTATAGGTACTACTTTTCGGTGGAAATAACCTGCCCGTTCTTATCTATCCATCCGTTTGTGCAGACCTGCCTTGTCTGTAGCACGCGCACAGTGCCGAAAACTCGGAATCTGCAACTTGGCTCAAGCTCATAGACTTCTGCCTCATTTGGTTCTCTTATCAGAAAATTGAGGCCATAAGGCCCGAATGATCCCCACTGCCCACTGGTTTTGACTTTAACATTGAACAGTAATCTTGCGGGTTCACCATCGATGGTTTTGTAGTCGGTTACCGGAATGCCGGCTTCATATTGAGCGATAGCCCGGCAGAACTCCAGTTCTTCCTCTGCGTCTTTGACATCATCCGCAGGCAAATTGCCCCAATCGACGTTACCAACGGCATCTATGGCACGTGCAATGCTTCCCCTGTCTGTTGGGAGGCTGAACTCTGTATTCGTGATAATACTTCCGGTTGGCAAGAGCTTTGCTGTTCCATGAACCTCATATTTATCAGCAAACTTGTGATAGATGATGGTCAGTGGTTCGTTACCGAAATTTTCGAATGCATATGGTGTGCCATAGACTCTTCGGCATGCGCCGGTTCCACTGTTGGCCATAAGCATTTCGACCATATCCGTATTCATCCACTCTTCCCATACACAACGCTCTGATGGATGCAAAGGACATCTCAGGATAACGTCACCAACAATGGGAGATTTTCCTGGAGGAGGCGGTGAATAGATATATGACGTGGGTCTGTGTCCCTTCATGCCTGGGCATTGAAAGAGCATCTTCACACGTTCCGTATCACTGCATAACAGCGAGCTAGTCTGCCACCAGGGCAACCTCAGGGAATCCTGCTGCAGTGTCGCTATATCCTGTGGAAAAACATGACTCGCGTGAATGGATGTATATAAAACATGCGAAAGAGCAGCCATACGATCATGACAGGCTTCTTCCAACATTTTATCATCCGATTCGCCAGCCAGCTTAATGGCGGCATCAGCATATCGGAGTGTATCATCCGTACCCAGGCCAGACAACGGGTAAGCCCATACCAACTGCGCGAATAAATTAGCGGCGGACCTAAAACTCTTCCTACTCTCTGCCAGGTTGCCATCATATCTATAATCACAACCCGCGATATAGCGTAAGGCGGCTTCATAAATTGCCGCGCGCGCTGCATCGGTTTGGGCTTGGATTTCGGGTGGGAGCTTGATGTCCTGCTGTTTACTGTCGCCAAACACCTCTCTGGCACCCGATCCGTCCGCCGAAACCAACAGCGTTTTTGGCTTCCTGTCATGAATTGTAACGTATACTGCATCTCCGGATTGAGCCCAAGAGTATGCCTCTACATTATAATCTGCCAAGATATCCTTGTGATCGCTGCCGTCAGCGTTTACTATACTCAAGTGCCTATCTCGCGCCTGATACAGAATGCGTGTACCGTCAGGAGACCATCTTGGATTTACCGCCCCTTCATCACTGCTGAGCGAGACTTTTAGGGGCTTGGCCTTGGAAGCAAGATCGAGCACATAGATATCGCCGCTTAGGGGGACTCCGTAGCTCCAACAGTCGCACTTGGTGAAATTGCCGCTATAGGCGATCTTCTTGCCATCAGGCGAAAAACAGGCGCCAGCGCCGTTGATACCAAGATTACGTATCTGTCCGGTCACTACATCTATTATCACCAGATTGTGGGCGACAGTATATTCCTGACCTGACGATATAGCAATATACCGGCTATCGGGACTCCATGCAGGAATAGTGCTGATCTCTCCACTCAGGAGGCGGGTCACTTTGCCTATCGTCCTATCGCAAACATACAGACCATAGTCACAACTCTTGTTTCCGGCGTCTTCATGACGATACGATCCGGAAAGAGCCACGAGAGAAGGATCCGGCGCAATGGCCACATAACATCCCCCGAGACCTTCAGGGGAATTATCATAGAAAGGCAGACTCTGCCCCGTGGCGGCATCCAACAGTAATCTCCAGCTCCCATCGCGCGCTATCTCTCTGCGCCTATCAGGATCGCTTGAGTCAGGCGTCACATACAAACCATCAATCTTGACGCTAAGCAGCCGCTCACCCGGCTCCCACGTCCCCAGGATGCACGCGCCAATGAAGCTTCTTACTCTGTGTTTGTCGCTGCCGTCGGATTTCATCATCCAGACTTCAACCAGTTCGTCTCCTCGCTGGACCGTATATGCGAGGTCTCCGAAATCGGACTGATAGTCGCCGCGACCAAGATACCAAGAAGTCTCTTTATAGGCATTGACATGCACTCCTGACCGCGGTGGACGATACGCAACCATCAGCGAGCGATTACCTGCGTCCACAAGCGCACTACCATGCCGGTTAGAAAGCTCGACTTTCCCTTCGACTACAGTTACAGCAACAGTGTCTCTTCGAACGACTGTATTTACCACAGTGCCCAGCAATCGGACTCGGCCGGCGGGTGTATCGATACGTGCTATTTCCTTATCACGGTTGCTGCAATAGAGTCTGCCACGATTGGTCGCTGCGACATTATTTGAAGTAAATGTAAGCGTGCTGTTTGAGTCGAGATGAAGCTCGCTTCCTTTGCGGGTTACTAAAGTTATTCGACCGCTTTTTCCAGTTTTTACAGATGCGCCGACAGACAGCCTGTCGCCCATCTTTAGAGCTTTGCCCGCGCCGTCGGTAACCGGCTGTTGAACAGAAATAACCGCCACAATCGGCTCTGCAAACTGCTTCGCCAATATCGGCTTGATATTCGATGCCGGATTAGCAGATAGAGCTTGATGCTTTATTGCACTGCTGTTTTTCTGAACCGGCAGCCGGATTGCAACATTATGCGGATAATTGGAACCGTGTTGAACGGTTTCTATAGGCTTGTTGGTTGGAACCGGAGTTTTCACGCCAGTTGCAATGTTGTTATGATGCGAAGGCGTGTTAGGGTTTTCCATTACAGAATAGATGAAATACCATACCAGCAAGGATATAACAAATACTGATGCAACTCCAGCGAGATTTGCAACCCAGCGAGTTTTTTGTGTTCGCTGACGAGCAGCAACGGCCGATCGGCTTTGATCTAGCAACTCACGGCGATACTCATCGCTCATTTCGATTGCGTAGTAGCTCTCGCTCAAAAGCTCAATTGGGTCGGTTTGATGGTTTCTATTCATAGCTATCACCTTCGGTGCTGCCAAGCAGCCGGTTGAATGCCGAACGAAACGAAGCGCGCGCTCTCACTAAAAGAGACTCGGCTGCCTTCGGGGAACTCTGAATCCGTTGAGCCAGTTCGTCCGTTGTATAACCCTCGACATATTTTGCAATCAGAGCTGCAGCTTGCCGTTCCGGCAGGCAGGCGAGAGCGCGGTTGACCACATCCTGCATTTGCACTTTATCCGATAGGCCGGAGGACGTGGATTCCGAATCGGAGGATTGGTCGACAAAATCGGGGATGAGAGGCAGCTCGATACGGCGACTGCGACAAAATCTGGCAAGGCGATTTCGCGCCAGACCATGCACCCATGCGTCAAGATCGCCGCGCTTGGGATTGAATTTCCCAATGCTTTTCGCGGCTGTCAATATTATATCGGAGCACAGGTCTTCGGCATCCGCATGGTTTCGACCCAAGTGATAATAAGCGAAGCGGTACGCCCAGGACGAATAGCGGTCAAAGAAACGATCCCATGCATCCGTGTCCCCTAGCCCTATCCTGTGTGCCAAGGCTTCATCGGCTTCAATTGTATCCACGCTTCCGGCGATGCCTCGCTGCTGGT
Organism: bacterium; assembly: GCA_021373255.1. Classification (GTDB taxonomy): domain Bacteria; phylum Armatimonadota; class UBA5829; order UBA5829; family UBA5829; genus UBA5829. The sequence goes on from JAJFTD010000031.1 coordinate 26,238, forward strand.
TCAAAGTCACTTCGATCTCCAATGGATGCACCTCGGCTTTTGGTCATTCATGGATAAGTTGCCATTGGAGGTAGAAAATCCCTCGGTGATATCAGTATTTATCGTAGGTAATTATATCAGGCACTCACATAGCCGCATTATATTGATCGTTCTGCGGTTGAATAATCAGCTTTTGCCGACATAGTGTTTAGTCCTCAGTGTGAGTCTTCAATGGATCATTTTCTCCGTCTTGCCTCCGAGATGACAAAGGTTACGCGAAGAGACCACATGCATTTTCATTACATCAGGATAGCCTTTGGTCGCACCTGCGTAAAAAGCCAGCTACCCATTCCTCAGCCAAACCGACATCCAGCCAGGCTCGCGGTTATCCCAGGCATAATATGGTATGGCTTTAATAGTGCACTGACGCGCAGCAGGTGGGGTATCATTGTATAGCACACCATCCCAACCCTGGTCGTCCAGGCAGAGGGCATCTGCAATAATCGTCACCACACCACCCAGCAAGTCGGGCTCAAAAACAGCTTCAAACTCGGCATCATCAGGAAGCAAAATCTTGTGCGGCTGAATGGAATTATCCACACCCTCCAGGCAATAGACAATAGGCCCACGCTGCATTGCAACCATGCCCGAATCCTGCTTCACATTGGGATTTGCATAGATACGCTTAACCAGCATGGGGAAGTTAAGCTCCACTTTGTCTCCATTTCGCCACTCACGATTGATCTTCAAGTAGCCTTTTTCAACATCAGCCGCTTCCAATGGTTCGCCGTTCAGGCTCACTTCAACTCCGTCGGACCAACCCGGTATGCGCAGCTTCAGGGCGAATGTTGAGGATTGATCGACTTGCACGGTGATCGCGACATTGCCGTCCCAGGGGTAATTGGTCTCCTGCTTGAGTGTAATGTGCCTGCCGCCGATTTCCAACTGCCCCTCGCCTTGCACATAGAGATTCACAATAGCATCAGTGTCGTTATAAAAATAGACATAGCTGCCAAGTGAAGCGATCATGCGGGTGATATTGGGCGGGCAGCATGCGCAGTCGAACCACTTCTGACGGTGATGGCTGCCGCTGCTGGCAAGTGGGTTTTCGTAGAAATAGCGTGTCCCATCCAGAGAGATTCCGCTCAGCGAACCATTATAAAGCGCGCGTTCCATTACGTCGGCGTAGTGACTATCGAGATCGAAGCGCAGCATTCTGTGGCTCCAAAGGATCAAACCAATAGCCGCGCAGGTTTCCGCATAGGCGGTTTCATTAGGCAGGTCGAAATCCGTGGTAAATCCTTCATTGCTGGCTGAAGGGCCAATGCCGCCGGTCAGATACATCCGCTTTGTGGTGAGGTTGTCCAGAAGAGATTCCAGGACGGAGAAGAGGCCGGAGTCATTATTGATACCGGCAAGATCGGCAGCACCTGAATAGAAATACATTGCCCGGACCGCATGCCCTGCTATCGTAGTCTGCTCTCTTACAGGAACATCAGCCTGGCAATAGGCGTAAGTCTTAGCCCAATATTCATCTGCTTTTTCTCCACGCGCGATAGCTTCCTGATCGAAATAGTGTGGCAGATAGCCGCGTTCCTCAATAAAATACTCACTCAGCTTCAGATATCGATCATTCCCCGTGACCTCATACAGCTTCACCAGGGCAAGCTCAATCTCTTCATGGCCGCAATAACCTCGCTTCTTGCCGGGTTCCACGCCGAAAACGGAGTCTATATAGTCTGCGTACTTGCACATAGCGTCCAAAAGCGTTCGTTTGCCGGTGGCGCGGTAGTGGGCAACGGCAGCCTCCATCAGGTGCCCCGCACAATACAGCTCATGGCAGTCGCGGAGGTTCGTCCAGCGGTTTTCTGGCTCGACCACGGTGTAGTGGCTGTTGATGTATCCGTCGGGCTGCTGCGACGAAACGAGCAGGTCCACGGTCTTGTTCATCATAGCTTCGATTGATGCGTCGGATTGTACGGATATAGTATATGCAGCGGCCTCGATCCACTTGGCAACATCGGAGTCCCAGAAAATATGAGGCACCGGCTCCATACCGGGTTTCCATTCCAGTTTGAACGCCGCAAGCCTGCCGGTGTCCTCAAGCTGTTTGAACTGAGTGGGGATCGTCTGCTTTGCATTAGTCCTGATGCGCGGCCCCCAGAAGTTGTCTTCAATCTTGACTTTGTTAAACGGCAGCGGCGAGTTGCCACCCCGGCGATCGTCGGACATGTCCTACACCCTCCAGTGCAAATTGGCATTATTAGCCTGGATATCACGTGGCAAATAGCGTGAGCTAGATTGCTGATAGTATGATAGCTGAGGGTGAAGTTAACTGCAAGGTGGTAATTGCGTAGAATATTGGGACAATTCCTACTATACGAGACCAGCACTAGCCGATACATATTGCTCACATCAACCGTCCGGCTGGAACATTTTACCATATGCGGCAGTTTGAGCCGAAGTTGCGAGGGGTACGAGATTACCGATTAAATATGCTCAATTATGAGGTGACGACATTATGATCAGGTCATCTATGTTACTGGTTGCAATCATTGCCATGATATTTATGGCAAGCAGCTTGGTCACTGCGGCTGGTGCTGCTCAGGACGATTACCCGCCTGGGTCATATACTGTGGCTCAAGCCAATACTGGTGCAGGCGGCACGGGTACCACTGGAGCGGGCCCGGGAGCAGAACCAAGCAGCACCGGGATAAGTGGGACCAGCGGCACTGGAGGGATGAGTTCTGGAGCCGGAACGGGAGCTGGACCTGGTGGAACAGGCGGAGGAACTGCCGGGCAGGCCACTGACACAGGAGACGGCACACAAGGAGCTTACGGCGATGAATATGGAGACGAATACGCCACCGGCCAACGAGAAGCGATACCCCGCGCCGGAGTTGACTTCGGCTGGATATCTGTAGCCAGTGGTGCTATTGCGTTCGCTGGAATAGCCCTACGAAGAAGACGAAAATAATGGCATTACAGAAGCCGCTATTGCGAATGGCGGCTTCTGTATGATAATCAATCAGGCTTGCTAATGTGAGAAAGAACGAGCTAGCGGCAGATGTGATAATAGCAGTAGGTTTGATGGGACTGCTGACGCCGGTCCTGTGGTCTGTGAGATCAGCGTACTTGCAGTCTCGTGAAATGGTTGCGTGGAAAGAATCGCTGCGTCACCACTCGAATTCTTCACAAGACAACATCAAAAGATCTAGGATACTTATACCGAGACTCGATCTGGAGGCGGTTGTGGTGGAAGAGGTGAAGCCCTCAGACCTCGATCGAGGCCCCATGCACCTCGCAGGAACCGCACGCCCTGGGGATATTGGGAACTGCTGCATAGCCGCACACAAAGAAAAGTGGTTTCGGGGCCTGGAGACATTATCCATAGGCGATAGCGTGATCCTCTGTAAAGGTAAAACACGCTATCTATACAGCATAACTAAACGAAAAGTGCTGCGCGCCAACCAGGTTTCCGTCCTGGCCCCTACCCCGACTTCTACTATTACACTAATAACCTGCACAGGCCCCGCATTCTTTGGACGCGGTAATGGACGCCTGGTACTGACAGGCCCACTGAAGATGGTTGAGTAGCTTTTTAATCGCGAAAACGCGAAATGGGACGAAGAGATAACGTACGTTGCTTCGGCATCCTGATGCCGAAGTCGCCGGACGCACTATGTTGTGTTCCCTGAAACGCTGAAGGACTAACGCCGAGCACTTGTACTTTCTTATTCAGCGTCTTCATATCCTTTCAGCGCCTCAGCGATTCAATATTCATCTAGTGTGCCAAAGGTTCGGCCAGACGCAGAGCTTCTTTGCTTAGTTCCGGGCTTGTGGAGAGCACTGTTTCGATATCAGTTGTAATCATCTCCCCGGCTTTGAGACCGATCATCACGCCGGTGTTGCCCATCACAAGATTATCGACAGCCGCTGCACCGAAGCGCGTGCCCAAAAGCCTGTCGAAACAGCTTGGGCTGCCACCACGCTGCACGTGCCCGAGGACGGTACTGCGGGCATCGTGGCCGGACTCGATGATGTAATCAGTCAGGAGGTTTGTGATGCTCTTCTCAGGAGTTGATGCGCCTTCAGCGGCGACTATTATAAAATGCGGCTTACCGCGCAGAAACGCCGACTTTACCTCGCGCATTACGGCGGCTTTGCTCACTTCTCTCCCCGGAAGGATAACCATCTCCGCCCCACCAGCTATACCAGCCATCAGCGCGAGATAGCCATGAGCCCGGCCCATTACTTCGATGATAAAGGCGCGCTGATGGGCGCTGGCGGTGTCCTTGATCTTGTCCATCGCATCTAAAATAGTGTTCAGGGCGGTATCGACACCGATAGCCATCTCCGTACCAGCGATGTCGTTATCTATGGAAGCGGGGATGCCCACAACCGGGAAACCCAACCTGTGCAGGCAGGCGGCACCGTTCAGAGAGCCATCGCCACCAATCACCACCAAGCCGTCGATCTCCCAGCCGTGCAATACATCCAACGCCTTTGCTTGCCCTTCGGGGGTTTTGAACTCAGCGGAACGGGCGCTCATGAGAACAGTCCCACCCTGCCGGATAATCCCACCAACCGACCGGGAGTCCAGCTTGCTAATGTCGTTCGACATAAGGCCGGCATATCCGCGCCGGATACCATAGACTTCGGCCCCCGCCGTAATTCCGTATCTCACAACAGCGCGGACGCATGCGTTCATCCCCGGCGCATCTCCACCGCTGGTTAGGACTGCTATTCGTTTCATATTGTTTTCAGACTCCTTGGGATAATGTTGATGACGCCATAAATGGAGTTCGGCAGGCTTGGGGTGGGTTCCTGCTTATTATGAACCTGCGAAATGGCGCTTCAGCTCTGAGAAGTAGGTGGTGCCTATCCAGTCGGCGTTGTCATGGAGCCAGTCGCTCAGCTTTGTGCCTGCGGTAGGTGGATGGCTGGAAACCAACAGGTTCGCCTGGAGACCGGCTACTTCATCAGGAGTAAGAATAACATCTCCGACTAGCGCGCCTATAATACCAGTCGCAATGAGGGCGATGCTTGGTGGAAAGTGCATTATCAGCGTCTTGCTGTGAACGGCTTGGGCGATGAGGTGGACCCAATCGTTGAACGAGAACGCTTCAGGGCCGACGGCGTCGATTATAACATTCTCATGCTTTTCACCCCACTCCACCGCGAGATCGGCCAAGTCCTCTACGAATATCGGCTGCATCTTGTATTGACCTGAGCCGGGAACTCCAAAGACCGGGACATGGCGCAGAAACCAGGCGATGTTGTTGATGAGTATACCCTGGTCACCAAAGAGCACGGCTGGGCGAAGGATTGCATACGGAATATTTGAACTTGTAATCGCCTTCTCAACAGCAGCTTTGCCTTTATAATATGGCAGCGGGGAGTCTTCGGACGGATTTGCAATGCTCACGTGGACAATTCGCCCCACCCCCGCGTCCTCTGCCGCCTTGATAAGCGTTTTGGAGTTGGCAACGGCCTTATCGAAAGTCATGTCGCCATGAGCAAAGCGTATCCAATAGTTATTATAAAGCACGTTGACACCATGCAGGCTGCGCGCAAGGGCTGCGGGGTCATCGAAGTTATATGATACGGAGGTGACGCCATCACCAAGATCATGCGGCCTGTCGGGGTGGCCGGTGAGGTTCAACACCCTCGTACCTTTGGACAAAAGACGCCTTGCAATGCTGCGCCCACTGAAGCCGTTGGCGCCGGTTACCGCGCAGAGGTCAGGATTGCTCATTGTTGTTCTCCCTGGGGAATAGTTGAGAGTGGAGAGTCCAGATAGAGATGTTTTGCGCCTGTGAGTAGATAGGCACTGATTGCTAGGGTAACTGCGGCAGTGAGGAAGTTAGGAGTGAGGTGCCAACTCCTATTTATAGTACTAGTCATTTGAAGAGCAACATAATGACCGACAACAGATTCACACAGATCCCACAAGCCGTGAAGCAGCAAAACCAACCCCATCACCTTAGCCGATGTTGAAAAGGCCCAACGCTGCCAGTCGCTGTCCATGGTCACGGGTTGTGGAACCAATAGTCGGGCAATCTGGTTAGAAAACACTAGCATAACCAGCGATATCAGCAGCGCCAATGCTGGAGAGATGCAAGCTGCTACGGCTAATGACCGCAAATCTGCCACTGGAAAAGTGTTATAAACTTGAGACACAGCCTGATACACACCTGATATAAAAACTATCAGCCACACTATGCCCAGCACCCTTCCTGCGAGTGATAGCACATCACGATCAGTCATGATCGGCTTTCCTCTGTTATGACGTCGCGACCCGGTGCAAAGGTCATCAAATACCGTGCTCCCGTGAGTAGATATATACCGATTCCAATACCTACAACAGGGCTCAAGACTACAAAGAGGTCATTTACTTTGCTTGTCGACATAAACAACAACGAATAGAGAGGCCTGATCACAGCCGGTATATTATCAGCGAAGACCACCAGCCCTACGACTCTCAGCACCAACTGGAATATATCGTGCATGTTAACTCCGGAAGGGATAGCTATCACCACATCGTTACGAACAAAGCGATGAGCAATACCATCAGCCGCCCCAATAAGAACACAACCCAATACAAAGAGTATGGTGTGCGTAATTACCGACCCAATCAGCGTAATACTCGCATAGTCCCTACTCATCTCTAGCATATCCGTAGAAGGGTGCAAGTAGAACACCAGGTATGGAATCGATAAAATCACAGAGATAAAGCACCACACCCCCAGCACTCTGAGGGCAATTGACAGCACATCACGCTTGGTCATCATCTTCACCTCGCATAATAGTCATAAAAGGATTCGCCACACTGTAAGCTATTCCTGCATTTACTCACGACGGGTTTGATTTCCCTGGCAGGCAGGTATGAGCCAATAACGGTGTTGTGAGGAGATGAATGTTCAGCACTCTCTTGCCCCTGGACAACAGGCGCCTGGCAATACTGCGCCCGCTGAAGCCGCTGGCACCAGTGACCGCGCAGAGCTCAAGGCTGCTCATTTTGGTTCTCCTTAGGGAGTAGTTGAGAGAAGAAAGTAGAGAACACAGAGAATGGATAATTCAGATAGAGATGTTTTGCGCCCGAAACCAGATAGACACTGATCGCCAGGGTGGCGGTGATAGCAAAAATGTTAGAAGTGATGTCACGACTCCAGTCTATTGGGACATTAGGCTCCGCATACATCACAATATGGGTCGCGATGTAATGATTGATCACATAATCCCACATTTGATCCAAACCTTGAAGCAGCAAGACCAGCCCGATCACCTTGGCGGATGTAGAGAAAGCCCATCGCTGCCAGCTATCTCCTAAATTCGCGGGGTGTGGTACCAATAGTCTTGCGATCTTGCTAGAAAACATTAACATAGCTAACGCAATCAGCATATCCAACAACGGAAAGGCATAAACTGCGTTCAGCACTGATTGTGAGACATTCGCATGATCAAGTGTATTGAGAAGATATTCATGTAGAGATGCTGATGAGCGCATTGAAGACACAAATACTGCCAGCCACATTATACCTAGCACTCTTCCTGCGAGTGACAGCACATCACGATCAGTCATTATCAACTCTCCTTGCAACAACCTCACGTCCCATAGCAAACTCGACCAGGCCCCATGCTCCTAATAGCAGGTATGTTCCAATGATGATAGCTACAATTCTGCTTATGAGTGCTGACCAATCAGATATCAT
>JAJFTD010000180.1 GCA_021373255.1 bacterium
ATATGAAAGAGATCAGGGAGTACAGACCCGAAGAGGTCAGGCTTCTTGAAACTATGGCTTCCCGGGCCGCACAGGCTATTGATAACGCCACTCTATATGCTCAAGTTGTCAGCGCTCGCGAGGAATTATCTGAGGCATTAAGGCTCGAGCGCAGTTTTTCGCTGCTTCTCCAGCGTGCCCTGCTTCCGCGCAAGCCGTCCATCTGCGAAAACTACCGTGTGGCCACATATTACAGCCCAGCACAGACGGACCAGGAGATCGGTGGCGACTTTTATGACGTGTTCGTAGGTGCGGAAGGAAAGACCGGTATTGTGATTGGTGATGTTTCCGGCAAGGGGCTTGAAGCTGCAGCCCTCGCGGCGACCGCCCGGAGTACTGTTCACGCTTTTACCCATGAAACTGACCTGGCTGCGGACGCTCTCACTCGCGCTAACGCTGTTCTTTATCCTCAGCAGCCGGATATCGGTTCATTTGTCTCGATTTTCCTTGCCATTCTCAAGAGGTCTACAGGTGATATTAACTACGCGAGCGGTGGGCACCCTCCGGGGTTAATCTACAGGCATGGTGGTGATGTCGAGTTTTTGGGATATGGACAGCCTCCGGTAGGGCTTATGGAATCCATTCAGTTTGAGCAGCAGATATGCCACTTGGACGCTGGTGACAAACTGATCATATACACAGATGGTATCAGCGAAGCCAGGCACGATTCAGAGATGATGGGAATAGAGGGTGTTGAAGATATCATCCGCCGGTATGGTCACCTTGCTCCCAGTGATCTGGTAGATAAGCTGGTTTCATCCGCAAAAGAATGGGCTCACGGCCGTATGGCAGATGATGTGGCTGTGGTCATTGTCGAACGAATAGCTTAAGCCGGTCCTAATCCCCTCTACCGACTCGCTGAGATAATCCTCTGCGCCATCAATACCCCGCAAATGGTTTTAGCATCCCTGATCTCGCCGGATCGGATCATATCCACTGCATCAGCCATGCGTACTTCGACAATCTCTATAAACTCATCCGCCTCAGGTTCGGCTTGTATCTGCGTCAAATCTTCCGCTAGAAAAGTATGCAGCATCTCCGACGAGTAACCCGGAGCGAGATACGACCTGAACATAAGGGTGAGCTTATTCGCCTGATAACCTATCTCCTCACGCAGCTCACGCACCGCGCACACCACCGGTTCTTCGTTTGGGTCCAATGTCCCTGCCGGTATTTCCAGCAATGCCTCTCCCGCCGCTTGCCTGAACTGCCTCACCATCACGATCCTGTCCGTATCAATAAGTGGCACAGCGGCTATCGCTCCGCGATGTACCACGATCTCCCTGGTAGTCTCTTTACCATCCGGCAGCCGGACCCTGTCCACCCGCAGCTTAACCAGCCGCCCCTCAAACGCCATTCTACTTTCAATTGTCTCTTCCCTAAGCTCCATTGGACCTCACATCTTGTCGATCGTTGTGTCGACGTTATTATAGCCGAACAGAGTCACTTCTGCTATACCAGCTCATCAATTAATTGCTGTCCCCGGGAACATATTGTCTGCCTGCGACGTAAAGCAAGTGACAAGCGGCCTGGCCAGGCTCATAACGCTATGGAGGCATATCCATTATGAAAGTGAAGATGATCCTTCCAGCGCTTACCGAGGCTAAAAGCCCCTTTTGGCGCCCGATCAAGTATTCACTGTTTCCACCCCTTGGCCTGGCAACATTGGCGGGGTATCTAGACGATGATGACGAAATAGTCATCCAGGATGAGCATGTGCAGCGCCTTGATCTTGATGACATTCCTGATTTGGTCGCAATAGAAGTCTATATTACCTCGGCCTATCATGCGTATGAGATTGCGGATAGTTATCGTGCAAAAGGCGTGCATGTGGCAATGGGTGGCTTACATGTAACCGCACTTCCCGACGAAGCTGCACAGCATGCTGACACCATCTTTCTTGGACCCGGCGAGGATACATGGCCCGCATTTCTAGCTGATTTTCGTTCAAAACAGCCACGTAAACGCTATATTTCTACTCAACGCACACTGGAGGACCAACCCAGCGTGCGGCGAGACCTGATAGATCGTAGTCTGTATCTGGTTCCGAACTCGATAGTAGTGTCACGCGGTTGTCCTCACGCTTGTGACTTCTGCTACAAAGATGCATTTTTCAAAGGTGGAAAGTCTTTCTATACTCAAACTGTAGATGATGCACTTGCCGAGATTGACCGGCTTCCAGACCGCCACTTATTTTTTCTGGATGACCATTTATTTGGTAATCGGCGTTTTGCCAGTGAACTTTTCGAGGGCATGGTTGGAATGGGCCGTGTGTGGCAAGCTGCTTCGACTGTCCAGGCGGTAATGGAGCCTGATCTTCTTGAGAAAGCTGTTGTTTCGGGGTGCCGCAGTTTGTTTATTGGGTTTGAAACCTTAAGTGCATCTAATCTCCGAGAGCAAGGCAAATATCACAACATTGGGCGTGATTATGGCGCTGCTATTCGCCGTCTGCACGATTGCGGCGTTATGATCAACGCCAGTTTTGTCTTCGGTTTAGATGACGATGATGAGAGCGTCTTTGATCGTACTGTAGATTGGGCTGTGGAGCAGGGGATAGAGACTGCCACATTCCATATACTCACACCATACCCAGGCACTGCCCTCTATGATCGATTATCTGCCTGTGGGCGTATCACAACCCGCGATTGGAGCCTCTACGATACACGACACACAGTTTATCAGCCCGCTAAACTATCATCCCAAGTGCTGGAAGAAGGTTACCGATGGGCTTATGCAAAGTTCTATAGCTGGAGGTCTATAATCTCGGCTGCTCAGACAAAAGAATCGCTGGCTGGATTCCTTAGGCATGCTGCATACACCGGTGGCTGGAAGAAGTGTGAGCCGATTTGGGACCTTATCATTAGAGCAAAGCGGCTTCCATTCGTAAAACCGCTTCTCGAATCAATCCTGGAGGGGCACCCATTGAGTTTGCGACGGATACCCCTTGGACGCCGTGCTAAAACGTCTGACCCACGCTCACGTGCAGTCTATATGCATCACCACGAGCAAAATCGACTCTAATTGGGCCGATTGCTGTTCCGTAGCGGAGTCCTATTCCGACACCGAGCTTGGGGGAGAAGTTTTCGTGTTGGGTGAACGATGTGCTGCTCGTTGTGCCGGGTATAAATAGGAAATCGCTTCCCCAGGCGTCCCCAACATCGACGAACCCGACTCCAGTGAAGCTCCTGCTGAACGGATATCTATATTCTGCGCTGCCGACAAGGGCATATTTCCCCCAGTACCTGCCTTCGAGGTAACCCCTTAGAGGCAGGTCGCTGATTCCACCAACGAAGTATTGCTCGGAAAATGGCAGGGAGCCTATCGATCCCGCCAGCATTGCCCTCAGTGCAAGCACAGGTACCGGCCGTGGAACCGACACGCCGGGAGGAATCTCCCTTAACGGCAAAAACCAGCGGCGGTCTCCCCATAACTTTGCAATGCCATCACTGCTTGTGCTCAGTCTCGAAAGCCCGCCTTCCAAGAACGCGGTGGTGTAAGTGCCGGTGGTTGGAAACGCTGCCGAGTTGCGAAAATCCCAAATACTGCGTAAATTTGCAAGGAGCAGAGTGGTGTCCTGAGCTGTCGGGTCGGTCAGCATGTCGGATGGTAGATTGTTTACATCCACTACCTCAAACCTGAATCCTGTGCCCAGAGTCAGATACGAATTCTGCTGACGGTTCACGGCTGCGCGGAACCCACTGTGACGTTCAAAATAACGGTCTTCCCCAGGCTCTGTAGTGATGTCGCGCGAGAAACGATAACGCACGTTGCTGAACACGCTCAAGAGCAGTGACGTGCTGCGCGGCGCTATCCAGGGGTTATAGTAATCCACCTTGCCACCTGGCTGCACGTCTGCGCTTGCCACACTTACAGTTGCATCCAACCTCTCCGCACGGCCCCCAAGGTTCCCCAGGGTAAGCTGCGCGCTGCCTACCAGGCCATCGCTGGGGCCGTAGCTGCCGCCGATGGAGGCATAGTTAAAATTCTCCAGCTCACGAAATGTCCACACCAGCACTGCTTTTCCCGGCTCTGTACCCGGCTGCAACTCAAAAGCTAAGTCTTCAAATACTCCCAACTGCTGCAACTGCACGTAGTCTCGAATTACCGCTTCACGGTTGAAGATCATCCCCGGTTTCATACTGAGGATTCGCCTCACGGTGTTTTCCCTGACCTTTACCAGCCCCTGCAGGCGCACATCCGACAATCGTAGCTCCACTATGTTAAAATTGAGCGTGCCCACCTGGCCCGCTCTAGGCATTTGAATATCTGTTACCGCCGCGATGTATCCCTTATCTCGATATGCGGTCTGTATGTTCTCCACCGCTTGTGAAAGCGCGTCTTGAGTGATCAACTGTCCCGACTTTATCCCCGCTACACGTCGAAGCTCCTCTGAAGACAGGATAGTGTTTCCCGTAAATGTAATGGTTCGAGCCAGTGGCGGGATATCTATCTGGATATCTTCCGGGTTTAACTGTGGCACCAGCCCGCCGGTTTGCGGCTGGGGTGCCTGTTCCGGGATTGCGGGTCCGAACGGGGGTGGGGTATCGGGTGGGCGATCCGGTATGGGCGGCAACCCTGGTGTTTGAGTGGGTGGTGGGGGTGGAGTTGGCATTACCTGCCCCACGCACTGCTGTGATGCCAGCATTGCTCCGATAATTGCTAGTCGTGAAATTACACTCATCAATGAAAACCGAGCCATATCTTCGCTCCACCGGTAAGGGATTTTATTATGCTTGTTACCCTTCACCGGCACAGCCAAAAACACCTGCATTACAGGCATACATGATCAGCAAAGTGACGCCGTAAACCCATCAATGGTATAATATCTGCGACGCCGCCACCCGATGATATGCGGCACTGGAGGACTTCTTGCATTCTGTTATCGCAGCAGTTACTCACTGGATCGTAGCAAACATCACCGCGCTCGGCTATTATGGCATCGTGATCATGATGGGCATCGAGAGCGCGTGCATCCCCCTGCCGAGCGAGGTTATTATGCCGTTCGGAGGATACCTGGTCTACAGCGATCCCACGAAATATAACGTCTGGATAATGGGCGTGGCAGGCGCTTTGGGGTGTGTCTGGGGCTCGGCGCTTGCTTATTGGGTAGGTAAACTCGGCGGAAGGCCTTTCGTGATGAAGTATGGCAAGTATATTCTAGTCCGCCAGAAAGACATGGACCGCGCCGACGCATGGTTCCAAAAGCACGGCGACGCTGCGATCTTCTTCAGCCGCCTGCTTCCCGTGGTTCGCACATTCATCTCATTCCCAGCCGGCATCTCAGGAATGCGTTTCGACAGATTCCTGCTCTACACATTCCTCGGCTCCTTCCCCTGGTGCCTCGGGCTCGCATATGTGGGGATGATACTGGGCAAAGAATGGGACACCCGTCTCAAAGGCTATTTCCACGGTGCCGATGCTGTTATAGTGGTCGTGTTCGTAGCACTTATCGCTCTATACATATATCACCACGTAAAGGGTGAGCGTGACTACAAGAAGGAGCTTGAGCGAGGTAAGTAAAGAATTAATAATTGTATTTACCCGGCAGTTGGCTTCTCTATTAGCATAACGTGTAAATGCGGTTTTAATCTTACCGTTCGAGTCCAGTCAGGAGAGCCAGCAAATTTGAAGATCAAGCCAGAGCAATTATACAACTGCTCTGGCTTTTGTTGTGTTTGCTGTGAGCACGGATGCTGGAATAAGGGACACACTCGGCGAGAGGGAGGGAGTGTCTATATAGAAGAGGTTGGCAGAACCTCGGCGACAAATGTTATAATGACATTTATTCCGTGAACTATATATCTTTGCTGGTTTTGTTCATATAAGTAAGGAAAACTGAGATCATCGAATGAAGGGTGGTATTAGGAAAAGACATGGTCAGGTTTTTTATATGCTCCGTCATATTGGTTTTGCTAACAATGGCATCTTCGTATGCAAAAGACACTGTGCTATTACTGAACGATAGCTTTCCAGACACATCAAAGGTATTCATCGAGCGGCTTAAAAACAGCATACCCAGTGATGATTTTGATGTTAAAGTCGTAGACCCAGCCGGGTTGGTTTCGTGTCTTGATAACGTAGCAGGCAACGGCTCAATACTTGTTTTGCCGAATTCAAGATACTTTCCAGCCGATGCAATTTCTAATTTGGACGAATTTCTAAAGCGAGGAAATAACCTGTTCGCTGTTTCCGGGCCGATGTTGTCCAAGCCTGTAATCAAAGAAGACGGTCTTTGGGTCGATGCTGTTTCGGGTATAAAGCCTCTGATCCTGGAGTCCATTTGCCCTCCGTACAAAACCTATACGACCAATGCCGCCTATGTTAACATCGTGGGTGACAAAAAGCAGTATTCCATTCAAAAATCCGTCTGCATAGCATTGCCGAGAAGCCGTGGTTATTTATGCGATAGCCTCCACAAATGGCGTCAAATCCCATTTGCCTATGCTCTTGATGCGAATGGAAAGAACAGAGGTGTAGCCGGAGAGCTGTTCTTGAATAACTCGGGAGAGTATTCACGCTCAATATGGGGGTATCTCGGGATTGAGCAATCGGATATTGAGAATGCTTTGGATGTGTACATTCCCGCAATCGTTACTCAGCTCAAAAGGATGAAGAATGGTGTCTTCATAGCCAACGCTGGGTCTGATGCGTTTGGTTATGCCGCCGGGGAGAAGACTCGGCTGGGAGCGTATGTAGCCAATTTATCAAGAAACCCTGCTGATGTTTGTGCGGATTTTCAGGTATACTCCAACAAGCGAGTTATGTTCTCTTCCTCGACGACTGCACAGGTCTCATCAGGCTCAGACGATGCGGTGGCATTCATTTCCGGTAAAAGCATAAAACTGCCCGCTGGAGAGTATATTGCAAAAACTACACTTCGTATTGGTGGATCGGTTGTAGATGAGACATCGCAGAGTTTCAACGTAATCAATTACGGCAAGTTGCCGGATGCAGAGATTGTCAAAACAAAAAACGGTGATTTTCATCTGGACGGCAAGGTATGGCATTCACTGGGAGTCGGATATTTTCCGTATTACGTATCGGGCCTTGAGCCGAATGACTACTGGGAGCAGTATTGGTCGAATTATTTCTATGATCCAGACGTAATCGAGCACGATCTCGCCCTTATGAACGACCTCGGGATAAACACAATCAGCATACAGTATAACCTGCTTGATCAGGCGAGACCTGTTATGGATCTTCTTGCGCGGGCACACAGGCATGGCATAAAGGTTCATCTTTATATGCCGGGTCTGCATCCTCTTAAGCAAGATCTAAAATTAGCCGCCGGCATGATAAAAGCCGCACACTTATCTCAAAGTCCAGCCATGTTTGCCTATGATCTCGGTTGGGAGGTTTGTGTCGGAGTATTTAATGAGCGAAAGAAATACGACGGGCTCTGGCAGCAATGGATCATCGACCAATACGGCAGTGTCGATATTGCTCAGCGCGATTGGAACTATGTTCCCGAAAAACAGGACGGTGTCGTCATCTGTCCAAGCGACTATCAGCTTACAAACAACGGCGTGTGGAACACATATGTGGCGGCGTATCGGCGATTCTGGGATGATGAGATAAGCAAACAATACGCTAAAGTGCGCAGGTTTGTGAAGTCGCTGGACCCGAATCATCTGGCCGGGGCACGCAGCGGTTATGGTGGAACGGGAGCGCTATGCGTTGCGGGGATGCTTCCGTTCGATCTCGCGAGTGGTGCAAAGCATCTCGATTTCATCTCACCCGAGGCATACAATCTCAGTGGTGGTCGCATCGACTTTCTCAAGTCCGGAATGACCGATGCCTATGGGCGGCTTGTAAGTGGTGGTAAACCAGTTTACTGGGCGGAGTTCGGCATTCCGCTATTCTTGAATGTGAAACCTGGCGCATATCGCTCTGAGATGAGTATGCTCAATATGGATAGGCAGTATGATTATGTTAATAATATGGTAAGCGCTGTCCGCGAGGTCGGTTCTAATGGCTGTGCGGTATGGTGGTGGGCGGGAGGGTATCGCTGCGACGAAAAGAGCGATTTCGGAATTGTCGCCCCCGACGGCTCACCAAGACCCGCCGCGCATGAGATCGCCAATGCCTGGAAAAAATCAGCACTGATTGGCAATCGATCAAAACCGGAAGTGATCTTTACGATTGATCGTGATCTTTATGCATCAGGTTACGCCGGAATGTATGACGCATATTCCGCTCAGTTTGCTGATTCGTTGGCAAATGGACGTGGCGCTGGTCTTCGGACTGCTGGGACAAAAACAACCTCTTCAGATGCTCCACTCACATTGGTGGGCAATGTGCCGTATGAAGGCCATGGCCCTCTAAAGTATCTAAATGCTGAGTTTAATCGTCTCAAAATAAACAGCAAGCTGGTGAACAGCGGCGACAGTGTCGAGATCAAGCCCGGTGACCCAATTATTATAAGTGCGAGTGTAGGTAACACTGGCGAAGCGACATGGCTTGCGAAAGGGGTAAACCAGACCGGCGGCGTATGCTTGCTGGCGAGCTTTGGCGACAAAAGAACGACGTGTGCAATAAAGTCAGATGCAAAATATCTATCAGATGCTATCGTCCCTAAGTTCAAAGTGGGACAAATGACAAGCGCGCCTGAGAGTTTGATTATCCGAATGGCTTGCACCAATAGAGCGGAGTTTGGAGAAATAATCAGAATAAGACTATTGCCGGAAAGGCATTGAAATCATTACTTGTGCCTTGCAAACAACCTGGTAATTTGTAAACATATCAATGGTAACATATATGAAGATTAAGGCAGAGCAGTTGTATGATTGCTCTGCCTTTTGTACGTTTCGTGAGCAAGTTTCCGAGATACCGAACACTGGAATGCGCGAGGTTGTAGTAAATAGCAACCAGTGATATAATTCGGCTTAGAAGATTGCAATTTCGGACTTATTTTTGCAGCAGTGATAGTAGATAATAAAACAAGTTTTGCGAGAGAGATGTGGGGGAGAACCGTGCTTAAGCGTTTTGTTTCCTTGGTGTTCTTTTCAGGATTGCTCATGTACGCCATCACAGGCGCTATACTGGCTGATAAGCCTTTGGATGAAGATCAGCTCAAGGCTAAGAAGCTAGAGGATATTACCCATGCACGCGAGCTATACATCCAAGGAGAGAATGCTTACAAAAACGGCCGTTTGGAAGACGCAATTACATCCTGGGTTCAGGCCATTGAGCTAAAACCTGATAGCGATTATACGAAAAAGTGCTTAGCGAAAGCTCGTGCTGCTCTGGTTGTGAAATACACAAAGGAATCTCAGCGATTGCAGAAAAACGCTGACCTTATATCAGAGTCTATCATGCTTGGCTCAGGACTTAAGTTAGTTCCTGATGATCCGGCTCTACTTCAGCGCCTCGGTGAAGTTAATGCAAAGCTGACAGATAGCGACAAGAAAGCGATAACAGCTCATGATGAAGCTATGGCGGCGTATGCCAAAACCGACTGCCCCAAAGCCTATGAATCGATCAAAGCAGCTTTAATCTACGGGCGCGGAAGCGAGTATCTGGAAAAGTCTTACACCCTGATTGAAAAGGCTTATTATGGCGGCAGTGCAGAATCGAACAGTATCAATTGGCAACAAGATTGCGATCGAGCGTTTGATTACGCCCAAAGTGCAAAAATGCCTGTTATGATTAATTTTTACGCTAACTGGTGTGGTCAATGTAAGAGGATGGATAGAAACACCTATCCCAACCCGGGTGTGGTGACGCTTTCCAGGCAATTCGTTTGTGTGAAGGTGGATTCTGACAAAAACAGGGATTTGGTAAGGAAGTTCAATGTTATTGGTTACCCGACAATCATCTTCCTAGACAGTATTTCTAGAGAAGCAAACCGAGTAAGCGGCTACAGAGAGATAGAGTGGTTCCTGCGCGATATGAAGAAAGCGCTTAAAGGAAATTGATCCAGGGTCGCTATCATATTTGAAGATTAAAGCAGAGCAGTTATGTAATTGCTCTGTTTTTGCACATTTATTGCAAACACTAATACATGATAATCTCAGCAGGAAATCCGCTAACCATTGTGCAAGAGATGACAAGAAAGTAGCTTGCTTTCCTCAATTATTGCAGATGTATATGATATTTTGCTTAAGGAGATAGCATAATGCATACTGTATTCATTGCTTTTGTGGCACTGCTGGTATTATTCGTGATATGGCGGTATATTGCTACGGCGACGGGAAGCAAGCGGATTTGGCAGGGTATCTACGCTGAAGTGGAGCCGGTTATTGCTGCGCTTAAGGCTGGCCAAAATCCTCTCCCCGGCGAGGTTGAGAGACTCGCATGCAGCCCGCAAACTCGAAGCGTAATTTATCGAGCATTGCGTGAGATAGGCCAAGATAATCTTTTTCCGAATGATCAAGCTCGTCTGGATCTGATAGCATTGTCTGATTTGGTCGTATGGCTGATGCATCCTAATGAACTCGCTGCCGTTCCGGACTCAATAGAATTAGTGAAGGAGATCAGCAGGACGGAAGGCGAACCACTAGAGGAATATAAGTTCTTTATCTTCAAGTTCCGCGAAGCGCAATCCGCCAATTCTCCAATTCCTGAATGGATGGCAGGTATAGCTGGTCCTTATTGGGAGAATGATGCTGGCGAATGCGCTCCTCCTGGTGTCTTCAGCAGGTTCGAGAATATAGACAAATATGAGCCAGAGGAACATCTCCGCATAACCGAGGAGATGATTCTTCGCAAGCTGAGGTGAGTTCTTCGGTGTTTCTGTAACTTGTTCCCGAAATTCTGGTAGTTAAGCCGCTTGTGCCAGAAAAGTTCTAAGATCGTCCAACCAGGGGAGCCAAGCTTAATACATAGTAATTATACGACTGCTCTGCTCTTTGATAAGTTTTAATTTCATTACAAATAGCGTGGGCTAACTTTCCCGCGAGATGGGTAGAAATCTGTTGTAGGGAAGGTTCACTGGTTAAAATAACGGAAACGGCGGCAGCATCCTTGCTCCCGCCGTTTTCCTTTGGTGTTCCGTCCCAAATCCCGCATTGTTAATTTCGGCCAGATAGTGCGGGTCACTACGGCTCCTCGACGTCCCTGCCAAGTTCCGCAATAACATCGTCAGTTAAAGCTGCATTAAACTCGTCCCACCGTGCCTTGGTCCATATCTCGACTTTGTCGGTGAGCCCGATTACCCATAGCGAATCGCCGCCTTTTATTCCGGCGTGGTTCATTAGCATCTGGGGGATGGCTACTCTCCCCTGCCTGTCCGGCACACACTCGCTCGCAGCTCCCAGGAAGTATCTTTCCAGCTTTACTCCTCGGTCATCCAGCAGCGATTTTGGTGTCAGTTTCTGTTGTACATCGGTCCACGCTCGCTCGGGGAAGACCCACAAACACCCGTGCAGGCCCCTTGTCATCACAAACTTCTCGCCTAGCTTCTGCCTGAAGCGGGCGGGGATGACAGTTCTGCCTTTATCATCAACAGTATGTTCGTAGGATCCGGAAAACAAAAGAAGCTGCTCCCAATCACGAAAGGTCCTTGACTTTGAAACGCATTGGCTGCTTTCTCGACGGGCATCTCACCAGCTCGGCGCGCGCAATTTTCTTGAAATCACGCTGATCCGCCGCGAGCAGTGACCTGATAAACTCTTTATTGCTCGGAGCGGCAGCCTCGGCGGTGCAGCTTGCGCAATAGCATCTGGACAGGAACACCGATCCATCCTCGCGGGTCATGTTGACCAGCGTGGTGGGGAACGGCTCCACCTTGCCGCAGATGTTGCAGCGCGAAACGGCGTGAAGTTTGCTGCCGGTATTGCCGGAGAGCTCCGTCACTATGCGGTAGATGAGGTCATCAAACGAGCGCTGCGTTACCACGAACGCAAAGTTTTCCTTGAGGAATGATTCTATCTCGTCCAGCACTGCCGCATCCGACTCATGCGCCTGCACGGCATAACTGACCAACTTGCCCTCGCACAACTGCAATACCTGCACCTGCGATTGCAACTCGGCGAAAAGGTTGTCGATCTCATGCGCTTCATCGTCGGAACGCGTTTCAACCAGGTAGACCGCCCTCAAGCCGCCGGGTTGAGGATCGACGCTGATTTCGCGAACTTTTTCCACTGACCCCTCTGGTCTAGGCATTGCCATGGCTCCTTTAGGCTAACATTACCCTTATCTACCACAATCTACCACTGTCTACCCCAGATTATATTGTATGCTTGCCATACCGTCAAGCGATTACAGGCATGTTTTTCTGCTTTTTTCTGTACGCGCTCGGCGCTGATGTAATTCATTGCCAAAGCGAGCTCAATATTTGAAATGGTGGCTTGTGGTAGATTGTGGGTAATCAGCTTCATAACTGGTTATGCGCCTTCGGTGTAAATTCATGTATAATAAGCGTATGAGTAAAGAGATGACCGCCCCGAGGCGCGTGAACTTATTGAAATCGCTGGGTCGGGGCTTTAAATGTGCTTATGACCACTTGGGCTATGTGGTCTTTGTAACGCTGGCGTCATTTGTCCTTACGGCGATGGTCCTGAGCCTGACAATGGTGGTCAAAGGTAAAACAGTGCCCTTCGCCGCGACGGTCTTTGTGGCGGTGTTGGTCAGTTGGATGTGCGCTGTGGGGGCGTTTTATTATGCCAACAGAGCTGTCTATTATGAACATCCGGGGATATTGGACACGCTCACAGGAATCCGAGTGCTGGCGCTGCCCGCATTGAAGTTATTCTTGATTGATATATTGGTGCTGGCTGTGCTCGTATGCGATGCTGTTTTTTTTCTGGGGCTGGCTATATCTAATAAGAGCCTACTGTTCGCGATGCCTGGGGTGCTGTTCGGTTATGGCGCGTTGATCTGGATGATGATGGCTATGTATCACCTGCCTCTGCTGCCGGCACAGCTTGATATGGACTCCGGCACAGGCCCCTGGGTGATCATTAAAAAATCGTTTCTTTTGATGGCAGGCAGCCCCGGCTTTACAGTGGGTCTGTTTCTTGTTATAATCGCGTTTGCTGTGATATGCGCCCTACCTGTATTGATCGGAACAGCGATCATTTTCATGGGCGCCGCCGCGTTCGTCCTCACCCACGCCCTTCGCGAACTGTTTATCAAATATGGAGTGGTGGAGGAAGAGCCGGAAGTCATTGATGACTCCTGGCCGAACGTGGACGATAAAGCCAATAGCGAAGGGACTACTGCTCATTGATGAGCATTGCTATAAAAAGCAGTCACGAGCGGTGGGTTACACACCGATATATATTGAGTGAGGCTGTGGGAAGCACGGCATTATAATAGTCTATTAGCAAGGCGGCAATAGGTTTTCTGGAATGGCAAAGGTGGTTCTTAGGGAGATAAATAAAGAGATCTGGCCGAGGTGTATGGAACTCACACTAAAGCTGGAGCAGGGCGGACTTGTAGCGCCCAATTTTTACCGGGTTCATGAGTTCAAAGCGGAGCCTCAGTTTATTCAGGTTGCCATATTTGATGGCGAGGAAATGGTGGGCTACGCGATGTATGGTGTGGACCCCGACGACGGCAAATACTGGATATACCGGCTGATGATCGACATCGACCATCAGAGGATGGGCTACGGCAAAGCTGCACTTGAAGAGATAATAAAGGTTCTGAGTGATCAACCAGGCTGCGACGAGATATTCGTCGGCTACCGCCCGGAGAACTTCGTCGCGCACGCGATGTACCTCAGCGCCGGTTTCAAGCGCACAGGCTCAATGCTGCAGGGAGAGTATATCGCGCGGCTTGATGTAAAAGAATTAAAAGCCCAAGTTGAAACTGAAGAGGCACGTTTGGCGGCGAGTTAAGCATGAGCGATGACAGAGATTATCTTTCGGAGATGGTGAACCGGATTGTGGACGCGGTGCAGCCGGAGTACATAGTGCTCTTCGGCAGTTGTGCCCCAGACCTTAGTCACTGTTGCGTTGCGAGAAAGTAAAGTAATGCATGAAAGTTCGGGACTTAATTCGTCAACTTGAACGCGATGGCTGGTATATAGATCGCACGCGCGGTAGCCATCGACAGTTTAAGCACCCGAACAAGCCTGGGCTGGTGACTGTACACGGGCATCCGGCTGATGACGTGCCGGTAGGGACATTGCACAACATCTATAAGCAAGCGCAGATGGGGGACAAGCAATGAAAGAGTATGTTGTTGTCTATGAGCATACGGAGAACAACTGGGCGGCTTACTCCCCGGATGTTCCCGGTTGCATGGCCACGGGCAAGACACGCGATGAAGTGGAACGCAACTTTCAAGAAGCCCTGGAGTTTCATATTGAAGGGTTGAAAGCTAATGGACTGCCTATTCCTGAGCCCACATCGGAAACCGGACATGTGAGAGTGGCGGCGTAGATTTTGCTGTCACACCTGTTACACTGCGGGAACGACTACCGGTGTGCCGGTGCAGGTTCCCGCATTACAGCGTACATACCATCAAAAAAACTCAAAACTGGTGCTGGGCGTTCGTGACTTGATGTTAGCTGGGTGTTAGCTTACGCCCAGCACTCGTCTTCGCAGGAAGAAGAGGCATCACGCCATACAATGCCGCTGCCCAAAAACTGGATTCAAAACTGATGCTTAGTAGCGAACTACGAACCAAATATCTGAAATTCTTTGAGAGCAAGGGGCATTTGATCCATCCCAGCGATTCGTTGGTGCCGGATGACGCCAGCCTTCTCTATACCTCCGCCGGGATGGTGCAGTTCAAGCCTTATTTTGTGGGCGATCGCGTGCCGCCGGCGTCTCGGATTGTCACATCTCAGAAGTGCATGCGCACTGACGACATAGACGAAGTCGGCGACGCCGTGCATCATACGTTCTTTGAGATGTTGGGCAACTTCAGCTTTGGAGATTACTTCAAGCGCGAGGCTATTACCTGGGCATGGGAGTTCCTGACCAAGGTTCTGGAGATCAACCCGGACCACCTCTGGACCAGCGTCTATCTCGATGATGACGAGGCTTACGATGTGTGGGTCAAGGAAGTCGGTTTCCCGGAGGAAAGGATCGTGCGGCTTGGTGAGGACAAGAACTACTGGCCCGCCGACGCGCCCAGCAAAGGTCCTAATGGCCCATGCGGTCCGTGCAACGAGATTTTCCTGGACGTAAACCCTGAGCTTGGCAGGCCGGAGGACCCCCCGTGGTCTATCGCGCACGACTCCAACCGGTTCGTAGAGATATGGAACCTTGTCTTCCAGCAGTTCGACCGCCAGGAAGACGGCACCATGAAGCCGCTTCCGACAAAGAATATTGATACGGGTATGGGCCTAGAGCGCACGATAGCTATTCTCAACGGTGCGTCCACCAACTATGAGACTGACCTGTTCATGCCTATTATTCAGCGAGTTGAGGCTCTTTCGGGGGCGAAATATGGCTCTGATGATGATGTCAACCGCTCAATGCGTGTGATCGCTGATCATATCAGGTCTGCTGTGTTCACCATTGCTGACGGTGTCATGCCTTCTAACGTGGGCCGGGGCTATGTCCTTCGCAGATTGATTCGTAATGCAGTCGTCAAGGGTCGCAAGCTCGGTTTGAACAAGAGTTTCCTCGAACCCATAGTTCCGATTGTGGTCGAGATCATGGGCGATGTGTATCACGAGATAGCAGAGCGCCAGGCCTATGTTGAGAAAGTAATCGGCAGCGAGGAAGAGAAGTTTCGCCGTACACTGGAGAGCGGCCTTCAAAGGCTGGAAGACCAGATCCAAATTGCAGCAGCGTCGGCTGAAAAGAAACTCGACGGCGACATCGCGTTCACTCTTTATGACACCTATGGTTTCCCGCTGGAGCTGACCAGGGAGCTTGCAGTGGAGAACGGTGTAGAGGTGGATGTGGACGGCTTTGAAGCTGCGATGGAAGAGCAGCGCAAGCGTGCTAAAGAGTCCAGCGAGTTTTCAACAGCTCTCTTCGGCGGTGGCAGCACGGCTATCCTTGAGCTTGAAAAGACTATCGAGCCGACCAACTTTATAGGCTACGAAGAATCCGCATCCAACGCGACCGTTGCCGCGATAATAAAGGGCCAGGAGCTTGTCTCCTCCGCGAAGGAGGGTGATGAGGTCGAAGTGGTGCTGGACACCACTCCGTTCTACGCCGAATCAGGTGGACAGGTCGGTGATACCGGCACGATCACCTCTGATAATGGTGCCGCGCTGGAAGTGGTGGACACCATCAAAGCGTCCCATTTCTTCTTCCACAAGACGAAAGTCCAGGCGGGGTCTATTTCCGTAGGTGACGAGGTCCAGGGTGCTGTTGATTATAAGCGCAGGCGCGCTATTGCACGGAATCACACTGCCACTCACCTGCTTCATGCAGCCCTTCATGAGGTGCTCGGCGAGCACGCACTACAGGCGGGTTCCGTGGTTGAGCCTAACAGGCTGAGATTCGACTTTTCGCACTTCCAGGCAGTTACGGCTGATGAGCTGCGGCGCATAGAAAACCGCGTGAACGAACTCATCCTTGAGGACGTGCAGGCCAACGTGACCATTACCGACATCGACGAAGCCCGCAAGCTGGGCGCAACGGCGTTGTTTGGTGAGAAGTATGGTTCCCAGGTTCGCGTAGTCAAGATGGGCGATGTCTCGATGGAGCTCTGCGGTGGGACGCACTTGCGCCACACCTCGCAGGTCGGATTGTTCAAGGTTACCAGCGAATCCAGTGTTGGCGCAGGCCTGCGAAGGATCGAGGCTGTAACTGGTGAGGCCGCGGTTCGTTATGTAAATGATCTTGAAGACCAGATTCGCAAGACCGCCGATGCCTTGGGTAGTTCCGTGCCTGAGACCGTTGCTGCCGTTGAGCGGATGGTGCAGGCCGCGCACGATGCTCAAAAAGAGGTCGACACTCTCAAGGCCAGGGGAGCCGCTGAGCAGGCTGGTGATCTGGCTAACTCCGCCACTGAAATCAACGGGGTGAAATATGTAACTACAACCCTGCCCACTGTTGATGTGCCGACTCTGCAGAAGTTGGCTGACAGTGTCGCTGATAAGCTGCGCTCTGGAGTTGTTGTGCTTGCGGGCGTTTCGGATGGTAAGGTGCTGTTCGTGAGCAAGGTAACTCCCGACCTGGTGCCCAGGGGCTTCCATGCAGGCAATATGCTGCGCGAGGTCGCCAAAGTTGCCGGTGGCGGCGGCGGCGGCAAGCCCGAGTTCGCCCAGGCGGGTGGTAAAGATGCCTCCAAGGTTGGCGATGCTTTAGCCAAGGCTGTTGAGATAATATCAGCTCAGGCAGGTTAGTCTTGCACTGCAATGTCTGGGTTATTGGAAAGCTGATGAATCAGTTCTTTTTGGTCCGGGGCTATTATAGGTCCCGGGCCCACCTAATATTCTTAATTGCCGCATTTATTTTTCTGGCCCTCCCTGCCATGGCGTCAAGCAAGTTTGTGGTCGTTGTGGCTAATCGTCTTACACTTTCGGATTTCGATAATCCTGCCCTTCCAACCATCAGCCGAATGATGTCGCGCGGGAGCGTTGGCCTTATCAGCCCGAACTGTGCCGGGCCGAAAGGTGAGTATGCGCTACTGCTGACCGCCGGGGCTGGGTCGAGCTGCCGGGGTGGGGCTGATGTGCGCGAATGCTACGATGCCTCTGAAAAGACTTTTAGCGGCGAGTATACGGCGGGCGAGGCGCATGCCAGGCGGATGGGCTGCCGTGTTCCTGCGGGCTCGGCTGTTTTTCTTGGGATGGGTCCTGTGCTTCGGGCTAATGTGGAATCGGCCAAACCTGCGGTATTGGGCGCGTGTGGTGATGCCATCCGCGCGGCGGGTCTGAAGACCTGCGCCGTCGGCAACGCTGATGTCCCTCCACTTCGTATAGACAGGGCCGCTGCTGTGCTCGCGATGGACTCCAGAGGCATTATCGACATTGGCCGTTTGAGCGCTGTTCCGTCGAGGCGCAGTCCCAATGATCCATGTGGTCTCGGCTCAGATTCGGGTGAACTGCTTCGAGTTGCAAGAGAGGGTCTGCGCGCTGCGGATTATGTTGTGATCGATTATGGCGCGACTGCCAGGCTGGATGAATACAAGCTTAGTATGTCTGATAACGCTTTGTCAAAGCATAAAGCCGAAGTGCTATCAGGTCTGGATCGCTTCCTTGCAGCGCTCATAAGGACCCCCGAAACGAAAAATGCCAAGTTTATGCTTGTCTCGTTTGGCTTGCCGGACGGTGACCCCTGGGACAGGCTTACTCCGATGGTGCTTTATCCATCGAAGACTCCCGGTCTCCTGACCTCGCCGACGACACGCACGCGGGGCCTTATCGCCGCCAGTGACTTCGCCCCCAGCGTGCTCCATGTTTTTGGCATTCCTCCGAGTGTCGAGATGCTGGGCCGATCAATCACCGAAACTCGTGTGCCGCACAAGATGGATGTGCTGCGCGATCTGGATATCCAAGTACAATCACATCGCGATATGGTTGTCTGGGTCATATACGTTGTGATGTTCGTGTCCGGTTTGGCTTTTGTGAGTGCCACAGTGCTTGTCGCATTTAATCTCAAGGCGCCGAAGTGGGTTTCGAGTGCTACGCGAGTTGGGCTTGTTACTGCATGCGCCTTTGCTGTGGCAATGCTTCTCGGGACATTATCTCCGGCAGGCATTGTTCCTCACTCTTTGGGCATATTCATATCGTTGGTGATCATTGTAGGGCTCAGCTTCATAATCGGGTTGCCCCTTGCGCGCCGCACCGGCCTCATTGCTGGACCTGCATTGGCCCTTTTTGGACTGTCATCAGTGATTATCCTTATAGATGCGACTTTAGGCGGCCCATTGTGCAAATTTGCGCTTCCAAGCTCGTTCCAACTCAGTGGATTGCGTTTTTATGGAATTGGGAATGAATACGCCGGCCTGCTCATAGGTATGTCGGCTCTATTTGCACTGCTCAGCGGCACTACTGCCCGCAGATGGCTGGTGCCTGTTCTTGGGTCCCTGGTAGTAGTCACGATGGGTGTCGGGCGCATGGGAGCGAATTACGGAGCCACTTTAGCCGCTGTGGTGACATTCGGGCTTATGTGGCTGGCTGCTTGGCGTGGAAGATATGGCCTGAGGCATGTTGTGGGAGTATTCGGTGCTGGGTTTGCGCTGCTGATAGTTTTGGCGCTGCTTGACTCCAAATTCTCAGGGGGTGGGGCTGCTCACGCGGGCAGGGTTACGGGACTTGTAGAGAAGGTGGGAGCGGATTATCTAGTTGCGATGGTGAGCCGCAAGGTGCTTTTGAACCTCATGATAGCCGCACTGCCGTGGGCTATCATGGCCTATTCAGTTCTTGGTGCGATAATTGCGTTTGTGACATATAAATTCCCTAGTCAATTCAAGAAAGAGTTGTTCAAAGACAAGCATGTCACCGCAGGGCTGAAGGGGCTGATGGTCGGAATGCTGGCGGCGTTGCTGTTCAATGATTCGGGGATTGTAATGGCTTTGTTGATGTTGGGAATGATGGGAGTCGTGCTCTTATACTCGTTCCTGGATATCAAGGACAGGTTGGAGAATACAGATTGCCGAGAATAGTCGCGCTGGATGTCGGAGACGCTACCATTGGGGTTGCAGCAAGTGACGAGCTCAACATTACCGCGAACCCTGTGACTACTATTCGACGTAGTAATAGTGTTAAAGCTGATCTGCGCGCTGTTGAAGAGCTTCTCCGGGAGCTTGACGCGTGCAAGGTCGTTGTCGGAAACCCATTGGATTTGGCGGGTGAAGAGGGAATCCAGGCGCTTAAAGTGAAGGAATTTGCCGGCCGGTTGACTAAGAGGCTTCGGATCCCTGTAGTGATGTGGGACGAGTCCCTGAGCACGGCGGAAGCGGAAAGCACGTTGATAGAGATGGACATCTCCCGCGGCAAGCGCAGGAAGATAATAGACCAAATGGCCGCCGCCGTAATCTTGCAGAGCTATCTGGAAAGTACGACGCCTGACACAAGACACGAGACGCAAGACGCATAACGCTTAACGAACATGATCAAAATCCTGCTTCAAACAAAAACCTATATAGGGCTTTTCATAGCTGCGCTGATTGCGGTATGGCTTCTGATATCTATGGGGCTGCGACCTGTTTCGGGCGCAGGGGCACCTGTGCGTGTGGTCATTTTGAAAGGCACCACGGCTCGCGAGATCAGCGAGAATTTGCAGGATAGGGGTTTGATCAGGAGCCCGTTTATGTTCAGGTTGGCCTGCAAGTGGAGCGGGTCCAGTAATAAGCTCAAACCGGGAGTCTATGAACTCAGCCCCAGGATGAGTGTGCCCAAGATCATTGATGAATTGGTCGAGGGCAAGCTGCTGGAGTCGTGGGTAACGCTGCCGGAAGGGTTCACTGCCAGGCAAATGGCGGATATTCTGGCGAAAAAGCAGTTAGTGGATGGTGACGCATTCGTGCGTCTGGCGATTACCAAGGGTTATGAGTTTTCGGAGTATCCGTTTATCAACGGAGACAATCTGGAGGGTTATCTATTCCCGGATACTTATCTGGTTGCCCGTGGCACTGATTCTCAGGATATTATACGAAAGATGCTCGATGCGTTCGAGGAGAAAATTGCCAGTCCCTACAGGCGGGAGATCGAGAACGTGATACGCGAGCGTTTCGGCCTGGGGCCGGATTCTTTTGATGAAGGTCTTTACAGGTTGCTTATAGTGGCGTCTTTGGTTGAGCGTGAAGCTAAGGTTCCCAAGGATAGGCCGCTCATCGCCGCCGTGATTTGGAACCGTCTTGCGAAGGGCATGAGGCTTGAAATCGATGCGGCGGGCT
This sequence comes from bacterium, assembly GCA_021373255.1. Lineage (GTDB taxonomy): Bacteria > Armatimonadota > UBA5829 > UBA5829 > UBA5829 > UBA5829. The sequence goes on from JAJFTD010000180.1 coordinate 20,740, forward strand.
CATATTCCCCTGGTGAGAGCACGGGTAACAAGAGCAGGCTTTATTACCGCGATCTAAAAACGGACACTCCATATAATACCTACCTGCACGCCGGCTTGCCTCCAACCCCGATTTGCAATCCGGGGCTGGCTTCTTTTAAGGCTGTGCTTAAGCCCGCTCAGGTAGATTATCTTTTCTATGTCGCCCACGATGGCAGCCACATCTTCAGCCGCACGTTCCAGGAACATATCGCGGCAAAGAACGCTGCAAGAAACGGCGGGCATTAGATGGGCGAATTTCTCGATCTTTTCTGCCCAGATCTCTTTGTTGAGAATATCTGCGACATTGATCTCTGCTCGCTCAAGGCGAATGGCTTCATTGCATTGATTCTCGATCTGGACAACACTCTTCTCCCGTGGCAGAGCAGCCAGTTGCCGGAGCCGAGCAGGGCGTGGGTGGAGCAGGCAAAGGATCTGGGGATGCGGGTGTGTATTGTTTCCAACACGCACTATCCCACACGCCTCTCAAAAATTTCCAACGAACTGGGCATCTTCTCTCTGCCGCGCGCGCTCAAGCCGAGACCGGTTGGTTTTCAAAAAGCTCTCAAAATGATGGATTGCAAGCCTGAGCACGCCGTGGTAGTGGGTGATCAGCTTCTTACCGATATTTTAGGTGGTAACTGGGCGTGTATTTACACTATCCTGGTGAAGCCTATGCATCCAAGGGAGTTTATTGGCACCAAAATCAGCCGGATTGTCGAACGCTATATTATGAGCCAGCTCCGTAAGAACGGCAGACTGGGAACAAACTATGGACCCAGTAAGTCAGAAAAGCGGGATACCAAGTGAACGTGCTCGGCAGTACGAAGATTTTAGGGGTATTCGGTCACCCGGTTTCCCACAGCCTGTCGCCGGTGATGCACAACGCCGCGATTGAGGCGTTGAACATTGACTTCATATACGTGCCGTTCCATGTTCTGCCTGACGATTTGGGCAGGGCGGTTGATGGAGTGAGGGCGCTCAGTGTGGCGGGGGTGAACGTTACCATTCCGCACAAGGAGCGCGTGATCGAGCATCTTGATGAGATAAGCGAAGAGGCGCTGCGAATACGCTCCGTCAACACGATTATCAACACAGGCGGCTGGTTACGTGGTGAGAGCACCGATGGCCGGGGTTTTCTCAGATCAGCGGAAGCTGAGTGGGGGAAGCTGGGTGGAGCCAGTGTGGTGGTGCTCGGAGCCGGAGGGTCGGCAAAGGCGATCAGCTTTGCGCTGGCTGAAATTGGCTGTAAGCTGGTGATTGCAAACAGAACGCGTGAGCGGGCCGAGGAGCTTGCGGGGAGTTTGAACTCGCTATTTGGGAACGGCAAAGTGAGTGCGGTCGGGCTGGATTTAGACACATTATCCGATGAGATCCGCAGGGCGGACCTGTTGGTTAACACGACATCTGTCGGGATGCATCCCGATGTGGACGGCATTCCGGTATCGACGGAACTGCTTCACCCGGGTTTACTGGTCTATGATCTTGTGTATAACCCTGCGGTGACCAGATTGGTGAGCGAAGCTCGGTCCAGAGGTGCAAAAGCTGTAACTGGACTGGGAATGCTCATCTACCAGGGTGCGTTGTCCTTGGAACTATGGACCGGTCAACCCGCACCCATTGAAGTGATGAGAAAAGCAATCGAAAAGGTAATTAAGAGTTGAGAATTTAGAATGAAGAATTGGGGAGATGACTAGGGAGCAACCGTGAGGTTATAACCCAGCCCTCCCTTCATTCTTAACTCTTAATTCTCAATTCTTAATTCTTTGAGGTCTGCCGCTTTTGGGTTGGGCTACTGATGTGCTATAATTTCTGGGTGTCGGCCCGCGCGGGTACGACGTCTTAGAGGTGTAGAGAAGAATGGCTAGAAGAGATTTAGGCGAGGCGCTTGTTGCTAAGGGCGTGATCACGGCTGAACAGCTTGCGGAGGCGCGTGACGTCCAGCGAAGTGCCCCGGGAGATATGGGGCGAATCATAGTTGATCTGGGGTTCGCCGACGAAAAGGCAGTCACGGAGGTCCGGGCGGAGACGCTGGGCATGCCGTTTGTCGATCTTTCATCGCAGAGAATCGACCAAAGTGCGGTGAACTCCGTGCCTGAGCACGTTGCCAAGAGGCATAAAGTTTTACCTATAGGCAAAAACGGCAACAGGTTGTTGGTGGCTGTGGTTAACCCCAATGACCCCGTTGCTATTCAGGACATCAGGCTCGCCAGTGGCGCTCAGCAGATTGCTATGGCCCTTGCCACTGAAGATGATCTGCTTGAGGCGATTGACCGGCTGTATAACGCAGGCGGCAACGCTGCACCGCCTAGTGGAGTGGCTCCTACTGATTTGAGTGCTGTTCCCATCCCCACAGGTGGTGGCGCCGGAGGCGGCGGTGGAGTTGCTGGTATAAATCTTTCTGCCGATATCAGGCAGGCTATCGCAGGTTACGGCGCTCGCGAAGAGATTTCTGAGGACGACACTGAAAGTCTCGCAAAAGTCTCTGAAGAAGCGCCTATCATCCGTATTGCTTATACGATCATTCAGAGGGCTATCGCGGACGGCGCCAGTGATATTCACATCGAACCCGACCGCCGCGGCGTGCGCGTTCGGTACCGCATTGATGGTGTTCTCCACGAAGTCATGCCGCTGCCGAAATACATCGACAAGCCTCTTATTTCAAGATTTAAGATCATGTCGGATATGAACATCGCTGAGCGGCGTATCCCTCAGGACGGACGTATCCCTATTCGCTGGGACAACAAAGACTACGACCTCCGCGTTTCGTGTCTGCCTACGGTCCACGGCGAAAAGATCGTTATGAGAATTCTCGACAAGAGCAACGTTCTCATCGGTCTGAACAAACTGGGATTTTCCTCTGAAGTGCAGGCCCAGCTTGAAGAGCTTACAGCACAGCCGAACGGTATGTTCCTAACCACGGGGCCTACCGGTAGTGGAAAGACCACCACGCTTTATTCAGTACTCCACAAATTGAACTCAGTAGAGAAGAACATCATCACTATTGAGGACCCGGTCGAGTACCAGTTGAGCGGAATATCGCAGGTGCAGGTGCACAAAAAAGCGGGTCTTACCTTCGGCAGCGCGATGAGATCCTTCCTCCGCCAGGACCCTGATATCATCATGGTCGGTGAAATGAGAGACCTTGAGACGGCTGAGATCGGTGTTGAAGCGTCTCTTACCGGTCACCTTGTGCTTTCCACCCTTCACACCAACGACGCCCCGAGTGCGGTTGTCCGATTGGTTGATATGGGTGTTGAGCCATACTTGATTTCGGCTACGGTTATTGCGTGTCTTGCACAGAGGCTTGCTCGAAAGGTCTGCCAGAAGTGCAAAGCGCCTTATCAGGTTGCGGCGTCGGAGCTCAGGCGCTTCGGGTTCAAGTCTTCCGACCCTAACCAGATGGTCACGCTATACAGGGGCGAGGGCTGCGATGTGTGCAAGCACACCGGCTACAAGGGAAGAATCGGCATCTATGAGATGATGAGGGTCAACGATGAAGTCCGAGAGTTGATCGTCCGCCGTGCTCCTCTTGCCGACCTCAGGGAAGCAGCTAAGGCGAATGGCATGCACGAGCTTAAAGAAGACGGTTTGGATAAGGTGATCGCTGGGGTTACTACCCCGGACGAAGTTATGAGAGTTGTATTTACCGCGGGTCAGTAATCCGTCGTAACGGAGCAGCATTTGACAACCGAAAAGACAGTAAAAGCTCAGGATAAGGCCGGAAGAGAGAAGTCCGGCGCACCGATCCCGACTGACGAGGTGCATATTGATGATCTCCTTGAGGAGATGATCAGCAGGGAAGCATCTGATCTTCATGTGTGCGTCGGGGTTCCGCCTGTGGTGCGCGTGGATGGACAGCTTTTACCGTTAAATTTCGGCAAATTCGCTGCTGCTGATACGCAGCGGATCATATACGATATACTCTCTGATGAGCAGATTCGCCGCTTCGAAGAACGCTGGGAACTGGATTTTTCCTACGCGGTGAAGAGTATAGCCCGGTTTCGTGTGAATGCTTATCGGGACAAGGGCTCCATTGCGGCGGCGTTTCGGTTGATTCCAACCAAGATTCCGACGATCCGAGAGCTGGAGCTTCCGGTTATTCTGGAGGCTCTTACACGGAAGCCGAGGGGCTTGGTGTTGGTGACAGGGCCGACGGGTTCGGGTAAATCTACTACGCTGGCGGCTATGATCAACCAGATCAACAGTGAGCGCAGTACGCATATCATCAGCATTGAGGACCCTATAGAATACCTGCACCAGCACCGGTTTAGCGTCATAAACCAGCGTGAAGTGGGGCAGGACACCAAGGACTTTGCCGGGGCGCTTCGCTCCGCTCTTCGTGAAGATCCTGATGTCATCCTGGTTGGTGAGATGAGGGATCTGGAGACAATCTCTCTTGCGATCACCGCGGCCGAAACAGGCCATCTCGTTCTTGCATCGCTGCACACCAGCAGCGCAGCTCAGACTGTGGACCGTATTATCGATTCATTCCCTGCGCAGCAGCAGGAGCAGGTAAGACTGATGCTCTCCAACAGCTTAGAGGCGGTGCTCTGCCAGCAGCTTTTGCCCAGAGTCGAGACTTCGGGTCGAATCTGTGCTATGGAAGTTATGATTGCCACTCCCGCTATCAGAAACCTGATACGAGAGGCTAAAACCCACCAGATCGCGTCGGTTATCCAGACCAGCGCCAGTTCCGGGATGCAGACACTTGATCAGCATCTGCGGGAGCTGTATCAGAGATATCTGGTCAACTATGATGACGTGATGGCTGTTGCTATGAACCCGGAAGAGCTGAAGACGATGATCAGTATGACCAACAACAGCTCGGGACCAATGAATTTCAGGTAATGAAGGCGTTGGTAGTTAATCAAGGAGTTGAGTAAAATGCCCAACTATGCATATACAATTCGCGATGCTACGGGCTCAGTAATACCCGGCACCTCGGAAGCTGAAAACGAGGATATTCTTCGTAGACGACTTACCGAGCAGGGCTTTAGCGTAGTTGAAGTAAAGCAGATCAAGAGCACTCAAAAGAAGATCGGCGGCTATGGCGGCATTAAGAAGAACGAGCTTTCGATTATGTGCCGCCAGTTCTCGACTATGATCGACGCCGGTGTGAACCTGGTAAGGTGTCTTAACGTACTTTCCGAGCAGGCGACATCTCCCAAGCTCAAGGCTATTCTCACTGATGTGCAAAACGAGGTAGAAGGCGGCCAGACTCTTACAAGGGCTCTTGAGAAATACCCTACAGTGTTCGATAGGCTCTTTATCGGTCTTGTAAACGCTGGTGAGATCGGTGGAGCTTTGGAAGAGAGTTTGCAGAGGCTCTCGCAGTTCCTTGAGAGCGACGTGGCATTGCGGCGCAAGGTCAAGTCTGCTATGACTTACCCGGTTTTGATCTTAGGGTTTGCGGGTTTGGTCGTTATGGGCCTTATGACTTTCGTTTTGCCGAAGTTTATGACCCTGTTTACTGACCTTGGTATAAAGGATCTACCTGCGCCAACTGCTATCCTCAAGGGTACTAGTGAGTTTTTAATGACCAAGTGGTACTTTGCGATTGTGATCGTAGTGGGTTTCGTTGTTGCGATCAAATTGCTTATGAAAACCAAGGCTGGCCGTCGGCTCATTGATAAAGTTAAACTAAGAGCACCTGTATTCGGTAAGCTCAATCATAAGGTTGCGCTCGCGAGATTTGCCCGCACTTTGGCTACGCTGCTTGCTAGTGGTGTTGCTATTTTACAGGCTATGGAAACGGTTGCCGGAACGGTATCTAACGATATCATCTCTGATGCGCTTCTGGAAGCCAGGGCAAGGATCAGAGAGGGAGACCGTATCGCTGAGCCACTCGCAAAGAGCAAACTGTTTCCACCAATGGTTGTGCAGATGATCTCCATTGGTGAGGAATCAGGTTCATTGGACCCGATGCTCAGTAAGGTTGCAGACTTCTATGAAGACGAAGTAGATGCGGCGTTGGAAAGCCTTACATCCGCTATCGAGCCGGTGCTGATCGTTACGCTGGGTGGTGTGGTAGGTTTCATCGTTATCGCTATGTTCCTGCCGCTTATCGCGGTTATCCAGAACCTGTCCGGTGGTAGTTAGTATGGATTCGTTGCCGATTTGGATGGGAGTCACAATAGCGCTGATCTACGGGACGGTGGTCGGGAGTTTCCTGAACGTCTGCATATACCGTATACCTGCGGAAGAGTCCATTGTATTCCCTCCGTCGCACTGTCCGAAGTGCAATAAAAAGTTGCAGACGCTTGACTTGATTCCGCTGCTGAGTTTCTTACTACTTGGCAGGAAGTGCCGGTATTGTGGCACGCCGATCAGTTGGCGCTATTTCACTGTGGAACTGATCACGGGGCTGCTGTTTGTGGCTACGTATCTCAGATACGGGTTTGGAATCGACTTCTTTGTGTATGTGCTGTTCATCTCGGCGCTGTTGATTGCGTTCTTTGTAGACTTGGATCAATTTATAATACCGGACCAGGTAGTGATCTTTGGCCTGGTTTTAGGTGTTGCAAAGGACATTGCTCATATAATAGCTGGGGATGCGCATCTGCTGCATGTGCCGTCGTCGCTTTCTGAGGGTGGGCTGCCGATGCTGCCCAGCGTTGCAGGCGCGGTGGTATGTGCGGGTGTGTTTTATATGATCGCGTATATCGGCTATTTCGTCTTTCGGCCCAGGGGCAAGGCGGCTGAGGGTGAAGAAGAAGAGGAGTATGGCGGCGCGTTGGGCGGCGGAGATGTGAATCTGGCTGCGGCCATTGGCGCGGTGCTGGGGATAATGCCCTCTCTGGTCTCGTTCTTTATTGCCGTGATAGTGGGCTCGGTTGTCGGAGTGGCCTACCTGGTGATGAAATCCAGGGCAGACAAAAAGGGCGTGCCGTGGCGTACGGAGATCCCCTTCGGCCCGCACATGGTAACGGGTGCGTTGGCGATGATATTAATCAGCCCGCAATTAGGCGCGCTGTGGGGTGCATGGGTTCGCCTGATCACCCGAAGTTAAAAATATAGCAATGCAAGTTTTAACGCTTTGGTGTAGGAACCAAGCGGAACATATCAATAAGAAATACCGCCAAATATGTGTAATAAACCGGCGGTGATTACAACTTCCCTGTGGAGGTGTTAGAGAAAATGAAGACATCATCCCGAAGTAGAGGTTTCTCACTGGTAGAGCTTCTTACTGTTATCGCGATTATCGCGATTCTTGCCGCGATTATCTTCCCTGTAATGGCAAGGGTCAAGGAAACGGCGAGGCAGAACCAGTGCATGACCAATCTCCACCAGATTGCGATGGGTGTGCAGATGTTCAAGCAGGACAACCGTCGCTACCCCGAGGCACTCGCAGGAATGGTGGATAATACTGGTGCGCCTACAACCAATATTAGTAATGCTGTTGCGCTCGATGCGGCGAAGAGTGACTCTTATCTCTTCTCCGAATATGTGAAGTCGATCAAAGTCTTCCACTGCCCTTCGTCAAACTTTAATAAGACCGATGCAGCGAGCACAGTCTCTTGTGGATTAAAGACCTATGATGAGGAAGGCACCCAGGTTAACCTTTATATATATAATAGCTACGATGCCTATTGCTATCCTGATAGTAGCGAAAGTACTGGTTATAAGGGTGATCGTCACTACTGCACTGACTGGGCTAATGAGGTTGGGTACATTGCCGATCATAATGATGAAATTAAACCATTTGATCCCAAAGCCTTAACTGACCCTGCAGCCAAAGCCGCTGCTGCTTCTGAAGATTATGCACGGCAGCTCAAGTTTCGTAACCCACCTGCTGATACTGTGATTACGTGGTGTTCTTATCACGAGACTCGCACGGCTGATAGCGTATCCGGTAGGGCAACTGTAGTTTTCCTCGATGGCAGCACAGAGTCTGTTGATGCCCGTGTGATGGAAACCTGCAAGTGGCGTATGAGGCAGAAGAAAGACTAATATTCGGCCTCGTCAATTAACACTGATAACTGCCTTGGGACGGGAGTGATTCCGTCCCAATGTTGTGTTATCGTATCATTAAATCTGTTGAGCTTAAATAATGCTCGCTCCCTATTACGGAACATTAGGGCGCGTGGAATAGTCGTACCAACGACTGTGGTTTATGCGCAGCACCCCGTTTGTTGGTGATCAGGATGTCTATGCACAATATCTGGACAGGCAAGAGAGGAACAACGCTGGTAGAGATCCTTGTGGTCATGGTGATCCTGCTCGTCGGGATTATGACTGTGATCCAGATGTTCCCTACAGGATTCGGCGTGGTAAAGATCGCGGAAAGCCGGACCATTGCCACCAGGCTCGCTCAGCAGGAGCTGGAGCGATGGAAAAACATGACCGCCAACCTGCCAACGGGTATTCTGCCGATCGACGATGATGAGACTAATGGTATAAACATCCTCAATGGACAGTATCCTGCTTCAGATTATGCATCGTTTATCAAGCGGGGCGAAAATTGGGTGCGTGGTAATGTGCTCAATATTCGCTGGATTCTAGGCGAAACCACGGCTATCCCAGCTCCTGGGTATTATCAAACTGCTAATGGCACGGGCTTTGGTGCCCGTTACACCCTTGCATTCAGCCCCATTGATGTCTACTCAGATGGTAGAGGTGAGTTGCAGGGTCTTGTAATTCGCAGCGGCGACCTCAGGCGAATCAACGCGAGAGATCGGTTCTCCCCTCCAATGCTCAGGCGCGGCCAGTATGCCATTTACTATATGAGTGGCAAGCCCTACTTCCGAATAGCTTTCCCCACCGATGCCGGCGCGATGGATCGCACTTATTATGTCAGCTACTCCTATTGGGCTGCCAGGAACGGTGCCGAACCTGTGCTTATGAGCATGGTGGATCAGCGCGTCAATATCACTTTTGACAACACAAATACAGATACTGACAAGTACAATTACAATGGTGGCTGGATCGATGTGGACATAAAAGGTGTGCCCACAGGTTACACTCCCATTGAAGTAGAGCCGAACACCGATACCTGCGCGCGTGGCTTTGTCGAGGTGCCAGTGTTTGATAATGATCCTTATGAGTACCAACTCGCTGACCCGATTCTGGGCGTGATTTCGTTCAATCCCACCGGGCATGGCGCTTATGAATACACAGCCACCGGCAAGCGCCCTATTGAAGCGCGCATAGACTATCGCATTTATGATCCGCGTATACTTCGCGAAGATAGGACTATCCCCGAGCCTGCAACAGCCAAAAGCAAAATCCCGATCAAGCTGGCGCTGAGGTTTATTCTCGATGCTGGAGAGTCCGGTAATCTTCACGATGGCACGCCCACCGACAACCCCGATGAGCCGACATTTGAAGGTCTGATGCGCGGCATCAACGGTCGTCCCATACTAGGGAGAGAAGTTGGGACGCAAGTCGGAGATGATACTGTGGGTCTGATGATACCCACGTCAATGCTCATCATCGATCTTGCAACCGGCCTGCGCGTAGATATGAGTGATGTAAAGATAAACTACATCACGGGCACAGTCAAGCTGCCGCAGACTGCCAATTTGATTGATTGGCACGCCGATACTCAAGTTGAGAATGCCAGTCTTCCCGGCAGGCATATTCGATTTTTCTATCGGGCAGATGGAGACTGGTCTGTGCAGTGCCAGAAGGCTTATGCTACTTATCAGCGCGTTTATGATCCTGGGTTAGTCAATTACTGCCAATACTATTTATATGAGCCTAATGTATTGCTCTTCGCTGCATGTGAGGGGGCAAAGACTGTTACCGTAGATTACAGCTATGTTCTTACTGACAGTGACGGCAACTCAACCAGCGGTGAGCGCAGGGTGGCTGGTCAAAGCTGCCAAATATCCGACCATACCGAGCTTTTTGATGGTGTTGATTATTATTTCGCGGAACTCAAAGTGCCGACTGGCGAAACGTCTGAAATACAGCATTACAGGATAACGCGTCTGTTTGTGACAGGCACATCGTTCAAGGCAAGGGTGATCTGGCGTGACGCCGGGCATTGGCGCAACGTTGATTTGGAAACCAGCCTGGTTCGCGAGCAATCTTACTAAACTCAAATGCTTTTTAAGGGACACAAAGCATGTTCACCATAGCACGAAACAATCGGGGTTTCACCCTTATCGAGTTACTCGTGGTTATAGCCATATCCACGATCCTCATGGGTCTGGTGCTGTACCCTGTGGTCAAGTCGTTCCAGATGACCCGCAGCGCCACGGCTATGGTCGAGTCGCAGGACGCGGCTCGCTCATCTATGGAGAACATCAGCAGAGACCTCGGCGAGGCTATGGATATACTCGATTGGACCTCTGATGAACCTATCGAGCTTCCTGTGCTAATGTCAAATGGTGATGTGCAGTACTTCAAACTTCCTGATGCCAAGATCGACTTCGTTCTTCCGAAGATGATGGTGCATTGCAATAATCCGAGTCACACAGGTGGCGAGCCTCGTGATTTTCCACGAGGTGATGAAGCTCTGCCGCGGTGCCAAATTAGTACATGCAACTCTACGGATGTGGAAGTGCGCCCCAAGCTGCCGTTGGAGCAGGATTCAAAGGTGGTTCGCTATTTCCTGGGTTTGAGGTATAACAACCCCAATGTGACCGACACATCACTACCGAAGTTTGGCTGGAAGTCGCCTTGGGATAAGAACACGCAGACTAACGAAGGCAACCAGGTTGTCTTATACCGCGTTGAGTTTGATCCTACTGATACTGATCTGCTTTCAAGTGAGATATCAGAGGCTCTTCTGAACAAGTTTGGCGGTGATAGGGTGCAAGCGAATCTTGCCGACCCGCAGTTCTTCTATCATAGGGATACATGGCGGGCTTGGGCACAGAAAGTTCGGATCATGGGTGTCGGTAAGTACGAAGATCTTGTACTCCCGATATACAACGATGTTGACCCTGATAGAATAGATGCGATGGAGCCGACGGTAACATTCCGCTACGCTTCAATCGACAACGACACTTTTACCGGCACGTTTTCGACCGATAAGAGCTTTGAGTATCCAGATGCCGTGCCATCAGTCTTCCGAGCGTCCTATGCTTATTGGCTCCCGGATTACAGCACCGGTGTCTATCAATATGAATACAATGATGACGGCAGCGTAAACACTACTACTGTCTATTATACCGGCAGTGATGGTCCGAATCTGGTCATCTACAAGAAGGTTTACCCAGACAACACTGATCCGCAGATAGTGTTCGATATAACGCAGTATCTAACTGATGGTCAGATCACATCGAACTCCAGTGACGCTGTGGAGATGGCATTTACGGTGGATGAGGGGCGCGGGTTGATCAATTTCGTGCTGGACCCGCGGACCATTGCTCAACGCAATGCCAATGAACCCGTATGCACTATCGACCCCGCGAGGATTAATGCCACGTTCAAAACGCAATACAATGCTGATCGTGGGTCAGCCCGCCGGGCTTATCTGCTGGACACATTTAATCCGTCTATGACTTCTGTCTATCTGAAGTATGCTCGTATAGTGCCCGGCAGCGAGCGGGTGGTCGGCCCTAATATGACCCCCGGCCCTGCCTACGGGGTGCTTGTGCAATACGAGCGCGTGCCGTTTACACTTGGTGATCCGGGGCTGAACCAGTATAAGATTAACTATGATACCGGTGAGTTGTTCTTTAGCCCTGAGTACGACCAGAACCTGCCGGAGATATCCAATGGGGCCAATAGTTATGTTCCCATACGAGTCGACTACAGGGTGCAGTTCAACCGTGATGGTGATGTCGTGCGTGGTGACTATGTCACCAAATCAGCCATAACGATCCACCTGGGGATGCGGATGTTTGACCCCGATGCGGGTAAGTCGCACTCCGTGGACCTGACAAATACAGTGAAAGTCCGCAATGCCCTCAGGTAATTGCGGATCGCCCGCCAGGAAGAGAATAAATGCGTAAGTCACTTAATCAAAGAGTGCTAAATAGTAGAGGTC
>JAJFTD010000194.1 GCA_021373255.1 bacterium
CTCTCCATAAGAAATATTGTCAAAGGCCGAAGCCTTGAACTTACTCTTTTTGAAGAGTATCATCCAGCACCTTATTTCAGGTGCCGCTAACTAGCTGAAACTCATACACTTCACGCTCACACTATTCAAATTTCAAGGAACTGAATCAAAACCCGGAGATCTATATCCCCCAGGCAAGGTATATATTACCACACTTGAATGTGCCCTGTCAACATTTATTTTCAAGGCATTCAAAAGCCTGGGGAATGTTCCCCCCAGGCGAGGTATTTAGTATACCACACTGATTCGGCCTTGTCAACGTTGTTTTGCAGAAATATTAAGCCTGCATTGCAGAGTTGTTTCAGGCAGCACCCACTGCTGGGCACGAGGTATATTCTACCAGCGCAAGCAGAGATCGTCAAGGGGTATTATGCACATATTTCGCAAATTTTGCGAACTAGCTCAAGTATGTACTCGCTGGTGCTCATCTGCTGGGTGTTTTGCCCTGAAAGCGGCCGGGTACAAGATAACGTGTAAATCTACGACAGTTGATTATGTATATTAAATAAAATCTCGCAGTTAATAGCATAGCCCGGCGAGAGGAATGAAGAAATGGGCAATCGAATTGAGATAAGGGTCCCTTGTAAACCCGAATATGTGCGCACTGTTAGGAAGCTGATCGCAGAGTTCGCAGAGTCTGCGAATATGCCTCCTCGCGCGGTAGAAGAAATAGAGATAGCAGCTTCCGAAGCAGTTACCAACATAGTACGGCATGCTTACAAAGGTTGCACAAGGAATCCGCGTATGTGCGTGAAATGTGCACAGCGCAAATCAGGTCTTATAGTAGAAGTTATTGACAATGGTAACGGCTTCAATGCTCCCCCCGATAACGTCGTGCCTGATGTGGATCCAAACCGTGAAGGCGGACTCGGCATTACCCTCATCAAGTGCCTGATGGACAGAGTGAACTATGTGTCCAAACCCGATGAAGGCACCCGGATCAGAATGCTCAAGTCCATCCAAGACCTGCCACATGCTGATCCAACGAAATAGCATGCCGGTTTAAAGGTCATAAGGTCACAAGGTTGTAAGGTTACGACAGATTAACGTTTCCCCCTCCAGGGTATGCCCATTTCGGTGGAGGTGGATGGCGTGAGACGGCGATGGATATTCTGGATTTTAATCATCATTGCCATCGCTGTTGTGATTGCCCGGTCCACTGAAGTGTCGAGGTTAGCCCAGACTCTATACAACGGTGTCTGGGAATGGGTAATAGTATCTGCAGTGCTGCAATTTCTCTTCTACTCCATGTATGCGGCGATGTATCGCATATCATTTTCTACCGTTCAAGTCGAGAGCCGTATTCATGATCTGCTGCCGGTGGTCTTCTCTTCTATTTTCGTGAATGTAGCAGTACCGACCGGTGGAGCTAGCGGGCTTGCATTGTTTATAGATGATGCTGTGCGTCGTGGACAATCAGCAGCCAGAGCCACCGCTGGAGTGCTGCTTCTGCTCACAGTTGACTTCTCCGCATTTGCCGTGGTCCTGGGGTTGGGCCTAGCTTCGCTGGCGATAAGCGGCAATCTCCATTCTTATGAGCTTGGGGCAGCCGGCATACTGATAGCAATCATCATCTCACTCAATGTGGCTTTATTCATGGGGCTTTGGAAACCATGGATATTGTTACATATGCTTAAGTGGATACAACGGTTAGTGGACCGGGTGGCGGGATGGTTCAAACGGCAGGACTATTTGCCGGAGGATTGGGCGGCAACCCACGCAATGGACTTCGCCGCCGCCTCAGCCGCGATAGCCGCCCACCCCCTCAGACTGGCAAGGACTTTTGCAGTTTCCTTAATCGCACAGGCTATCAACGTCGCCAGTCTTTATGTACTATTCCTGGCTTTCTTCCATCCAGTGCCGATTGGGACAGTGGTGGCGGGCTACGCAATCGGAAACCTGTTCTGGATAGTATCAATTACACCTCAGGGTGTGGGAGTGGTGGAAGGTGTGATGGCTCTGGCTTTCAGTTCATTGGGTGTGCCTGTGGAGACATCAGCCGTCATAGCGGTGGCGTATCGAGGATTGGCATTCTGGCTACCTATGGGGGTTGGTTTCATTGTATTACGCAGGGTGAGGTCATTCAGGCATGAACGAGGCATATAAAAAGCCGAGGGAGCAGTACTCCCACGGCGTATTGTATAGGGAATCTTCCTGCCGCGCCTGCGGAGTTAGCTGTCGGGCTGGGGTAGGAAGCAACCCCTCCGTTGCCGGATTCGCCCCCTCATCGGTTCGGGTCCTCCACTCTCTTCTTGGGAGATTAGGCGCCATATTGTTTTATTCTGTTGTTTATTCAATTTTGTGCAGTCGTGTGGATTTGGGGAGGTTGGTATACCTCAGCACTATAATAACGACCGACAGGCGCTTTGTCAAGAGTTGTACGAAAAATAGTATAAAAAAGCTCTCTTGACAGCCAGCCCACTCCTCTCTAGTATGTAAACATCATGTATCTAATCGATACCCATGCTCACCTCAACGATGAACAATTTGCTCAAGACCTGGACAATGTAGTCGCCCGCGCGGTGGACACAGGTGTGGAACGGATTGTGGTGTGCGGTTACGATGTGCCATCCAGCGAACAGGCTGTGAAGATCGCAAGCCGCTTCAACGGAGTGTTTGCCACGGTCGGCGTACATCCCCATGACGCTAAAAATTATGATGAGCAGGCACATCAACGACTGGTGGAACTTTCGCGTGAGGATAAAGTCTTAGCAATTGGGGAGATCGGGCTGGACTTTCACTACGATCTCAGCCCCCGCGAGGATCAGTTCAAGGTATTCGACGCGCAGATATCCCTGGCATGGGAACTTGGACTGCCGATAGTGGTGCACAGTCGTGAATCTAATCCCGAAGTTATGCAAGTGCTCTCCAGGCATGCGGGAAACATTCGGGGCTGCGTAATCCACTGCTTCTCCGGTGATGAGGGTCTTGCTCGTGAAGTACTGGATGCGGGGTTTTACATCGGCATCGATGGACCGATAACATACAAGGCGTCCCAGAAGCTGAGGCGGGTGGTGGCAATGTGCCCACTCGACCGGCTCCTAATAGAAACCGATTGTCCTTACCTCACCCCTGTCCCTTACAGGGGCAAACGCAACGAACCGGCTTATGTAAAGTTTATTGCTGAAGAAATTGCACGAATCAAGGAAATCACTATCGAAGAACTTGCTGAAGCAACATCCAACAACGCACGCATTTTCTTTGGTGGCATTTTATGATTTTGAAGGGATTCGTGATGCCGCTGTAGAGGAGGCTCGAATGCTCAGCTCGAACCGTCGCCTAAGACCTATGGGAATCACAGATATACTCGATGAAACAGTCGAGATTTATAAAAGCAGTTTTTTGCTGCTGGTCGGGATATCTGCGTTCTTGCACGTGCCGTATACACTGATCATGGCGCCGTTCCAGCGACCTGGTCTCAGTTTCGAGGACTATAATCTCTGGCAATTCATCGGGCTCGCCATCGCAATGGTGCTGTTGCTGCTAATAGTTAATCCTGTAGTAACCGGGGCGTTGACGTTCGGCATATCGGAGAAGTATCTAGAACGCGAGACGTCAATCGGTCAGTGCTACCGGCGGATTCTTAAGCCCAAGGTCTTCCTGCCGTTTTTAGGAGCAAATATCCTTATTGGTCTCCTTACGTTACTGGCCGCTCTGCCGTCCATTATCGCTTTCGTGGCTGGTTTTTTGCTTATTACAAATTTCGCTTCTTTTGAGGCGGCAGGGGCGGGGCTCCTTTATTCGCTGCCTCTGTTCTTGTTCGGTTTCGCGGGTCTGATACTACCAACATGGGTGGCTTTGAGGTTCACTCTGGTAGCGCCAGCGTTCTTTGTGGAGTCCCGAAGCGCTGTGGAATCGGTCAAACGAAGCTGGGGTCTGATGAAGAGCAATGTCTTGAAAGCTCTGGGCTTGACTTTGATCGTGTCGATAGCCATTTCGATGATCCAAGGGATCATCTCCGCGCCACTGCAGCTCATTTCAGTTAGCAGCGCGATGAAGGGCGCAGTCCCGAGCCATGCTGTGATAATAGTCAGCACTATCATCCAGATGGCCGTAAGTACGCTGTTGATGCCGATAAGCTCGGTAGCTATCATACTCCTTTATTACGATATAAGGATTAGGAAAGAGGGCTTCGACCTTGAGCTGCTGGCTAATCAGCTTGACCAGAACGCTAAAGCATCCACAGAGCCCGAAGCGTAATCTGCACAAATTGCCTACTTGAGCCAAGCTCAATAATGCGGTATCATTAGGGAGAGATTACGCAGATTCGCGTGAGATCGCCACATTGCTCTGGACGGTATCCTAACGTCCAGCCGTTCCCAACTTTTGGAGACTTCTAGTGAACTTAACGCAGACGGAAGAGAGTCCATATAAGGTCACTTTAGAGATCTTCCAGGGTCCGCTGGATCTTCTACTGCACCTCATTCGCGAGAACGAAATCGACATCTACGATATCCCCATTGCGAAGGTAACCGAGCAGTATTTGGCGTATTTATCATTGATGGAGTCGCTGGACCTGGAGGTTGCGGGTGAGTGGCTCGTGATGGCGGCAACTCTTGTGGAGATCAAATCCAGAATGCTGCTGCCGGAGGACCCCAAGAACGAGGAGTCCGAAGAAGAGAAGATAGACCCGCGACTGGAGCTTGTCGAGCGCCTGATAGAGTATGAGAAGTTCAAGGGCGCGGCAGAGCTTTTCAGAGAACGCGAGGAAGAGCGGGCGAGGGTGTTCGTAAGGGGAGCAACGGAGCTAAACTTCGACCTCAAACCTACCCTTTCCCTGGAAAACATCACTGCTGCCGATTTGCTCGCTGTCCTGCAGAGGATATTATCCGATGTGGGCGGAGGAGAAGAAGTCACTAGCATCCAGCGGCGCAAGATTACCGTGAGGATGCGGATGCGCGAAATTACGCGCAGGCTCCTGGAGCAGAGTAGACAGCTCACATTCCAAGACCTTTTCGATGATGTGGTCAACCGCATCGAAGTGGTTATCACATTCCTGGCTTTACTGGAGTTGCTCAAATCCAGAACAGTGAAAGCCAGGCAGAAAAAAGCATTCGCACCAATTGAAATTATCTCATTGACGGAGTCAAATGATAGCAACGGACGCGCAGAATAATGAGGTTGCGGAAGTAGTATCGGTCGAACCGCTGGCCGAGGCATCGGTGTCTGAAGTGATGGAGGCCGAGGTCGGAGTAGTGTTGGCCGAGCAGCCTGAACCAAAGCAGAAGAAAGGCCGCGGGCTGGCGGCGCTGTTCATCCGAAAACCCCGCACGACGAAGCAGGAGGGGAATGAACAGGACGTGGTGGTCCAGTCGGACACGGCACAGAATACCACTGGAACCCCTCGGCTCCTGGATGCCCCGGCTCCTGAGACTGATATCGAAGAGGTATCGCACGAAGAGGTCCCGCTGCATAAGAACGGCAAGTTGAGAAGCGTGATTGAGTGCATGCTGTTTGTGGCTACAGAACCACTGAGCACGAAACAGTTAGCTCAGACGCTGGACCTAGAAGAGTCCAGGGTGCAGGACGCGATAGCCGCTTTGGATGAAGACTTATCGCTGCGCGGACTTCAGTTAGCTAGGGTAGCGGGTGGATATCAGTTGTGCACCCGCCCGGAGTTTTCTGAATATTGCGCCATGCTCCTACATCCGGGTAAGAAAAAATTGTCTAAAGCCGCGCTGGAGACTCTGGCGGTGGTTGCCTACCGTCAACCGTGCACAATGCCCGAGGTCGAGGCTGTGCGAGGGGTGGCGGTGGACGGCGTTATGAAAACACTAATGGAACGGGGGCTGGTAAAAGAAGCCGGGCGCAAGCAGACACCAGGCAGACCCATCCTTTATGCGACTACCCCTGAATTCCTGGAATATTTCGGGCTTAACGACATATCCGAGTTGCCCGACATCGACATGCTCGCTGTAGAAGAAGTAAAGGCCCTGGAAGCTCAGCGAGAGTTGTTTGTGGGTGACGGAGTCGATGAAGAAGCTGAGGATCTGGAGCAGGAACTCGAATCAACGGTATTGGGGTAACAAAGAAGTAGAAAATCGCATCGCTCACTGCGGGGCGGTTTCGCATGAGGTGATATGCTTTACAGGAAGTTTGGCCGCTGGAGTGAGGCGGCAGCAATAATATCAGTGCTTCTCACATTGTCCGGGCCGGTGGTGGGCGCCGATAATGGTACCCTCACGCTTCGGCTTGATGACGGCCAGCCGGCCCAGTCGCAGGTGCAGAATACTCCTGGGGAACCTGCGGGGCAGCCGGGTAAAGCTATTGATGTCCCTGCATCTAAAAGTTACCTTGCTTCAAAACCTGATGTAAAGGCTGCCAGCGCGGTTGTTATGGACGCGCGGACCGGCCAGATGCTCTACGCCAAGAATCCGCACACCAGACGGCCGAACGCCAGCACCACTAAGATGATGACCGCCATCCTGATCATCGAACACTGCGGGATGGACGATATAATGACCGCGAGCAAGAACGTCGCCCAGACGCCTTTCACATCGATCCACCTAATGCCCGGTGAGCAGATAACTGCACGAGACCTGCTCTATGGTATGATGATCCGTTCAGCAAATGATGCCGCCGTGGCGGCGGCTGAGCACATTGGGGGCAGCGTCAGCAAGTTCTCTGTAATGATGAACAAGAAAGCCAAGGAGATCGGGTGCACTGATACTCATTTTGTAACCCCCAACGGGCTCTATAACCCTGGGCATTATTCTTCGGCCTATGACTTGTCCTTGATCGCGATGTATGGGCTGAATAAGTATCAGTTATTTAACGATGTCGTGAACACGCGCAAGTATACTCTGGACAGCAGGACGATGAACCGCAAGGATATTGCAGTCTTTGCCAAGAGCAAGTTCCTCAAGGACTACCCAGGCGCGGACGGTGTAAAATCGGGATATATCAAGCAGGCTGGTTATTGCTATGTGGGAAGCGCCACTCGCGATGGTTGGCGGCTCGTATCTACTGTGTTGAAAAGCGACAATGCCTCGCGCGATACCGAAATTATAATGGACTATGCGTTTTCCAACTATGAGCCGGTAGATGTAGCTAAGGCCAGCGGCGTATACACCAAAGTAAAGGTAGATGGAGGCGCAGCCGGAGAAGTGCCTGTGGCTCCGGTAAAAGATTTGACGGTAATCGTGCCCAAAACAGGCGCACGGGTAACAACCCAGATCGAGACGGCTTCAGTAGCGGCCCCCGTGGTAAAGGGTGCTAAGGTCGGCAAATTAACTGCTTATGTTGATGGAAACCCGGTGCAAAGCGTCGAGCTGCGCGCTGTGAATGATGTGGAGATCAGCTTCGGCAGGAAAGCACTGGAATTTTTCAAGATGTGCGGCATAGTAGTTGCGTGTCTGGTGGTGGGTGGAAAATATGGAACAGCGTTTACAAAAAATACTCGCCGCCGCAGGCGTAGGATCACGTCGTCACTGCGAAGTTTTAATAACTACCGGTAGAGTGACGGTTAACGGCGAACTCATTACACAACTTGGTGCGAAAGCCGATCCTGATAGAGATGAGATAAGCCTCGATGGCAAGCCTATTGAGCCTGGGCAGGACAAACTATACGTACTCCTCAACAAGCCCACCGGATACACCAGTACCCGCTTCGACAGGTTCGCGAAGAATACTGTCATGGAGCTGGTGGATACGATTGGAACCTACCTTTACCCGGTCGGCAGGCTGGATGTGGACACCTCGGGGTTAATGGTCCTCACTAATGACGGCGATTTCGCGCAGTTGATAATGCACCCATCCCACCAGATTGAGAAGACCTACGTGGCCGAAGTGCACGGAAAGATCAATGCCGAGGCGCTCAACGCGCTGGAAAGAGGTATTGAACTTGATGACGGCCCCACAGCTCCAGCGAAAGTGCACTTGATCTCATATTCACCGGAAACGGATATAAGCAAGGTGGAACTGATCATACACGAAGGCAGAAAACGACAGGTCCGCAGGATGCTTGCAGCGGTAGGTCACAGGGTAGTCAAGCTCGCGCGTGTCCGGCTGGGTGATCTTGACCTTAAGGGTGTCCCCGAAGGCCAATACCGCTTTCTGACGCAGAAGGAAGTGTCCAGATTAAAGAAGCTCGCCACACCCAAAACCACAAAAAAAGACCCTGGGGCACGATAGCCGCCATCGGTGTGGGCGCATCGGTGCTTGTTGGATGCCTCATACTGACAGGGTGGATGCTTTTTCGCGCTCTCAACCCTTGGGCACTTTCGCTCTCCGACATAGACCAAGCAGAAAACCAGGGGTCCAAATATTACCACACCGGGTCTTATGCCACAGCTCAATATGAACGAGTGGAACGTGCGTGCAATGCTATTCGACGTAAGCAATTTGAACAAGCCCTGGATGCAATCGCTGATGGACAACAGAACGATACCAAAAATCCGCTCTTCGATTACCTTCGAGCCGCTACCCTTTACCGAAGCGGTAAGATCAACCCTGCTATTGATGCCTTGAAAAAAGGAAATGCAAAAGGTGTTTTGCGATTATATGCCACCGAAAAACGTCCCCCAGACTTTTGGCAATGGCCTGAACTCAATATTACTTACCAACTCTGCAAGAATATAGCCACTGACCCCACAAGCACAGCTCCAGCGTTGAGCGCTGCGATAATGGCTGGTAATAAGATAATCTGGTGCGAGCCGTCAGATCCCGTACGGATTCTTTTAGGAATCTCAGCCCGGCAGTTCCCTGCGAAAAGGCTGGCTGAACTGGCACGCGAGCGGAACGATTATCGCCTTACGCGACAATGCGAATATGTGATTGAGGAGGGACAAAGCTTTCGATGGATAATAAGAAGACAGATGCATCGAAAAGACTCGCTGGACCGCGAGTCCAGAGCTTGGATACTTGGAAGATCACTGCATGGTGATGATGTCCGCTTCCGCAGGGCAGCCGCCCTTGTATACCTGGACAAACAGGCGGAATGGACGGCAAAAGTCAGAGCCAGGTATATGCACCCAATTAAAGTTACATTACGACAATAACCAGAACGCATTTTGTTTGGAGCATTATTACATTGAGAAAATTCTTCGTCCTCGCCGTACTGGTATGCCTGTTCGCATTACCGCTTGCCGCTCATGCCGGTTACCCGATGAAACTGCGCGATGCGCGAGGTAAGCTGGTGACTATCAGTGCCAAGCCCGCGCGTATAGTCTCGCTGACCCCAAGCAACACTGAGATACTATTCGCCCTTGGACTTGGAAACCATGTGGTGGGGGTAACAAAATACTGTGACTATCCACCTGCGGCAAAGAAGAAGCACAAGATCGGCGACATGACCGCCAACACGGAAGCAATACTTGCGGTGAAGCCGGACCTGGTGATTGCGCATGCATTTATCAATGACACGGTCATAAAGCAACTCGAAAAGCTGGGAGTGACGGTCTTTGCCATTGACCCAAAGACTATCAATGGTGTGGCTCGCGACATACGTACCATAGGCCGCATCACATCACACCCCAAGACCGCTAATAAACTCGCCGGACAACTGGAAAGCTCGTTCAAAGAAGTAAAGGCGAGCCGGGCGAAGAAGCACTCGAAGAAAGTACTTGTGGTGATCCAGGCAGATCCTCTATGGGCTGCCGGTCCAAAGACTTTTGTGGACGAGATGCTGCGTACGGCGCACGCGGAAAATGTCGCGAAGGACGCTCGCCCAGGGTTTGTTACATTCTCCAAAGAGCTTGCCATTACTCGTAACCCGGATATTATCATCGTCGGCTCGAAAACTGATGCCAATTTCTTCCTGAACAGCGTGGGGTGGAAAGACACCAACGCAGCCAGGCATAAACACGTGTACGTGCTGGATAATGACCTGATAGTGCGCCCCGCGCCGCGTCTTGCAGAAGGGCTGCACAAGCTGGCGGGATTGCTGGATCGCTGATGCTGGGATTACCACAGCATCAGCCAACGGGCTTCAGATGGTCCAGTATCTCCTTAACACTGAGATCCGCGGCGCACATCGACTCATCTGCAGCGCCGTAGTAAATTGTGACCGTGTCATCCCTCACCACGGCACCACAGGTGAATACAACATTGTCCTTGAAGCCGTGTACTTCGTAAGGAGCTTCAGGCTCAAGAATTGGCTCGTCACTTTTGGCGATTACATTCTCCGGGCGCTCTGCATCCAAGAGCACCGCACCCAGGCAATAGCGGTCGCCGGGAGTGGCGGCGTGGTATATTTCCAGCCACCCGCGCTCGGTCATAAACGGCACCGCTCCTCCGCCTAAGCGGCCGCCTTCCCAGGTGCCCTCGGCGACTCCAAGCATAAATTTATGATCGCCCCAGTGCAGCAGGTCATCAGAATAACCGATCCACATATTCGGCGATCCGATGAACCTCGGGTTAGGGCGGTGTATCATAGCGTATTTTCCATCAATCTTTGCGGGGAACAATAGACCGTCCATGTTCTCCGGCGGCAATATAACCCCGTGCTTCTCCCAAGTTGCAAAATCTTTGGTGCTTGCGAGGCATTGAGTAATACCTGTGGCAGCAACTCCTTTATAGACCACGTAATAAGTATCATCTATCTGAGTTATTCGCGGGTCCTCTATGCCGTAGGATTCGTATTCTTGATCAGGATTTATTGCAGGCTTCTCATCAACGGTGAAGTGTCTGCCGTCCTTGCTCCTTGCAATGCGGAAATGGGAGATAGACGTAAGGTAAATAGTTCCTGGGAACTGCACCACCCGGGGGTCATCGAGATTGATACCTTCAGTTGTCGAACTGAACGAGAGGACCTTCTGAACAGCAGTCCCAGCTTGGAAGTCTACGATAGGTATCAGCACCATGTCCGGCTGGTGATTGATAGGCCGCTCCGCCACGCGCATCAGCATGAGGATCTCGTCCTTAAACTCAATTACTCCCGCATTGAACGCGCAGATGACCTCATAATTATCATATGTCGGTTTTACATCCGACGGTTTTACAAGTGGATTCTCTGGATATCTCTCTATTCTCAATGCTCTTTCCCCTCTATTGTAAATTCTGATCAGCTATAGGAGTTATCCCATAACCTGCCCACCAGTAACATCAATCGCCTGACCGGTCATATACGCGGCCTCATCGGAGGCAAGGAACGCTACCACGGAAGTGACGTCATCATACGTGCATCCACGCCCCAGTGGAACCTGGTCCACGTATCTCTGCTTCATCTGTTCGTCTGTAAGGCCATGAGTCTTGGCATAGTGTTCCACCATCTCTCGCGTGCCATCCAGCACTATACACGGGCAGACTGCGTTCACACGGACATTATATTGTGCCATCTCCAGCGCAAGGCTTTGGGTCAAGCCAATTCCGCCGAACTTGCTCGCGGAGTATGCTGAGTTGCGCGCCGAGCCCCTTTTACCCCACATAGAGTTGATCTGGATGATATTACCACTTTTTCGCTTCATCATTATCTGACATGCGTGCTTGGCGCAGATCATATAGCCCATCAAGTTTACATCAACCACCTGCCGCCACTCGCTCACCGGAAATTCTTCAATCCCGTATGCCCTGAGGATACCCGCATTCACCACAAGTATATCCAACCGGCCGAAATCACGCTCAATCATCTCCATAGTAGTATGCACCGCGAAATCGTCCGTTACATCCATCCTCATGCCCAAAGTGCAGACGCCGTATTCAGTGGTTATATTATCGGCTGCGGCTTTAGCACCCTCTTCGTCGATATCTGTGACGATAACCGTGGCACCTTCACCCGCCAGCCGCCTGCAAACAGCCTCTCCCAACCCCTGGGCCCCACCTGTAACCAAGGCGATTTTTCCTTTGAACCGTGCTTCACACATTTATTGATTACCTACCTCAACTTATGTTACGAGTTTTAGTAACAGGATGCATCTTACAACCGCAGTGTCAACCTTCATAACTTTCCCACGCCACTTCCATGTCCCTCTGTGTTGTTCCATCAGCGTGGTGGGATTCCTGGTGCATAATGTAATCTCTTACCACAGTTACCATACTCTTCGACACAGCGAATGCTCCATATCCACCCTGCCATTTGAACGAAGAGCGCGGTCGGATACTATGTGTCACAAGATGCGATGATGCACCTTTCATCTGTTTAACTATATCCGATACAGCCAATGTAGCCGGGAAGACGAACTAAAATGTGGATATGATCCTCCACACCGCCAATCGCCAAGACGTCTGCACCCAGCCTATCACACTCAGCTTGAATGCACCTATATACTGCTGATTGTACATCGGCACTCAACAATGGCAGCCTGTCCCAAGTAGACCAAACTATGTGGACATAAAGTTGGGTATATGGCTCGCGCATAGTCACCTCAGCTATCAGAATGACGGTGATTTTGTAACCCTGCGACTGAAGTCACGGCAACAAAGGCACGAAGTCCACCTTCGTGGACTGGGAAACCATTCGCAGGGCAGTCTCTATCAATGAATATTCAACTTTTTGTATACGCTCTCAGTCGACGAAGGTCGACTTTGTGCTTTTGTTGCAGCGAATTTATTCGCCGGGCGGTTGGATACAAGGCTGGATTCTTATTATTCTCCACCTATCCTAACCTCAAACTGCTCCTCAACAACTCATCCTCGGCTTCCTGGGTCCAGAACTTTCCATCCCGCAGCTTAGCGTACACATTGGGAGCGACTTTGTCTAATTCCGTGAGTGCGGTGAGCGGCATTTGGATATGCGGGAAAATAACTGTCTTGCCGGGGAATTTTGCGGCTTGGACTGCTTTGACACCATCTGCCATTGCATCTATCCCGCCTACGGCTGCCATTGAGCTGCGAGTTGGGAGTTCGCCGGTTTCGGTGAAGTGGAGCGTATCGAGCATATCCTGTGGGCGCGAGCCGCTTGACCCTGTGAACCGGCTGCCGCGCATGTATGACGCGCTCAAATCCAGCGTGGCTCCAATACCTCGGGGTATACCGGCAAATATGTTCATTAGTCCGCCGTCGGCCAGGTGTTTGTGCGCGCCTTCCACTAACACGGGCAGAGGCGTGAGAACAACTATATCATCAAAACCGCGCCCACCTGTCAGATCAGAGATGGCCTGGTCAAAAGCTTCTTGCCCGGCTTCAACCGGGTTCACGAAGACGATCTCTACACCGTTCTCCTTTGCGACCTGCTCAACCCCGGATTTGAGATAGTTAAGTCGAGCGCTGTCCACATCGGTGCAGAGGATTTTTCGAGGACCATCGCTCATCTTAGCTGCGCGTTGAACGTGCATCTGCCCCATCGGACCCGCAGCGCCCAGGAACCACGCCGCGCCGCCCGGAAGTAGCGCACTGTCTCTGCTCTTGCCGTATGCATCCGATACCTTGCCTGTGTTGGTCCCGATGTAATCAATATAATCGTAATGCACGCGACCGACATCTATGGACACAGGCCGGGCCATTGGTTTATCAGCAAGAATCGCCATAACAGCACGCCGGGCCAGGTTGGTGCTCAAAGCCTCGACAAGATCGGGGGTGGGAGTGCCCAGTATAATAACATCATCAAAACCTTTGTCACCGGTGCGCTCTTGGGTGAGGGCTTTAATGTGCTCTGGCTGGAGCTTGCCCACTTCGATCACTTCAGCGCTGCACCCACCGCAGCCGCAGATGCGTGACTTGAGCCCCTCACTCGCACCAGCCAGGATGATCTTACCGGGAGCGCCGCCACTGCACGCGCCGCCGTCGATCACCCAGTTGCCCTCTTCCACTTCTACAATCAATGTAGTGCCGCCGGGCTTGAGGTGTCTTCGGGGTTTGATGCGGTAAGCGGCAACGACGCATGTCCACGGCTCAACCAGCGCCGCCTCCGCGTAACCAGTCTCAGGCTTCAGGGGGAAGAGGTAACAGCCTTCGTCACCTTTGAGCACGGGGTCGCCCACGATCACGAACTGCTGCATAGCGCCATCCATAGCGTAGCCAAATGATATATTGACACCCTTGTAGTAGATATCCGGCTGGATCATCATCCTATCGCCGGGCTTATAGATGTCTTTGTAGTTTTCACCAGCCTCGATCACTGTGAGCGCCGGTTCATGGCCGGGTGTGACTGGATTCTGTGCAAGATCGCGCCCGGCGATTCGGAGGTGATTGGAGCCCTGGTTTATGAGCTTTATATCTGAGAAGCAAATGCCGACAGCATCCACCCGCAGCAAGACCTCGTCAGGACCAGGTTTGGGCACCGGCAGAACATCAACGCCGTCCTTGCCGAAATTGTCTACACCCGCTTCGTGCATCCGCCAAGCCAGGTTTTCCTTCGGCAAATCATAATCCAGGGTCTTGTACCTGGTAAGTATGTCGGTCATCACGCGCCTCCAAGGGTTCAAGTTGTCATTCGTATTCTACCGGAAATGCATGCGTTTAGTCTACCAACAATCCGATGGGCTTACGGAGTGATCCTGACCTGCGTGCCGAGGGGGACGAAGTCAAAGAGTTCCTTCATCTGTGGGTTGTCGAGCGCTATGCAGCCTGCGGTCCAATCGTCTACCGCTATTACCTTCTTGCCCCCCCTACTCTCTACAGTCCCGGACCCACCACCGTGGATGCAGATATTTCCACCGAGCTTTGTATCCATGGGAGGAGCAGCCTTCCGAGCGATCGCGCGCTTGATGCGGTTGGCGGTACCTGGATCGATCAAGCCGTCACGGACTCCCCGCTCCGCGTCCTGGTTGCCGGGGTAAGCCAGCTTCAGAGCCAGGAAGAACCGGCTGTTGGGGTTCTTTTGGCATACATAATAATTACCAACCGGAGTCGCGTAATCACCACGCCTGATCTTAGGGACATCAGGCCGTTTACCAAGGGCGGCGACATAAGTCTTTACAGGCTCCCCATTAACTTCCAACTTCAAGGTCCTCTCCGATTTGTCGATCTCAAGCTCGACCTGCCGGGGATGTGTAATGCCCTTTTCAGCAAGCAGTTTGCGAAGCGGCTTTGCATAAGTGGCAGTCTTCCCCGCCAGAGGAACCTGCACGGTTCCATCAACGGTTTGAATAGCTGTTTCCGGCTTCGGATCGGGCTTAACTATGGGAGTCGGCGTCTTTTCGACAGCTTTTTCGATAGTGGAAGCACGAGCCTCAACTCTCGGTGTATTGTGAACAGGTCTAGCAACATCGTGCCGCGAGAGTCTACCGGCGAGTAGTGGAGGAACGAGTAGAACTATTAATGCACACAGGACCGGAAGCCGGCCCAGTTTGTTTCTCAACATGTATACTCCAGAATATAATGGTTTCTTCTGGAATACGCATCAACTCGAGGACTTGTTCCAGCAGTGGTAGTAGAGAACCGAGGCCAGGAGCATCCCCTGGCCTCGATCATTGACTAGAATTCGAAGTACACCGGCGTTTTCGGCAGATTCGGATCAGCGGCAACATCCATCACCGCTTGCGTTACACACTCAGCTACCTTCTCGTTGAAGGCGCTGGGTATTACGTAGTCAGCACGGAGTTCATCAGGTTCGATTACCGAGGCTATCGCCCGGGAAGCTGCAGTGAGCATCTCCCGTGTCACACGCTTCACGCCTGAGTCCAGCAGACCTCTAAACAGCCCGGGGAAGCAGAGGACATTGTTGATCTGGTTCGGATAATCGGATCGGCCTGTAGCCACCACAGCCGCGAAGTCCGCCACTTCCTCCGGTGGGACTTCAGGGGTTGGATTGGAGAGAGCAAAGATGATAGGATCTTTAGCCATTACCCGCATATCATCACCGCGAAGGAGGTTCGGGCCGGAAAGCCCCAGGAACAGGTCCGCACCCGTGAGCACGTCCTTCAGCGCCCCCTGGCGGTTCTCTTTATTGGTAACTTTTGCAAGCCACGCCTTGGATGGGGTTTTATCATCGCGCCCACGGTAGATAGCGCCTTTCCGGTCACAAACGATCACATCACCAATGCCGAGGTCCATCAGCGCCCGGGTGCATGCGCATCCCGCCGCGCCCGCGCCAACAACCACAGCCCGCATATCCGCTGGATTCTTGCCTGCAACCTTCACAGCGTTAATGAATGCAGCGCCGGTGACAACCGCCGTGCCGTGCTGATCATCATGAAAGACTGGGATATCCACGGACTCCGTCACCCTCCGCTCGACCTCGAAGCACCTGGGCGCTGCAATATCTTCAAGGTTGATACCGCCAAACGTAACCGATATTGCACGCGCCGTTTCTATCAAAACCTCAATGTCCGTGGTGTCCACGCAAACAGGGAATGAGTTTACCCCGCCGAATTCTTTGAACAGGACCGCCTTGCCTTCCATAACCGGCAGCGAGGCCAGCGCACCGATATTGCCCAGGCCGAGAACAGCGGAACCATCGGTGATTACCGCTACAGTGCTCCGGCGGATGGTGTAATCACGCGCGACTGAGGGATCTTTGTGAATGGCCTGGCATACGCGCGCGACCCCTGGTGTGTAGGCCATGGACAGGTCTATGTAATCTTTCAACGGCGACTTTGAGACAACATCCAGTTTGCCGCCCTCATGGAGCTTAAATGTGCAATCGTGAACGCTTATCATCTCAACACTGGCAATATTTTTCACAGATACTACTATTTTTTCAGCGTGATCTTCGCCTGTAGTGTTGACAACTATGTCACGAGTTATATGAGTCCGGTCGGATTGGACAACATCAATAGTCCCCATGCTGCCCCCCACGCCTGCTATGGCTGAGGAAATATCCGCCAGTTTTCCAATGTCGTTGGGATAACGAAGCCTAATAGATATACTGTTGCCGGGGCTCGGGGTGGTCTTCAATACATGCTCCTCACATTCCTAAGATTATACAAGTCTGGCAATCAAACCCTGCCAGGCGACAATTATGTAATGCGACAAAACTTCCCTATAATCCTTCTGTGCGGCACCAGCGTGGCTTCCCCGTAACAATCCCTGTTCTTCAATTTATCACGAGCTTAGAACTACAGTTAGGCCGCTAAATGACGATAATCTCATGTAGGGAGCGTGCCTATAACGCTTCTCCACTCATGGGAGAGGCTGCAATCGCCACTCCAAGGGATCAATGAAAATGGCGAAAATTGCCATTTTCCAAGGGAGGTCGTTAAAACAGGTGTTAAGCTCACTCTTCAGTAAAGAGACAACCGTAGGAATCGACATCGGCTCAAGCTGCATAAAAGCGGTTGAGATCGAGCCGACCGCCCGGGGCTGGGAACTGGTGAACGCCGCAGTGGCGCCTACTCCCGCGGATGCTATCCGAGAGGGTGTGATAGTCAATGTGGCGGAAGTGTCTCAGCAGATCCGTTCACTTCTCAAAGAAGCTGGAATACGCGCCACAGGAGCCATCAGCGCTATCTCCGGCTCTCAGGTGATAGTACGGCAAGTCCAGTTTCCGAAAATGCCGGAAGCTACACTGCGCAAATCAATCAAGTATGAAGCAAGCAAGCATATCTCTTCATCCATGGAAGACAGCGCAGTCGAGTTTGAAATTTTGGGTGATGTCCCCGATTCGCCCGGCATGATGAATGTAATGCTTGTCGCGGCCCCTCGCGAGATGGTAGATACTCGCGTAGCGGCCATAGAGTCGGCTGGCCTCGAACCGTTGGTAATAGACGTTGAGGCATTTGCAATAATCAGGGCACTGGTTGATTTCAGCGCCTCCGACGAATATCTTCAAAAGACCGTTGCCCTCATAGATATGGGCGCGAGCCATACAGATGTCAACATTGTGAGCAAGGGCGAGTTTGCCCTTACACGCAACATTCCCATTGCCGGAAACAGCTTTACCAACGCCGTCAAGTCACTCACGGGATCATCTTTTGATGACGCCGAGCGAGCAAAGCTGGAGATGACAAGCGGTAGTCCTTTGGATGAACTCAGCGCGCGGGAAGGCGACAACCGAAGTTGGAAAGTCGTTCAGCCACTTCTCGACGAGCTGATCCGTGAGATCCGGCGCTCGATCCACTATTACCAGTCTCAGTTCCCTGAAGGAAGCCCTGAAGCGCTGGTAAGCCAGATCACCCTTACCGGTGGCACAGCTCGCATGCCGGGGATGAGTGCTTATATGTCAGCCAAACTCAGCATTCCTACCCAAATTGCGGATATTTTCAGCCAAAGCGCCATCGGCACCAGCAAGATATCGCCGGAGTTCGTCAGTGAACATGGTCCGGTGCTAGCGGTCGGTACAGGGCTCGGCCTTAAGGAAATGGTTCCTGAAACCAAGCAGAAGACAGCAGCCTGAGCCTAGCCTGAAAGGAGACCTTCCATGCCTTCCATAAACATGATCGCTCCCAGACGCGCGGAAAAACTGCGACTGGAACGAGATATGCGAAGACTGGTATTTGTGATCATCGCAGAACTTATAGTGGCCGTCGGTCTCGGCGGCTGGGTCTGCACCAG
>JAJFTD010000195.1 GCA_021373255.1 bacterium
CTCTCCATAAGAAATATTGTCAAAGGCCGAAGCCTTGAACTTACTCTTTTTGAAGAGTATCATCCAGCACCTTATTTCAGGTGCCGCTAACTAGCTGAAACTCATACACTTCACGCTCACACTATTCAAATTTCAAGGAACACATTGCGCATCAGGGATTATTTTACCCCCAGGCGCGAGATATATGATACCACTCCGAGAATCGGTTGTCAACACTTATTTTCAACGTTTCTGAAAATCTTTGTCTTCCGATTTGGAGCCGGTAATCACTCCAACGCAACAGGAGATATTATACAATATACTCGCACGGAATGGAACCCCCATTTGCGCTTTATTCGAAGAGATTGCGAAATACCTTGCGACAAGTCGTAAGCGACCAGCCATTTAGCCTCAGTTGAAGCCAATATATCCCCTCGCGGGTAACCTTTACCCGCGGCGCGAACGAAGTCCGCCCACTCACCAAGTTTGCTCCCATAATCAGGCGTCTCGCTCCAGTGTCCGTAGTATACTTGTCGACCGGCAAGCGCGGGTATGAAAATCGACATATCCGGTGGGGCGAAGATGGCATCACTCGGGGATACATGAGCACGCAGGTAGCCAATCGCAGCCATCTCATCGCTTTGCAAAAACGGCCTGTAGTGCGTAACCGTTTGGCCTGAGTTGAGAAGGTTAAGATCAAGAGCAAGGAAATGCAGGTTGCTCACTGCGGTAAGTGCCACCAAAGCGATAATCACGGCGCGCCTGGACGATGCCGGAATGCGCGCAATCAATAATGAAAGCGCATAGGCACAGAGTATACACAGCGGTATGTGCAGCCCCATCACTAGCTTGCGCTGCTGGCCTACAGGGATGTAGGGGAGCGCGAAACCGACAAGTGACCAGACGAGAAGGAGATGGGGGTTGGGGGTTGGGGATTGGGGGTTGGCTTGGCGGGATGCCGATAGGATGGTTATTATGCCGATTATTGCACCTATTAATACTAGGCCGTAGCCTTCAAAAAACGACCATATTATGGGGGACGGCGTGGGGGAGTTGGCCCTTGCCTGGAAGACTGGGTCTATTTGATATAGATGGAACTGGTACCACACCGATGGCACGGCGATTATTGCGGCCAGGAGGCTTAGGATGATGGTCTGCTTGGGAATGTGGCGGTCGGTGATCCATGTCAGCAGCACATATGCAGCCCATACGCAGGCGACTGTGATTACATCATAGGTATGGATGTTTCCTAGAAGAAGCAGCATTACACCGGCGGAGATGGCATCAGTTACTCTTCCGTAACGATGAGTCTGAGTTAGGAAATAGAGTGACCAAAGCATCAGTATCAACCCCGCAAGGAACAGGGGATTGAGATAGATGCTCAGGAACGTGATCGCCTCAGGCTGCCACAGGTCGACTGAACCCGTTGGGGCCTTTGCGCCGGGGATCAACCACCCTACCCCGGCGGATAGACCCACCAGCGGGATGAGTATGCGGCGGGCGGTTGGGTTGTCGAGAAACAGCTTCGAGAACCGCCATATGCTCCAGATCAGCGTCACCCCGAGAAGCGCGCGGAATATGTGGAAGACCCATATCAGCGGCAGGTGCGTGATCCGTGCAAATCCGCCCATCACAAGGAAAAGTAAATTGAACGCCCGTGCGGCTTGCGGCTCCGATGTGAAGAGGTTTCGGATAAAGAAATGCCCATCAGCAGCCTGTCGCATCCATGAGAGATACACAGCGCCATCGTCAATGTTGTGCGTGAGGCCCAGGAAATGGTAATTCTTAGGCGTGATTAGAATGCCCCATAGGTAAGGCAGGGACGAAATGACTACAATCGCCACCGCCCATGCGAAAACCCACCTGCGTTCTGATGTGGAAACTTTATCAATCATCGCTGATGGTGATTATACCTCAGAAGCCTGTGCACGCCAACCCCACACAGCGCCGCGACACCGATTAGCATTAGGAACAAGCCCAGGCGGAATGTGAAAGGCTCGAAGGTTACACGGCTCGGCTCACTCTTGAGAGATCTAAACTTGGTTGTCCGATATAAATGAACACTATTGACCACCCCAAGCGATGTCCACCCACCCGGCAGTTCAAGAACCGGCTCGCGAGTAAGCACAATACCGGCTATGTTGCCCAAATCAGGTGTTAGTTGGCGCACCAGTAGCATGTTGCCATTCTCTGGGGGGCTGGGGTCGATATCTTCGATAAGCGCCAGATTCTTCTGATACTCCCTGGTAAATAGCGAATCATACCCCTGCACGTCATATAACCCGTAGACCATAGCGGCATTAGGCGGGAGGATAGTATCAGGGGTCTTATACAGGCTCCAGTGCGAGTTGATAGGCGCTATTCGAGAATTCTTTGCGATGCTCTGAAGTTTCTTCGTGAGAGGCGTGTTCGGGTAAACTTTTGAGCGGTCGCATATTGGGTTGTAATTTATGCCGAAGGCGAAGAGGTCGGCGGCAATGAGGGCTACGGCTGTGCACGCAAAAACTGTCCGGCCCAGCCTCCCCCCACTTCTGGCAAGCAGAAGCAATAATGATACCAGTAGGAATGCGACAAATACATTCCCCCCAAGACCAAGCGCGCTCGGAAATGATTGGCTGGAAATTTTCTGAACGAAACCCACTGCGATGGTGTTTGTTACCGCGAACAGAACCGCAATCACAACAAAAACCACCAGCGATGCGAGCTTGCCCAGTGCAATGCTCTTGCCCCGCCAATTGATCTGCTCGTTGCAGTGCTCAGTAAAATATTCAATTCCAAACCCGGCAAGCACACCAATGGCCAGGAAGTATAGAATCAAAACTCGGTTCGGTCCGCCAAGCGCGCTGAAACCCGGAATCAGGTAATAGAATGGCGCGTTCACAATCGTACCTACGGCGCTCAAGATCGCAAAAAGCGAGAGCAGAGCGAAGAAACCGATATAGGGCCGTTTGCGTATGCGACCGAGGGCCATAAGCGCCAGCATCAATGGAAGTATTCCGATGTAGAGGCCATATTCCATGTAGTCTGCGGCGCTGCCGAGGAAGTAGGTGTTCCGGCTCGGATTACCGAAGAAATCCGGCACAAAAGCAGTGATCAATCTGTAGGGCTGGACGGCATTGGCGATGAATCTTGCATAGCCCTCCGGTGTTACCTCACGAACGCGGTGGGAGTTAGCGGCGAGTTCCTGGCTGGTGATCACCTGCGGGGCCGCTATCAAAGCCGCGATAATTATAAACACTACGAACGGTGCTACCCCATGAACCGCCGCATACAACTGCCCCTCGGCGCGCCACAGCACAGCGATCTTCCACACCCACCACATCGTCGCCGCCAGCGCAACGTAGAAAGCGATCTGAAAGTGGCCTGCGAGAAACGCCAGCGCAAGGGTGCCACCTGCGAGCATCGCGTAGAATATTGAACGACGGTCTACCGATCTGTTGATCAGCAGCAGCGTGAGTGGGAGATAGACAGCTACGCTGATAAACGTTGGAAGTTCCAGCCATAGGACCATAAACGCCGAGAATGCATAACATATCGCTGCTACGATCCCGCCAAGTGCTCCACATTTCAGTTCACGCATAAGTGCGTAGGTGAACGCTGCAGCCAGGAACAGGTGCAGAGCGGCGAATACTGTGAACGCAGTGATTGGGCTGAAGATCAAGAATAAAAGATTGCCGGGATAGAGCACTGCCGACTGGCCATTCGCCATAAATGGGGTGCCGCAGAACTGGTGCGGGTTCCACAGCGGCAGGTGGCCGGAGTGCATTGACCGGGCGTAAAAGACCCTCCACGGGTAGAATTGTGCGATTGAGTCCCATTGAAGGGGGTTCCACTGAGGGGTTGGAGTGGACGGTTTTACGATGGAGTTCCAGGGCGACATCTGTGCCAGATAGTCCCCCGGCAGCAGTGCCTGACCAGTGAATATGGGCCGCCAAAGAAATATGCAGACCAATATCAGGAAAAGTGCATAAGGCGCGAAGCGCGCCATGTGTTTCTGTCTACTTGCCTTGTCCAAGACCAAATCCAATGAATGAAACGCCTAGGGATATGAACAACAGACCCAACCCCGCCATTCGCCAATTCACACGTTCACGCAGCACAGTGGCAGATAGCCCAACTACCAGGAAATAGCTAATGCTCAACATCGGGTAAGCTACGCTCAGTCTGACCTTGCTCAGCACAAGAAGCCATAAAAACGCGCTCACCACATACAAGCACAGCCCAGCAAAGACCTTTGGAGAGAACATAATGCGCAAAATGTTTAGGAATGTCTTGATCAGCGATCCAGCATCGAGGTTCTTAGGGCCGAGCCCCAGTTTCATAAACAATTGACCGAACCCCATAAGAATAACCGATGCGCACATCAACCCGAATGACCCAATTGTGAGATTACCTTGCACAGTTGCTGCCTCCTACCCTCGATGCTCTTTGTCCTGCCCGAGCCCGACGCCAATAAATGATACACCGATCGATATCAATGCTAGTCCCACGCCAGCCAGCATCCAGTTTACTTGCTCATGAAGAAGCGTCCCCGAGAGTATCACCACCAGAAAATAACTCATGCTGATCAATGGATATGCCACACTCAGCCGTACTTTACTGAGCACAAACATCCAGAAAAACGTGCTAACAATATAAAGCGCAAGGCCAATAAGCACGTAGGGAGCCTCCATTGCACGGAGGATATTGAGGAAAGTTTGCAACACGGAAGGGTCAGCGAGCTTCTTCGTTCCCAAACCAAGTTTTAAAAATATCTGGCCAATAGAGCCAAGAGTAATGGCTATCCAT
>JAJFTD010000197.1 GCA_021373255.1 bacterium
GATGGGCGACTCCGGGTCCAACATGCTCGGAGCGGCGCTGGGAATCACTATGGCTCTGAACACAAGCGTTGTGTCTCAGGTGGTCGCAATAGTAGTGATTCTTGCAATCCACCTTTACTCAGAAAAGCACTCGGTTTCCGCATTGATTGAAAGAAATCCGGTGCTCAGATTTATCGACCGTAGATTGGGGGTGCGGTAGAATTGGGTGTTATCAAGATCGACCGCGACAAGTGCAAGGGCTGTGAGCTGTGCGTTCACTTCTGTCCCAAGGGCTGTATCGCAATGGAGGATGGTTACAACCACAAAGGTTACAGGCCATCCTACTTTGCCAAGGAAAACGAATGCACGGGATGCGCGATATGCGCCCGCATGTGTCCGGACGTTGCTATTGAGGTGTGGAGGTAACGTATGGCTAAGCGTAAACTCTTGAAAGGTAATGTGGGTTTGTGCTACGGAGCGATCGCAGCACGATGCAATGCATTCTTCGGCTACCCGATTACCCCACAGAATGAAGTTCCCGAGTATATGTCCGAGCTTATGCCGGCTAATGGGGGAGTTTTCATACAGGCTGAAAGCGAACTCGCAGCAATTAATATGGTATATGGAGCCGCTGCTGCCGGTAAGCGCGCAATGACCTCGTCATCAAGCCCAGGCATCAGCCTCAAACAAGAAGGCATATCATATATTGCTGCTAGCGAACTGCCATGTGTGATCGTGAACGTGCAGCGTGGAGGTCCAGGGCTCGGCAATACACTGCCCGGTCAGGCGGATTACTTCCAAGCGGTAAAAGGCGGCGGGCATGGCGACTATAGGTTGCTCACACTCGCGCCGTGGAGTGTGCAGGATTGCTACGATTTCATGCCTATGGCGTTCGACTTGGCGGATAAGTATCGCAACCCCGTTATGATTCTCATGGATGCGATTATCGGCCAGATGCTCGAACAGGTCGATTTGCATAATGATTTTCCCGTAACTGACTTCCCTAAGCCGTGGGCGACAAATGGAGCCAAAAGCAGGACGCATAATATTGTCAACTCACTCTGGATCGACCCCGATGTGATGGAAGAACTTAACAATCGTCTGAAGGCCAAATATGAAATGGCGCAGCGGGAAGAGACACGATTCCAGGAGTTTTATACTAAGGACGCGGAACTGGTGTTGGTTGCCTATGGCTGCCCGGCGAGAATATGCAGGACCGTTGTGGACCTTGCCAGGGAAGAGGGCATGCGTGTCGGATTGCTGAGACCCATCACCCTCTATCCATTCCCCAGCCAACAAATCGCCGCGCTGGCTCAGAATGGCAAACGGTTTATGGTTGTTGAAATGAGCCAAGGACAGATGGTCGAAGATGTGCGATTGGCGGTCAATGGAATGGCTGATGTGGCGTTTTATGGCCGCACGGGAGGTATCGTGCCCAATCCCACTGAGATACTTAACGAGGTGCGTGCAAGTTTCGGCAAACCTCCGGTTGTTTCATACTACCAGAACACCGCTCCATGTAAGGAGGCCACAAACTGATGGAAAAAGTATTTGAACGAACCAAAGGCCTTACCGACACGGAGTTTGGTTATTGCCCAGGATGCCATCACAGCGTTCTTCACAGGATGGTTGCTGAAACACTGGAGGAACTCGACATCCTTGATAAAACTGTAGGCGTATGTCCGGTTGGCTGCGCGGTATTCATGTATGAATATATGTCCTGTGACATTATCGAAGCCGCCCACGGAAGAGCGCCTGCGGTAGCTACCGGCGTGAAGCGGGTAATCCCGGACCGCATCGTCTTCTCTTACCAGGGTGATGGTGATCTGGCATCTATTGGTACTGCAGAAATCGTACATGCTGCCGCACGAGGCGAAAATATCAGCGTCATCTTCATTAACAATACAACCTACGGTATGACTGGCGGCCAAATGGCGCCGACGACGCTTATTAATCAGAAGACGACCACCTGCCCTACCGGTAGAAATCCAGCAGTTAACGGCTATCCGATACGCGTATGCGAAATGTTGGCAACTTTGGATGGACCATCATATATCGAGCGTGTCTGCCCGACCAGCCCCGCCGGATTTGCTAAGACAAAAAAGGCTATCAGGCATGCTTTTGAAAATCAAATTGCAGGTAAGGGATTCTCCCTTGTCGAGGTGCTCAGCAATTGCCCCACGCATTTACGAATGACACCTATAGAAACATACCGCCGAATAGATGAGGAGATGACCAAGGTCTTCCCTCCAGGAGTCTTTTTAGATAGGTAGCAAGGCATTTGTCGCGAAAGGTAGGCCAATATATGCATCAGGAAATAAGAATCGCAGGTATGGGCGGCCAGGGAATTATGATCATTGGCCAGTTGTTGGCTCACGCGACGGTCCTTGAGGGCAGCAACGTCGTGTGGTTTCCCACCTATGGCCCCGAAACAAGGGGAGGCACAGCCGAATGCACGGTCATAGTCTCCTCAGAGGAGATAGGATCGCCGGTCTCGTCGTCACCGCATGCGTTGATCGCGCTGGATCAATTGTTGCTCGATAAGTTCGCACAATCGGTCAGACGAGAGGGTTTGATTATGGTCAACTCATCACTCGCAAAAGCCCCCGACTATCGCGATGATTGCCAGATAGTCGCGCTTCCAGCCAATGACATTGCGGAGGAACTAGGCAGTTCCAAAGCGGCTAATATGGTGATGCTCGGGGCCTATGTACAGATCGTAAAGCCGGTGTCTCTGGATTCAATCATTGAGTGCATGACCGAGGTTCTCCCCCCACACAACCATCGCTTCATCCCGCTTAATAAAGCCGCGTTGGAGAAGGGTGCGCAGTTAGTTTAGGATTAAAATAACATAAGATCACAAGGTTAAGAAAGTTCCATGTGCCATGGAATGATATAAAAAGGTGGGCTGATCTCTAGACCAGTCCACCTTTTTCTTACTTTTGATTCTCTAACTCTATATGCCCCGTACGCAATTATAGGTTCGGCAGAATCTCTTCTGCCGAACCATTTTATTCCGATCTGAGAATATGAAGAGCCAATTCTTAGCGCTTGCTGAACTGGAATCCTCTTCTCGCTCTCTTCCGACCGTACTTCTTTCGCTCTTTAACTCTCGGGTCACGAGTCAGGAAACCCTGCCTGCGAAGAGGGGTTCGCATTTCACCAGCAACCTCAAGGAGAGCCTTGCTGATGCCGTGTCGAATCGCCCCAGCTTGTCCCGAGATGCCGCCGCCAGTGCACTTTGCAATCACATCGTAGCGACCGGCTACATCAACAGCCTCGAACGGCTGCATAATGATCAGCTCAAGAGACTTGCGACCAACATACTCGGCCATGTTCCGGCCGTTAATGGTCACAGTTCCCTGCCCCGGAACTAGCCACACTCTCGCTGTAGCATTCTTCCTATGACCCGTACCGTAGTATCTTGCGGTCTGTTCCAATACTTATCCTCCGTCCACACTCGAAAAGCGCGCGACACTTTCCGAGCACTTTGACTAAAACGTAAATTCCTCAGGCTTCTGCGCCTCTTGACCATGATCTGGTCCAGCGTAGACCCGTAGTTTCTTGATCGTAGCATCTCCGAGCTTGTTATGCGGAAGCATACCCCTGACAGCCTTCATAACAGCTTTTGTGGGTGTCGCTTCCATCATCTTGGCGCGACTAATGCTTTTTAGCCCGCCGGGGTAACCGGAGTGCCGGTAGATCAGTTCCTCCGACTTGTTGTTGCCCGTAAGGACGCACTTGTCAGCGTTCACGATGATCACGTGGTCGCCGCAGTCAACATTGGGAGTGAATATAGGCTTGTTCTTGCCCCTGAGGATCTTGGCGGCTTCAGCAGCCAACCGGCCAAGCGATTTTCCCTCGGCATTGATCAAAAACCACTTCCTCGTCAAGTCTTCCTGCTTAGCAAAATATGTACCCATCGAGTATCCTCTTCAGCCCGCATCATTTCAGATAAAACAGCACTTACTCCGCTAGAGCAGTATGCGCATTTCGCAAACAATGCAGGTTAATATTCAACATGCATCAGGCAGAGTCCCTGCGGCGGTGCAGTTTTACCTGCCACCTTTCGGTCCCTTGCCTCAAGAATCTTTCCAACCTCAGACCAATGCCTTTTACCGGTTCCAACCTCAGCCAGTGTGCCAACAATCACTCTTACCATTGAACGCAGGAACGCATTCGCCCCAATCTCAATGATAACATGCTCCCCCTGCCGATCAACTCCGATTCTCGTGATATTTCGCACGGTCATCTCATCTTCGCGACTGGTGCAAAAAGACTCAAAATCACGAACACCCTCGAGACACGTCGCCGCTTCTCTCATAGCGTCCACATTGAGTTCTCTGCTGACATGCCAGCTATACCGGCCTATCAGAGCACTTCTAAGATCACGGTTCAGAATATCGTATCGGTAAAGCCTGGACTTTGCCGAATACCTGGAATGAAAATCATCGTCCACTTCTTCTGCCTGCAACGCCGCAATCGACGCCGGCAGAAGTGAATTCATCGCCAGACATATTTTCTCCACCGGAATGCTGCCACAGGTTCTGAAGTTAATCACTTGTCCTGTAGCATGCACCCCAGCATCGGTTCGTCCCGAACCGTAAACCGTTACTCTTTCTTTGACGATTCTACTCAGAACTCTCTCAAGCTCTCCTTGAACCGTCGGCACTTTCGGCTGATATTGAAAGCCGAAATAGTCAGTGCCGTCGTATTCTACGACGACCTTGACATTACGCACTAGTCTACCGCTAGCTCCAGCTTAACGACAGGAGCAGCATCACCACGGCGCAGGCCGATCTTAGTAATTCGAGTGTAACCACCCTGTTTATCGGCCATCTTAGGCGCGACCACGTCAAACAATCGCTTTACAGCGTCGTTTGCAGCCATTTCTTCGCGCATTTCTTTCTGCGCCTTACCGTGAGCACTGAGCATACCCTTGGGGGCGTTGGCGGTCGGAAGAATCTTCCTTGCTGTTCTCCGTGCATGTACAGTATTCTGTTTTGCCACAGTGATCAGTTTTTCCGCTATCACACGTGCTTCTTTAGCACGCGGCTCAGTAGTCTCGATCTTTTCGTACATTATCAAGGATCTCACCAGACCGTGGAGCAAAGCCATTCTTTGGTCGGTAGGTAGACCCAGTTTTCTTCCAGCAACGCGATGTCGCATTAATCAATACCCGCCTTATTCTCTACTCTTCGGCCTCGACCTGCTCTGCCTCGCCCTCAGCCTCATTCTCGGCTTCGTTCCAGGCTTCATCGTCGAGATCCATATCCTCATCATCTTCGTCACCGCCGGTCTGCGGAAGGATTTTTAACTCCCCACGCTCACCGCTGGATCGGAGTGAGAGATTCAGGGACTCCAGTTTGTCCTTGACTTCATTCAACGACTTTCTGCCGAAATTCCTTATATTCATCAGGTCGGCTTCAGTCAATTGAACGAGTTCGTGGATCGTAAGAACATTTGCTTTCTTCAAGCAGTTGTATGTTCTAACCGAGAAGTCCAGCTCCTCTATTCTGGCATCAGGCGGTCCAGGCACTGCGCCCATTCCGGCTTCGCCAAAGTCGATCCCCGCGCCAATAGGCTTTCTCGCGAAATCGAAGAACAACCTTAGCTGCCTGTCGAGAATCTTCGCGGCATCACTAACGGCATCGCTCGGCATAACTGTACCATTGGTAATAACCTCAAGCACCAGCCTGTCGAAGTCCGTCTTGTGACCAACTCTTGTGGGGTCAACAGTGTAGCTGACTTTACGCACCGGCGCAAAAACTGCACCCACAGGCAAAACCCCTATGCTCTGCTTTACGTTTTCCTGCTTCTCCGGCAGAACATATCCCTTACCGCGTTCGACAGTCATCTCCGCACGCAGCACAGCCGTCTCATCATTCAGAGTGGCAATGTGCACTTCCGGATTGGCTATCTCGATCTCCGAAGGACACTGAATATCCGCACCGGTGACCTCGCCAGGTCCATGAATATCAAGCCTGATCACTCGAGGCTCGCTATCACTCTCTCCGGCGTTCACTTCCATCTTAACGAACAGATCCCGTAAGTTCAGAATCAGCTCTGTTGTATCTTCCTTGACCCCCGGGATGGTCGAGAACTGATGCAGCACGCCATCGATCTTGATCGATGTAATTGCCGCCCCCGGTATAGATGCCAGCAACACTCTTCTCAAAGCATTGCCGATAGTATAACCAAAGCCCTGTTCGAGCGGCTCGATCACGAACTTGCCATAGGTGGCCCCGTCTTCCAGTATTTCGATGCGCGGCGCTACCATTTCCATATTTTGGTCGCCTCCGTTTACCTCGAATAGAACTCTACTATCAACGACTCCTGCACATCTGTGTCAATCTCATCCCTTTTCGGGAGTGACACTATGCTGCCCCTGAACTGGTTCGCATCAAACTGGAGCCACGCGGCTAATGGCCTGCCGCCAGACGCTTCAACCGCGCCCACAAGCGGCGGTATCTTCCGAGCTTCGCCAACGACCTCAATAATGTCGTTCGGGCGCACCTGGTAGGATGCTATATTCACGCGTCTACCATTGACGGTGATATGCTCGTGTGATACAAACTGCCTTGCCTGGGCTCTGGAAGTAGCTAATCCAAGGCGATAAACAACGTTATCCAAGCGCAGCTCCAGAAGTTGGAGCAGGTTCTCGCCGGTAACGCCTGTTCGCCGAACGGCTTCCTTCATGTAGCCACGGAACTGGCCTTCTCTAACGCCATATATTCGGCGCATCTTCTGTTTCTCACGAAGCTGGACGCCGTAATCTGATAGTTTTCTCTGCATTCCCTGGCCGTGCTGCCCGGGCGGGTAACTCCGCTTCTCGACAGGGCACTTTCGGGAATAGCACTTGTCGCCCTTAAGGTAGAGCTTTACACCCTCTCGCCGGCACAGCCTGCAAACGGGATTTCCTTCCGATGCCATATTTTATTCGTCTCCTTGAAACCGATGCCCGAAACACATATTCAGCCACCTGAATACAGCCTCAAGCGTCGTCTAACCATCGAATCTTATATTATACTCTGCGCCTCTTAGGCGGGCGGCAACCGTTATGCGGGATCGGGGTGCAGTCTTTTATAAGACTCACTTCCAACCCAACGGTTTGTAATGAACGAATAGCTGTCTCACGACCCGATCCCGGGCCCTTAACGAAAACATCTACTCGCTTCATTCCATGCTCCATAGCCCTTCGAGCTGCCGCTTCCGCAGCTAACTGCGCCGCGAACGGGGTGCTCTTTTTAGTGCCCTTGAAGCCAACTTGGCCGGCGCTGGACCATGCCACCACCGCACCACTCATGTCAGTTATAGAAACAATCGTGTTATTGAATGTACTCTTAATATGCGCGACGCCCTGGAGAATATTTTTCTTCTCCTTCGCTTTAACACGCGTAGTTGTTGTTTTTCTTACCAAATCAGAGCCTCCTCATAAGGACTACTTCTTGCGCCTTACGCCGACGGTCCTTCGCGGCCCCTTGCGCATACGAGCGTTAGTCTTCGTGCGCTGTCCTCGCACTGGAAGTCCACGGCGATGCCGCAGTCCCCTGTACGAACCTATTTCCATAAGACGCCTTATACTCATCGAAAGCTCACGTCGAAGATCACCCTCAACGGTATACTGGCCCTCGATAACACGCCTAAGTTCAGAGACTTCGCCTTCCGTCAGGTCGCGCATTCTAGTAACAGGATCGACTCCAGCGGCCTCGACGATCTTCTTGGCGCTCGAGAGGCCTATCCCGAATATATAGGTTAGCGCGTATTCAACTTTCTTGTCCCTGGGAAGGTCTACACCTGCAATTCTCGCCAAGCTACGTTACCCTCCAATCGATTTCGAACCGGTCTGTGTCTCAAGACAAGATTTCTCGAAACACTAATACCTACAGTATCTAGCCTTGTCTCTGTTTATGCTTAGGATACTGCTTGCAGATCACGCGGATAACACCCTTCCGCTTTATGACCTTGCACTTATCACACATCGGCTTCACTGAAGCTCTTACTTTCATCTAGTTTGACCTCTCAGATCGTAGTGACTTCACGATCAACCTCCCACCAACTACGAACGGATGTGATGCCGGGAGGCAGCCGCTGATCGCTCAGCTCTACTTATATCGATATATAATTCTCCCCCGTGACAGGTCATACGGACTCAATTCCAGCAACACCCTGTCTCCCGGCAATATCTTGATAAAGTGCATCCTGATCTTGCCCGACACATGCGCCAGCACCGTATGGCCATTCGGGAGTTCTACACGAAACACCGCATTCGGCAGCGCTTCTGCCACACGTCCTTCTACTTCTATGGCTTTCTCTTTAGCCATTCGCTGTTAAGCCTCCTCAGTCGGTAACGCGGTCAAAATGTCAGGTCCATCCCGCCTAATTGCTACCGTGTGCTCGAAATGGGCGGAAAGCGACCCGTCCTTGGTAACAACAGTCCAACTGTCGCCCAGCGTTTCGACTTCATACGTGCCGATGTTAACCATCGGCTCAATGGCCAGAGTCATACCTTCTTCCAGCCGCACACCCCTTCCGGGTGCACCATAGTTTGGCACATGTGGTTCTTCATGCATACTCCGGCCGATCCCATGACCAACCAAGTCTCTTACAACCGAATAACCGTGCCTCTCTACATATGATTGAATTGCGTGACCGATATCTGAAAGTCGTTTTCCCGGCCGCGCCTGCTCTATACCCTTAAATAATGCTTCTTTTGTCACTCTTAATAAGCGCATTGCCTCATCTGAAGCTTTACCGCCTACTGCGACAGTTATAGCTGAGTCGCCATGCCAGCCATCTACAATTGCCCCAAGATCGATTCCAATTATATCACCTGGCAGTAATATTCTGCCGTTTGGAATGCCGTGTACCACTTCCTCGTTTACAGCGACACATACTGTGTTGGGATACCCTCTGTAGTCCTTGAACGAACTGATAGCCCCATACTTCCGTATTAAATCTTCCGACATATGGTCGATATCGAGTGTTGTGGTCTTGCCCGGAACAATTTGTTCAGAAATATCCTTGAGACACCGTGCCACTACTGCTCCGGCGATCCGCATCTTCTCTATTTCAGCCGGTGTCTTTTTTGTGATCATGATTACTTAATTGCCTCGACAATCTGATTGTGTATTTCTGAGATTTGGCCCACGGCTTCAATATTCTTTAATATTCCGGACTTCTCATAATATCCGAGCACTGGAGCCGTTTGCTCATTGTATACTTTCAATCGATTACGAATGGCTTCTGCTTGATCATCAGCACGATGAATTAACGCCGTCCCGCACTTATCACAGACGCCCTCGGCCTTAGCCGGCTTTGTATCTATATGGTA
Source organism: bacterium (assembly GCA_021373255.1). Classification (GTDB taxonomy): domain Bacteria; phylum Armatimonadota; class UBA5829; order UBA5829; family UBA5829; genus UBA5829. Next base: position 9,314 of record JAJFTD010000197.1, read on the forward strand.
AGGTTCTCCACAGCCCGGGCATACCCGGCGGCCTGAAAGTCTCCTCACCAATTCCTCTTCATCAACACGAAGATTCACAACCGCTTCGAGCGGCTTTCCGATCTCCGATAATGCAATATCCAGTGCCTGGGCTTGTGCGATCGTTCTAGGAAAGCCATCGAGGATAAATCCCTTATCCCCAACCGAAGCCAGCTTATCTTTAGCAATGGCAATTACCACTTCGTCAGGGACAAGCTCGCCTTTCTCCATATAGCTCTTCGCCTTCAGGCCCACTTCGGTACCGTTGGCAACCGCCTCACGTAGCGTATCTCCAGTTGAGATATGCGCTGCACCATACTTTTCTTTTAACAGGCTAGCCTGCGTACCTTTGCCCGATCCTGGCGGTCCAAATAGAACAATCCTCAATCTTACCCTCACTCAATTATCTACCAGCCGTCAACAATCATCTGTCAGCATAAGGCCGACAGATGATTGTCTTCAGCGGATTCTCTTTTATATTTATTTTATGAAGCCTTCGTAATGCCTCATCAAAAGATGCGACTCAATGGCTTGCATAGTTTCTAAAGCCACACCAACCACGATCAACAATGATGTGCCACCAACAAGACTGAATGTCTGAATGCCTGTTATCACCGGCACATAATACTGCAAAAGCGCAACAATTGCAAGGAAGATCGCACCGGAAAGTGTGATTCTTGTCATAATCTTATCCAGATAATCCTGAGTAGGTTTCCCTGGCCTTATGCCGGGAATGAAACTTCCCCACTTCTTCAGATTGTCAGCTACATCCTTAACATTAAATGTAACCGCAGTATAGAAGTAGGTGAACAAAATAATCATTATGGCATATGCAGCGGAACCCCACCAGGATGCACCCGGACTCAACCCTTTAGCAACGTCCTGTATAAACCGACCAATGGCACTATGAGCTTCCCCAGGCATAAAGATATTCACTATCGTCGCTGGGAATAGCTGGATCGAAATGGCAAAGATGATTGGGATAACACCAGCTGAGTTTACCTTCAGTGGAAGGAAACTTGACTGACCACCATACATCTTATTGCCAACAACCCGCTTCACATGTTGAATCGGTATCTTTCTCTGCGCCTGCGTTACAGCTATCATGAACGCAACTGTGGCAACCAGTATAGCAACCAACAGTAACAAAGCCCACCATTCACGGTTCACTTTGACAACGTCAATTGTTGATAAGATCTGCTGCGGCAATACAGCTACGATACCAGTGAAGATTACAATGGAAACACCGTTGCCGATGCCTTTGTCCGTGATCATCTCACCAACCCACATCAAACATGCAGTTCCCGCAACCAATGTGATTACCACCTGGGCCATCTGGAACGGGGATGAAATCTGCAGAGCGCCCAACGACTCCAGCCACTTGGTAGTTCCTATAGCCTGGAATAACGCAAGTCCGCCAGTAGCCCATCTTGTCCACAGTCTGATCTTCTTCTGACCAGCGGCGCCCTCTTTTTGCAATTCTTCCAACTGCGGAACCGCAATCGTAAGCAACTGCATAATAATCGACGCGTTAATGTAAGGCATAATTCCCATCGCGAAGATGGTAAATTTCTTAAACGCGCCTCCGGTGAAGACATCAAGCACGTCAAACAATCCGCCTGTGCCCAACTTGTTTGCTACAAGTGACGTGTCCACGCCCGGTACAGAGATGTGAAGCCCGATCACATAGACAGCAAACATCCCAAATACGAAAAGAATTCTTTTCTTGAGGTCAGGGACACGAAAGGCTGCCATAACCGATGCAAGCATTTACAGTACCTCCGCCGTACCACCGGCAGCTTTAAGCTTCTCCTCAGCGCTCTTGCTGAACTTATGCACCTTTACAGTAAGTGCTTTTGTCAGCTCACCGTCGCCAAGGACCTTCACACCGTCCAAAATATTCTTTATCAATCCACTCTCAATGAGAACATCGGGGGTGACTTCCGTTCCCGCATCGAATCTTTCAAGATCATCCAGATTAACCACCGCAAATATTTTGCGGTTTACATTTCTGAATCCACTCCGCTGTGGGAGTCTGCGATGCAGAGGAGTCTGTCCGCCTTCAAATCCGGGTTTTGGCTTCTGACCACTTCTGGCCTTCTGTCCCTTATGACCTTTGCCAGCGGTCTTTCCCTGCCCGGTTCCAATTCCGCGCCCCACTCTTTTCGACTTATGGGTTGATCCTGGAGCAGGATACAAATCTTCCAGTCTCATTCCTTAACCTCCACAGGATCAGCCAGCTCTTCAACTTCAAGCAAGTGCCGGACCTTGGTAATCATCCCCTTCACGCAATCATTATCAGCGTGAACAACAGATGAGCCAATCTTGCCCAGCCCCAGTGCCTTTACAGTAGCCCGCTGCCGCTTATTATATCCAATAACGCTTTTGTTCAAGGTAATCTTAAGCATACTCTGCCTCGTTAACAGTCACACAGGGTCCGCGCTCCGCACAGAACCGCACCCTATCATATCTTCATAAAAAGCTATTCGCTTTTGGGTTCTTCTGTCTCTTCAGCCTCATCACCGGTGGCGGGGCCCAGCGTTACAACTGCAGCCTCTTCCTCGGCGCGCTTGCGAACCAGCCACGGCACCATAGATGCCACCGACTTGCCACGCAGCTCAGCGACCCGTTCCGCCACTCTCAGGCTCTTCAGGCACTCAATAGTAGCCCTGGCCGTGTTGATAGCGTTAGGTGACCCAAGCGATTTCGCCAAAACGTCTCTTATACCCGCAAGTTCAAGGATTGGCCTTACGGCTCCACCCGCAACAACACCAGTTCCGGGAGATGCCGGCTTCATTCGCACCAGAGCGGCTCCGAATCCGACTTCAACTTCGTGCGGGAGCGTAGTGCCAACCATCGGCACTTCGATAACGTTCTTCTTAGCGTCCTCAATGCCCTTACGAATGGCATCAGGTATACCAGCGGCCTTGCCGAGGCCGATGCCCACATGGCCGTTTCGGTCGCCGACTGCAACCAGGACACTCCAGCTCATAGAGCGGCCGCCCTTGTGCGTCTTTTGAACCTTGTTAGTCCGGATGACTTGCTCTTCGAGATCGAGCGCATCCGCATTTATCTTAGGCATGCTTCCTCCTAGGCTCTTATAACTTCAGCCCGGCCTCGCGCGCACCGTCTGCCAGCGCTGCGACTCGGCCATGGTATTTGAAACCACCACGGTCAAATACAACCGTTTCAATGCCATTCTCTTTTGCTCGCTTGCCGACCAAGAGGCCTACAAGTTTAGCAGCTTCAGCATTTCCACCGGTTTTGATCTGTGGCTTAATCTCACTGTCAATTGTCGAAGCCGCAACAAGTGTTTTGCCGCTAGCATCGTCGATGACTTGAGCATAAATGTTAGCTATGCTCCTGAAAACGTTCAGTCTCGGCTTGTCAGCCGTCCCGAACATCTTCTTCCTTAATCTCTTATGACGTTTCTGCCGAAGCAGTTCTTTCTTGTTCATCATAACCCCCAGGCATCAGGTTTACAGGTGATACTCATGTCTAGCCTAGCCTCTCGCCAGCACCAACCCCGCATACATTGCGGCACCTGTTGCCCAATGTGCGATACGGCACTAGACACGATTATCAGGTGATGGGTTCCCTAACTTACACGCCAATTTTGGCGCCACGGGCAAATCACCCACCACCCGTTAAGAACACGTTTATACTACTTTGTGGCCTTTCCGCTCTTGCCGGCCTTGCGCCTGATCACCTCATCGGAATAGCGAATGCCCTTGCCTTTATAAGGCTCCGGCGGCTTGATCCGGCGGATGTTCGCGGCCTGCTGGCCCAGCACTTCTTTATCTATACCTTTGGCCACTACGAACGGCATCCTCGTGTTGGTATCCATACCAACCTCGAACTCGATACCTTCCATAGGTTCAACCAGCACCGGGTGAGCAAAGCCCACCTGCAGGTTAAGATTTTTGCCCTGAAGCTCGGCTCGGTATCCAACGCCCTGCACATGCAATTTCTTCTCGTAACCCTTGGTAACGCCGATAACCATATTGTTTACCAGCGTCCTCGTAAGGCCGTGAAGTGAGCGATGCTCTTTGCTGTTTGAAGGGCGCTCACACAAAACCATGCCATCTTCGACCTTGATCGCGATAGCTGCAGGCAAACTTCTGCTCAGGGTGCCCTTAGGCCCCTTAACTGTCAGAACGCCCTCACTCTGTGTGACCTGTACTCCGCTCGGGAGCGGTATAGGCAATTGTCCAATTCTACTCATTTCGCCCTCCTACTCTACCAAACGTAGCACAGTACTTCGCCACCGATGCCCTGTCTCCGAGCATCACGATCAGTCATAACGCCTCTGGATGTGCTAATGATAGCTACACCCAACCCGCGGAGCACTCTAGGTACTCTATCGCGCTTGGCGTAAACTCTGAGTCCGGGTTTGCTCACCCTCTTCAGGTTGCTAATTACCTTTTCCTGCTTGGGTCCATACTTCAACGCAATCCGAGCGGTCGGGAACTTCCGATCCTTCAGGAGATCATAATTCTTTATGAAACCTTCGTCTCGAAGAATGCGAAGTATTTCCATACTAAGCTTAGAAGCCGGAACCTCCACGATATCGTGGTTTGCCGAATTCGCATTTCGAATCCGCGTCAAAAGGTCGGCAACAGGATCCGTCACAGTCATGCTTGATCCTCCGTTGATCCTGGCCGCACAAAGCATTAGTTTAACATTTTGTGCCGCCCGATGTCAAACAAATTCCAGTTCCGCGCAGTATCACTGCGCTGCAATTGGCGCCTCACGCGCCGAAAACAACTACCAGCTCGATTTAGTTACGCCAGGGATCAAACCCTGGTGCGCCATTTCACGGAAGCAAATCCGGCAGATTCCGAACCGGCGGATATATCCTCTCGGCCTGCCGCATAGTCCACATCTGTTGTATTGTCGTACTTTGAACTTCTGCGGACCCTTTTGTTTCTGAATCAAGGCCTGTTTTGCCACAGAATCACTCCTTCAAAATTACCGGGTGGCGGCCTCTTCCGAGATCACATCCCAGTAGACCGTCCGTCCGTTCGTTACTCTTCCTTCTTCGCCTTTTCTGCCTCGGCGATCACCTGCTGCGCAACATGCACCGGCAGATCCTCGTAATGCGAGAACTTCGCCGAGAAACGGCCGCGTCCACGCGCGATCGACCTAAGGTCAATCGAATACCTAAGCATCTCGGACTGCGGCACCTGAGCACGAATCTTCTGTCTGCCGCCTCCGATGGGTTCCATTCCTGCAACTTTTCCACGCTTCGTGTTAAGGTCACCGATTACGTCACCCATAAATTCTTCGGGTACAATCACTTCAACTTCCAGAACCGGCTCGAGAATAACCGGAGTGGCCTTCTCTGCCGCGGCTCTGAAGCCTAAGCGTCCAGCCAACTGGAATGCCATATCTGACGAGTCCACAGTGTGGAAGCTGCCGTCAAAAACGGTCGCTTTAATATCCACAACCACAGCGCCAGCCTGGATTCCACTACTCATCGCTTCGCGTATACCCTTGTCAACAGATGGTATCCATTGTCGTGGAATCGCACCGCCGACTATAGCATCAACAAACTCGTATCCAGCCCCTCTAGGCTGCGGCTCGAGTCTGATCCAAGCGTCTCCGAACTGCCCGCGTCCACCAGTCTGCTTCTTATGCCGACCCTGGGCCTCAGCGGTTCCATTAATCGTCTCGCGATAAGCGATCTTCGGTGTCTCAGTCTCAACCTCGACCCCAAATTTTCTCTTCAATCGCTCAACAACGATATCAAGATGTGTATCACCTTGCCCCGCCATTAGAGTCTGGCTAGTCTCTGCGTCTCTGTGAGTTTTGAAGGACGGGTCCTCTTCACTCAACTTCTGCAGCGCTGGCCCAAGTTTGTCCTCGTCCGCCTTTGTCTTCGCCTTAACCGCCAGCGAATATACCGGGTCAGGGAAAGCAATAGGATCCAGCTTGATCGATTTGCTCTTATCGCAGAGTGTATCGCCGGTCGTTGTATCCTGCAGCTTTGCAACTGCACCGATATCTCCAGGCCCGACTTCGGGCGTTGCTTCCTGGTTCTTCCCGCGAAGGAAGTAAACCTGTCCGACTCTCTCTTCCACATCCCTGTTCGCGTTGTGAATGTGTGAGTCTGACTTCAGTGTTCCTGAAAACACTCTGAAGTATGTCAGCTTGCCAACATACGGGTCAGCCATTGTCTTGAACACCAGTGCACAGAACGGATCATCGGCTTTACGAGTTTCCTCACCACCCGACGGGTTCGTTCCCTTTACTCCGGCAGTAGATGCAGGTGACGGGACACTGGATACTATGAAGTCCATCAGCGTGTCAACACCGACTATCTTCATTCCTGAGCCACACAACACCGGCACTACCTTACCTGTGCTCAAGCCAATCTCAAGGCCTTTAGCTATGTCCTCATCAGAAAGAGTTCCTTGATCAAAGAACTTCTCCATAAGGGCATCATCCATCTCAGCAACAGACTCTATTAAGGATTCACGCATCTCAGATATCTGCGATTCCATATCCGCAGGGATATCCGTCGGAGAAATCTTGCCATTTTCCCACTTGTATGCCTTCTGGGTCAGAAGATCAACAATGCCCACAAACTTGTCTTCCGAGCCAATGGGCAACTGTAGAGGAGCAACGCTGGTACCAAACTTCCCTCTCAATGCTTCGAGAGCGCGGTAGAAGTCAGTATTTTCTTTCTCAAGCTTGTTCACAAAGAACATCTTCGTGATCCCAGCTTCAGTAGCGAGATCCCAGCCTGTTTCCGTCCCTACTTCCACATTGCCGGTTCCATCAACAAGAATCAAAGCAGCCTCAACTGCTCTCATCGTGCCAATAACATCTCCGACAAAATCGGGATACCCAGGAGTGTCAACGAAATTGATCTTCGCGTTTTTCCACTCCACAGGCAATACTGCCGCGTTGATGCTCATCTTTCTCTGGATTTCGTCCGGATCAAAATCTCCGGCCGCAGACCCATCATCGACGCGTCCCATCCTGCTGATAGCACCTGAGATATACAGCATGGATTCGGCAAGTGATGTCTTGCCTGTACCACCGTGCCCTACAAGAGCAACGTTTCTGATTGCGTCAATAGCATACTTTTTCATCCGACTAGGCCTCCCTGAAAGGCAGACCTAGAGCCTTAAGCAGCACCCTGGCTTCCTCATCAGTCTTTGCAGTCGTGACAATAGCAATGTTCATTCCCCTGGATCGATCAACCTTATCGTAGTCGATCTCAGGGAACACCAGTTGCTCTTTCAGACCCATACTGAAATTTCCGCGTCCATCGAACGAGTCGGGCGCCACTCCGCCGAAGTCTCTAACTCTGGGCAGAACAATATTGAAAAGCCTGTCCAGGAATTCATGCATCATATCTCCGCGCAGGGTAACCTTGCAACCTACCCGGTTGCCGGCTCTAACCTTGAAGTTCGAGATCGACTTCGTTGCCAGAGTAATCGCCGGTTTCTGTCCGGTGATTATAGCCATATCGTTGATCGCGCCATCCAGTAACTTTGCATCCTGAGTCGCCTGACCAACGCCCATGCTCACTATTGCCTTTACAAGGCGCGGCGCCTGCATCACGTTCTTATATTCGAACGTCTTCATCAGGGTCGGCAGAGCTTCGTTTTTATACTTGTCCTTCAGTCTCGCCATGAGTTAACTCTCCTAACCGTCAATCAACTCGCCGCACTTCCGGCACTTACGCGCCATATCACCGCTCCCGGTCGTGGTCCGAGCCATCCTGGTCTCCTTATTGCATTTCGGGCAAACCAGCATCACCTTGCTCGACGGAATCGCCAGCGGCATCTGCACCTCACCGAGCTGCTGCTTAACCATAGCCCGCGAGGACTGCGAACGCGGCTTCTGGTGGCGAGTAACAATGTTAACGCCTTCTACGATGACCTTTCCCTGCTCGGGAATGGTCCCCTGAACCTTGCCGCGCTTTCCCTTATCCTTGCCGGAAAGAACGATAACCTCATCGCCCTTTCTCAGCTTCAATTTACCTTCAAAAACAGGTTTCTTCGTTTTCATCTCTGCATCTCCATCGCGGTCCGAAATCGACGACTAACCTAGAGAACCTCGGGCGCAAGCGAGATAATTCGCATGAACCCCTTGTCGCGTAACTCTCTGGCCACAGGACCAAAGATTCTTGTACCTCTGGGCTCGTTGGCTGTATTTATAACAACCGCCGCGTTATCGTCGAACCGTAGCACTGATCCGTCCGGCCTCTGGATGTCGTTCTTCGTCCTAACAACCACACACCGCACAACCTCACTCTTCTTCACGGTTGCGCCCGGAGTAGCCTGTTTGACCGCGCCAATAATGATGTCCCCAACACCTGCGTAGTGCGCATTAGATCCCTTTAGAACTCTTATGCAAAGGATCTCACGCGCTCCCGAGTTGTCAGCCGCTCTCAGTCGCGTATAGGGCTGTATCATTCCTCAAATCCTCTCTGGGCAAGGTTACAGGTAACATTAGCAAGCGGTTGTAATTTCGGTATCACCGAATCCACAAGCGAGCATAATCTCTTTGAAAAATGATTTTCTCGCACTCACTTGATAACCCTGTAACCCGTTACCTGTAAGCCTATTACTTGGCCTTCTCGATCACGCGAGACACGCGCCATCTCTTGTCCTTTGACAGCGGCCTGGTCTCCGTAATTTCGACAGTATCGCCAATTCCGCACTCATTAGTTTCATCGTGCACTTTGAACTTGGTAGTTCTGCGCACTATTCTGCCATATAGCGGGTGTCTGACCAGCGTTTCGATTGCAACAATAACCGTCTTGTCCATCTTATCGCTGATCACGCGTCCGCTTCGGACTTTTCGTCTGCCTCTCTCCATAACTAGGATTCCTTGCCTGCTTTCAATTCGCGGCCACGAAGCTCGTTCTTGATCCGGGCCACGTTCTTTTTGGCATCGCCTATAGCATGAGGATTGTCCAATTGCTTAAGTGCAATCTGCAATCTCATTTTATAGAGGTTTTCCTGCTCCTGTTTAAGCAGCGTATCCAGTTCAGGACCACTGGCTTCTTTAACCTTCTTACGAAACTCAGATTGTCTCACTGATCTCACTCTGCTCTTTCCTGGTCACAAACCTGGTTGCAATCGGGAGTTTGTGCATAGCGAGTCTCATAGCTTCTTTCGCCAGAGCCTCATCAACGCCCGCCATCTCGAAAAGCATTCTACCAGGCTTAACCACAGCAACCCAACCCTCGGGGCTACCCTTACCGCTACCCATACGAGTCTCAGCCGGCTTCTTTGTGAATGGCTTATCCGGGAAGATCCGAATCCATACCTGGCCACCTCTCTTGATGTGCCTGGTGATAGCAATTCTGGCCGCTTCAATCTGATTAGCAGTAATCCAAGCCGCTTCTAACGCCTGGAGTCCGTACTCGCCGAAACTCACTTTATTACCTTTGTTGGCTTTACCAGCGCGAGAACCTCGTTGCTGCTTGCGATATTTCAATCTTTTAGGCATCAGCATTTGGCTTAACTTCTCCTATCGCCGCCACGTCCGCCGCGACCACCGCCGCCACGTCCGCCGCCAAATCCGCCGCGTCCGCCCCTATCGGAGCGCTCGCCTCGCTCGCCTCTCGGTCTGCGTGGCCTTCTCGCAGCCATAATCTGTTCCTCGCTCGGTTCTTCACGCTTCGCACCCGGCAAGATATCACCACGGTAGATCCATACCTTAACACCGATATGGCCATAAGTGGTCTTAGCCTCGGTGAAGCCATAGTCGATGTCCGCTCTCAGTGTATGAAGCGGCACCTTTCCAGCTTTCTCACCGTCGACACGAGCCATTTCAGCACCGCCGAGTCGTCCCGCTACGCGAATCTTGATACCCTTGGCACCCATTCGCATGGTCCTAAGCACAGCTTGCTTCGACGCTCTCTTGTGGGAGATGCGCTTTTCGATCTGCTGGGCTATGGACTCAGCAACAAGCTGTCCGTCCAGTTCAGGGCTTCTTATCTCCTGAACATTGACATGGACCATCTTGCCACCCGAGATCTTTTCAATCTCCGCTCGCAATTCGTCAACACCCTTGCCGCCGCGGCCAATGATGATTCCAGGCTTCGCAGTAAAGACAGTAACCTTTACCTTGTTTGCTGCACGCTCTATCTCAACACGAGATATACCTGCCTGGTAGAGGCTCTTCTTTATGTACTTCCGAATCTTCGCGTCCTGAATCACCAACACGGGGAACTCTTTGTCCGCGTACCAATTGCTCTCGGGCTCACGAATAACTCCGATGCGGAATCCTATAGGATGGATTTTTTGACCCAACTACTTGCCTCCCTCGGCGTCCGCCACGCCTTCGGATGTTGTTTTCTTGCGGGGCGCTCTCTTCTTAGGCGCTGCCGCCGCTTCACTGCTGGCCGGAGTTGCTGGCTTACTTGTTCTGGCAGTCGGCTTAGCCGTCCGTGCAATCTCTTTGCGCTTAGGCTTCTTCTCCGGCTTAGGCTCTGTCTCTTCCACACCAATGGTGATATGACTGAGCCTCTTTACCATTCTGTAACCACGGCCCATAGGGGCATAACGAACACGCTTCATCATCGGTCCGCCATCCACCATAGCCAGCGATACTTTCAAACTGTCACCATTCAGATGGTGGTTATTTTCCGCGTTAGCCACAGCCGACTTGAGGACCTTCTCGATCAGCCTCGCCGCAAAATTCGGCGTGAACTGCAAGATCCCCAGGGCGTCCTTGACATCTTTGCCCCGGATCTCATCTATCACAAGGCGGGCCTTCCGCGGCGAGGTGCGCACAAAGCGCGCCTTTGCTATTGCCTGCATACGATTGGCCTCCTAAGTCTTACTTCAACGAGCTCGAACGCTCTGTATGATGGCCGTGACCTCTGAACGTCCTCGTCGGAGCAAACTCGCCTAACTTATGACCGACCATGTTCTCAGTTACGAAAACAGGGATGTGCTTCCGGCCATCGTGCACCGCGAGTGTATGCCCGATCATCAACGGGTAGATCGTCGAGCGTCTGGACCACGTCTGTAAGATCCTCTTCTCGCCCTTCGCGTTCATATCTTCGATCTTCTTAAGGAGCTTCGAGTCCGCGTAGGGTCCCTTTTTAAGTGAACGCGCCACTAGCCATTCCTCCTACTTAACATTTCTTCTTCTCACAATCAAGACGTCGGACTGCTTTTTGCCCCTGGTCTTGGTTCCATGAGCCGGCTTACCCCACTTGGATACAGGGGTCTTCCGTCCAACCGGCGACTTACCCTCACCACCACCGTGTGCGTGGTCTCTCGGGTTCATAACGACGCCGCGGACCGTAGGCCTAATGCCCTTCCACCGCGACCTTCCAGCCTTACCTATCGAGATATTCTCATGCTCGATGTTGCCGAGTGTACCAATAGTAGCCTTGCACATAATCGGCACATTGCGCATTTCACCCGATGGCAGCCTCAGTGTTGCATACTTGCCTTCCTTCGCCATAAGCTGCGCAGAAAGGCCAGCGCTCCGGACAATCTGTCCACCCTTGCCAACCTTCATCTCCACATTGTGAACCTGAGTTCCAAGCGGGATGTTAGCAAGCGGCATACAATTTCCGGGCCGAATGTCAGCCGTTTCGGACGAAATAACATTATCGCCAACGCTCAGACCTAACGGCCAAAGGATATACCTCTTCTCGCCGTCGACGTAGTTGATTAGCGCGATTCTGGCAGAGCGGTTCGGGTCATACTCTATGGCCGCAACCTTACCTGGAACGTCAATCTTGTCGCGCTTGAAATCAATAATCCTATACTGCCTCTTGTGCCCACCGCCCTGATGGCGTACAGTCAACTTGCCCGTTGCGTTGCGTCCGCCGGTCCTCTTGATCGGCTTAAGCAGACTCTTCTCAGGCTTTGACTTCGTGATCTCCTCAAAGGAGGCCACAGTATAATAGCGAAGGGCAGGCGATGTAGGTTTAAACTCTTTAACCGCCATAAAATCCTCCTAGCTTAGGCGCCCTCGAAGATTTCGATCCGCTGTCCTGGAGCGAGCGTAATATACGCCTTCTTCCAGTCTGCAGTCTTGCCCTCGGGCATCCGGCCGACTCTCTTCGACTTTCCCTTAACGCGAAGCGTGTTCACCTTGACCACGTCCACCTGCGGAAAAAGCTTCTTAACAGCATCGGCTATCTCAATCTTATTGGCGTTGATATCTACTTCAAAAGCATACTTACTCGTTGCCGAGATACTCATACTCTTCTCAGTAATCAACGGCCGCTTAATGATGGTATATGCATCCTTCATCTAAGCAAAGACCTCCTCAAGCTTCGCCACAGCCCCACGGGTCATGACGATCTTGTCGGCGTTCAATATATCACGAACGCTCACGGCCGGAGCAACGCGGATCAACAAACGCGGGATATTCCTAGATGATTTCAGGATTTCTTCTGTAACTCCATCTAGCACCACGAGTGCTTTTCCAGTGGCCTCAAGGCCCTTCAGGAGCGCTGCCATTTTCTTTGTGCTGATTGAATCCAGCTTAATTTCGTCTACCACAATCACGGACTCATCAGCGACCTTTGCCGATAGAGCAGAGCGTAATGCGCCTCTTCTCATCTTCTTCGGCAGAGCCTTGTCATAGCTCCGAGGAGTAGGACCAAACGTAACGCCACCGTGATAATAGTGCGGAGCCCGGGTCGATCCCTGGCGCGCCCTACCCGTTCCCTTTTGGCGATACGGCTTTGCTCCACCACCACTGACTTCCGCCCGGCTCTTCGTATCGGCAGTTCCCTGCCTCATATTCGCTTCTTCAGCGACCACAGCCTGGTGCATCAGCGGTATATTCAGCTCGACTCCAAAAACTTCGGCCTTTAAATCCAGGTCCCCGACCTGCTCTCCGGCCATATTCTTCAGACTGACCTTCGCCATCTGCCTATCCTCCTACCATCTGCCTGCGGATCAGAACAAGTCCGCCGTTGGCGCCCGGCACCGAACCCTCAATGAGGAGCAGATTCCGGAAGGCGTCTACTCTATAGACAGTAAGTCCACGCTGGGTAACGGTCTCGCTGCCCATATGACCAGGGCGTCTCACACCTTTGAAGGTGCGAGCGGCATCAGTGGCACCACCGGACTGCGGCTTTCTATGAATCATAGAGCCGTGAGTCTGGTCGCCGCCGTGGAAGTGATATCGCTTCACGGCACCAGCAAAGCCCTTGCCTTTAGACGTGCCCGTGACCTTCACAAGATCGCCGGCGTTGAAGATATCCGCTTTAATCTCCATGCCCAACGCAACGTCACTGAGGTCATCCGCTTCCACTTCCTGCAAGTGGCGTTTCGAAGGCGCGCTGGCCTTTGCGAAGTGCCCCTTGAGCGGCTTGTTTATACGTTTTTCTTTTACTTCACCGAAAGCGAGCTGTACAGCTTCGTAGCCGTCAGTCTTCTCAGTCTTGATCTGTGTAACAACACACGGACCCGCTTCGACAACTGTAACCGGAACGAGCTGCCCACTTTCATCGAAGATCTGGGTCATTCCCAGCTTCTTTCCAAGAATTCCATTGACCATTTGATGATCCCCTAAAGCTTGATCTCGATATCCACGCCGCTGGGCAGGTCGAGACGCATCAGAGCGTCGATCGTTTTAGGCCCCGGATTCAAGATATCGATCAGACGCTTATGCGTCCGAATCTCAAAGTGCTCCATCGATTCCTTATCGATAGTGGTGCCGCGGTTTACGCAGTAGATGTCCTTCTCGGTAGGAAGAAGCACCGGACCAGAGATTCTGGCACCCGTGCGACGCACGGTCTCCACTATTCTCTCAGCGCTCTGATCCAGCACCCGATGATCAAACGCCTTAAGCCTGATTCTTACCTTGTCCTTGCGCATAATTCCAATTCTCCGGATTTATCAACGGACTGGCTCAAGCCAACCGATGATCCTAATGATGGGCCGGATACTTCCCCAGCCCATCATTCAATTCATTTAATCAATAACCTCAGATACAACGCCAGCTCCGACGGTATGTCCACCCTCGCGGATAGCGAAGTTAAGACCCTGCTCCAGAGCAATCGGCACAATAAGTTCTGCCGATATTGTCACGTTGTCACCTGGCATAATCATC
>JAJFTD010000199.1 GCA_021373255.1 bacterium
GTCCTTGCCGACTGCGATGTGGATGCCGCCGACCTCCACCTGGTGCTGTCTCCAAAGATTGTGCGCCGTGAGGAGTTCAGTGGCGGCAAGACCGCGTCAATCGCAGCCGACAAGTGCATGGGATGCGGAAAATGCGCTTCGGTGTGCAAGTTTGACGCGATCAGCCTCGACGGCCCAGCGAACGACTTGATTGGCAAGACCTATCGGATCGACCCGATAGCCTGCGAGGGCTGCGGAGTCTGCTCGCACTTCTGCCCCGTTGATGCCGTGATCTTCTCACCGAGCATCAACGGTGAGTGGTTTGTTTCCGAGACCAGACACGGCCCGATGGTTTACGCAAAGCTTGGGATCGCCGAAGAGAACTCCGGCAAGCTGGTCACGATGATAAGAAGAGAGGCAAGTAGAATCGCGGAGGAAAACGGCTTGGGCCTCGTAATCATCGACGGCTCGCCCGGCATAGGCTGTCCGGTCATAGCCTCGATCACCGGAGCAAGCCTGGTGCTCATAGTGACAGAGCCGACGCTGTCTGGACTGCACGATTTGGATCGTGTGGCAGATCTCGCCGGACACTTCGATATCCCCACGGCAGTCTGCGTGAACAAGAGTGACATCAATCCCGAGATGACCGCGAGGATTCGCGAGCACTGCCTCGAGAAGAACATGGATATGCTGGGCGAAATCCATTACGATACGGCAGTCACCCGGGCTCAGATAGAAGGTAAGAGTGTTATCGAACACGACAACAGCATTGCGGCACAGGATATCAGAAGCCTGTGGAATACCGTAAGCACAAAACTCAATGACTCATAAATGAAAGGATAACTGAACAAGATCATGAAAATCGCTATTCCAACCTCAAATGGCCTGCTTTGCCCCCACTTTGGGCATTGCGACGAGTTTACAATCGTCGACGTAAACCCGGAGAGCAAGAAGATCACGAACACAGAGGCGATCCCCGCGCCTGAGCACGAACCTGGGCTGCTTCCGAGGTGGCTGCACGAGATGGGAGCCACCGTCATTATAGCCGGAGGAATGGGTGGTCGCGCACAGGGGTTGTTCGCACAGAACGGAATTCAGGTGTGTATAGGCGCTCCGGTTGCTCCTCCCGCCGAGATAGTGGCTGCATATCTTAGTGGAACGTTGGAAACAGGAGCCAACCTTTGCGATCACTAGGACAGGCGCAAGCTGCGAAGCAGTTGTATGCGGAGGATACCGGCAGTGCCGCCGGTCTTCACCGTGACTGCTTCGCCTGCGGGCATGGTGAAGACGGTCTGGGGCTGGTGTTCGACCTAAGTGGCGTCGATGCTGTCTCGGCTGAGTGGTTTTGCGAAGAGAGATTCCAGAGCTATCCGGGAATCATACACGGCGGCATCATAGCTACTGTCCTCGACTGTGCCATGACAAATTGCCTTTTAATTAAGGACATACCAGCGGTAACCGCGGACATGCATATCGAATACATAGAACCCCTGTGGGTCGGCAGCGTGGTGACGGTGAGTGCATCGTTGGTGCGTTCTCGTTCGCCTCTTTTTATGCTTGACGCCAAGGTCGTTCAGAACGGCCGGGTGAGCGCGAGGGCTTCAGCAAAGTTCATGCGCGCGGATATATGGTCGGATACGAGCCATGTATAATGAGATCATTATAGACCACTTTATGAACCCCAGATGTGTCGGTGAACTTGCCGACGCTAACGGCACGGGGACCATCGGAGACCCTGACTGCGGTGATTTCCTTCGGATTTGCGTCCGCGTCGAGGATGACGCGATACGCGACATCTCTTTCCTGTGCCAGGGCTGTCCCGCCGCAATCGCAAGCGGCAGCGCGACTTGCGAAATGGCTCTCGGCAAGACTATTCGTGAAGCGGCGCATATAACTGAGGAAGGCGTTTCAGAGTATCTTGGCGGATTGCCCGGAGAGAAAGTGCACTGCTCGAATCTGGGTGTGGGTGCGTTGAGGTATGCTGTGGCAGACTATCTCGGCATTCGCACAGACTGTCGGCGACAATGTGATAATCCTGTCATACTGCTCGGTTGATGAATTCGAACTGCCGGGCTTCAGTCTGACTATGGTTTTTGTCGATGAGCAGAACAATATACTGTAACAATGCGTCAACTCACCGGTTCTTGGGAACCTAACATCTAGTTCCGATAAGGAGGAAACGTTATGAGAATCAAGTTACTTGTTACGCTGTTAATCTCTGCGCTGGTGCTCACTGCTGGAACAGTAATCGCTCAACGTGGGCGCGGTGGACCGGGACAAGGAATGGGGATGGGCGCGGGGATGCCCGGCTCATGCGGACTGGGTTTGGGGCTGGGCATGGGGCCCGCAGCCATAAGCGAGTTGAACCTGAGCAATGATCAGGTCGCCCAACTTCAGAAGATAACAAACCAGTTCATATCCGATACTCAACAACTTCGCACTCAACTGCAGACTGAGCTGAGCGAGCTTGCCAAGCTATGGACTGCTGAGAAACCAGACGAGTCCGGCATTCGAAGCAAGATAGCGGAAGTGGATAGTATCCGAACACGAATCCGGAACGCGATGGTGGACAGGACTTTCGCAGTAATGAGAGTCCTGACGTCGGCGCAGAAGGCCAAATTGCGTAGCCTTGTAAAGAACCGACCAGGATTCGGAGTAGGTATGGGTTATAGGCTCGGACTGGGATGCGGTATGGGTGGTCCAGGCGGCCAGGGCTATCGCGGAGGCAAAGGCAACTGAACACAAGACTAACTGCAGTTTACACTTATCACCCGGCGAGCATAAACATAGTCAGGAAAGAACTGGAGGACTGTGATTATGCTCGCCGCGTTTGTGACAGGACCTGTTGCAGGTATTCTTAACACTCCACACTGCCTGGGCATGTGTGGAGGTTTTCTGCTGCACCTTGCCAAGTCATCGAAAAAGAGCAAGGCTACTTTTCGGCAGTTGCTCTTCGTGACAGGCAAGACATTTACCTACATCTTCCTCGGAGCAATAGCCGGAGCCTTGGGCGTCGTAGTGTTTAAGGACTCATCTATTGCATCATTTGCCCCCGTCCTGCGCGTGGTTGCGGGGCTTATCACCATCACGTTTGGACTCCTAATGATGGGTGTCAGGCTGCCATCCATCAAAGCGCTTCAAGGAATATCCGAGGCCGGATTTGTTCGCGGCCTATTCGGAGGGCTTTTTTCCAGCCCGAGCCCGGCAGCGGCATTCACCCTCGGTCTTGGCGTAGGGTTCCTGCCATGTCCGCTGCCCATGGGACTGCTTACCATCGCGGCGCTCTCCCACAACGTGGCTCACGGAATGGCGCTCATGGCGGGAATGGGTGTTGGCACTGCCCCGGGTTTGCTGGCTGTCGGGCTCTTTGGCGTGGGACTCGACCGCAGGTTCGCGAAAGTCGGGATGAGAGCAGCCGGAGTCGTCCTTGTCGCGATAGGATTGATCACTCTCGGCAAAGTAGCGGGAGTGGTGCCGGTACCACATCCGGCTATCGGGGGAATGCATCGCTGATGACCAAGAGCCGAATCTGCGACTACTGTGGCCTGCCGTTTACGGGCAACGGTTACTCTCCCGATGGTGAGCGCCACTACTGCTGCTATGGATGCCATCTTGTCCATCAGATAGTCCATGCCAAGTGTGAGGAAGGATTCGCTACTTGGCTTCTTCTCCGCTTAGGTATCGGCGCGTTCCTCGCAATGAACGTGATGATGCTGAGCCTTGTGCTCTACACCACTTCCGAAGCGGATCTTGGCGTAGCAGAAGTTCAGGGGATCCGCTGGGCGATGTTTATCCTTTCTACCCAAGTTCTAGTCATTCTCGGAAGCCCTTTCATTCTTGGCGGGCTAAGAGAACTCAGGCGAGGTCGGATCGGAATGGATATGGCCGGCGACGGTATAAACGACGCGCCAGCGCTTGCCGATGCTGATGTAGGCATAGCTATCGGAGGTGGGACCGATCTTGCCAGACAATCGAGTGATGTTACGCTGATGGGTGACGATATATCCCGCATCCCCGAGATGCTCGCGCTTTCCAGATTCACTTATCGAGTGATCAGGCAGAACCTGTTGTGGGCATTTGGTTATAACAGCGTATACTACTGGTCAGAAGTGCGGGCGTTTGCTGAGGTCTTCTACAAGCCGCTCTCCCAGCAGAACCCAAGCGACCATGCGCGCATGGCGGCTTAAGGAGAGACTCGGATACAGGCTTATAGCTGATAGACTGACTGAACTTGAAATTCCTACTCCGTCAGGCAAGATGGGCTGGTCAGCATCCACTGTTTATTCTCTCATTGGCGAAAAGGATAAGCTTCTACAATATGCTGGCTACAGCATCTGGAACAGAAGAAATTGCCAGGACGAGGACGGCGTAGTCAGACGTAGCACTTCCGAGTGGGTTGTCACCCAAGAAGCTCATCCAGCAATCATAAGTAAAGAAGAATGTGAAGACCTTATTGCATTGGCAAGACAAGTAGACCCCCAGCGCAAGGCAACAAAACCTATTTCACGTTTTGCCCTCTCAAGTGGGCCTATGGTGTGTGCTCATTGCGGAAGCAGATATGCAGGGGCAAAGCGCCATGGTGGAGATTATTATGCTTGTGGGGCACACCTCTACAGACGTGGGGCAGGTTGTGGCAGATCCTGGTATATTCCAAAGGAACAGTTCGAGACACTTATCTTTGAGAAGCTCCTAAGCAGGCTTTCGGATGATAATGGAGATCTTTCACGCTGGATTGATGAGGTTAATCAAGAGATAGATGCTGAGTGGGAGAAGTTTGCTGCTACCTCAGCTGAAAGAAGGAAGCAAATAGCCGATCTCGAGAAGCAGATGAGCAATCTTCTAGATCTTGCTGCATCCGGCACTCTTGTCCCTGAGATGGAGCAGAAGATAAAGGAGATATCAGATGTTATTGCCAGACTAAAGCGTCTGGAGTCGGTTCCAAGGCCAAGCAGGGTTACGGTTGAGGAGATACGGGAAAGCAGGGATACAATCGTTGCTTCCTTTAGGTCGGCTAAGCCTGGAAGACGAAAGGCAGTTCTTTCTCAGTATGTGGTTAGGATCAGCGTGGATTCCAATGCTCGTGTCGTTGAGGCCCAGTTGGTAGACCCGAGATGCCCTAAAAAGCAGCGAGGGTCGTCGGAGTTAACCGACGACCCTCATATACAGTTCAATGGTAGCCCCGAAGGGATTCGAGGGAATGGCCACATTTGAAATCGTGTTCGGTGACAAACGCCGATATCGCGTCAGGCTCGCTGCCTGACGAAGGTTGCAGGTCGCACACGGAACGGCCGCCCTACCAGAGAACTCTGTCACTCAGTGGGGAATGCTGTCGCCTGATTCTAATACACTCACGCACTTCCCCTGCGAGCGCGCCGTAGCGTTTCTTATTGAAAGATGCACTAGTCCGCGTGTTTGAAGAACTGACAAGAACGCACGTCGTTCGACTGTCTGCGCAGGAAACTCATTCTGTAAGGTAGAACGCTACATTGTCGGGCTGAAGTTGTGCTCGGTGGAAATCAGACACCCGGTTACCTTTCCAAGACCGGGCAGCCACACTAATGGTGGGACGCTGAGCAATGCTTGAGAAGGACACTCGCCAACTACTAATAGACAGACGACTGCATCAGGCTGCATGGGGCGTGGATGACTCGTCCCGCGTCAGCCAGGAACTGCTTGTCCGCTATTCCCCGGAAGCTCTGCTCAGTAGCACCAACCACGGCTTCTGCGACTATGTTCTCCTCGACAGGACAGGGACACCCATCGCGTTAGTAGAGGCGAAGAAGACAGCGCGGGACGCTTTGGTCGGCAAACAACAGGCCTCTGACTATGCTGATGCCATTCTGCGGGAGACTGGCCGAGAGCCATTCATTTTTATGACCAATGGCCCTGAGATCTGGTTCTGGGATCGGAGTTGGGCGGGTCCCAGACCTGTGCAGGGCTTTCTGAGCTTGGATGATCTTGAGGCCAGGCAATTCCAGAATGCAAATCGCCTATCTCTCCGCGCGACAGAAATTGACAACTCAATAGTCGACCGGGACTACCAGATCGAAGCGATCAGGAGGGTTTACGAGAGGCTTGAGGCCAAGCGCCGGAAGTTTCTGCTTGTGCTAGCCACCGGCACCGGTAAGACTCGCATAGCAATGGCATTCATTGATGGGCTCATGAGAGCCAATTGGGTGAAGCGTGTGCTCTTCCTGGTTGACCGCCGAGCGCTGGCTGACCAGGCTATGGACGACCTCAAGGAGCATCTGCCGTCGATTACTCGGGCTCGGATTGAAGCCGGTGAGATCGACACGGGCGCTCGGGCTTTTGTTACCACATACCCGTCTATGATGCAGGCGATGGACAGCGTGTCAGTGGGCTTCTTTGACCTCGTGATCTGCGATGAGTCACATCGATCCATCTACAACCGCTACAAAAGACTGCTCGATTACTTCGATGCATATCAGCTCGGGCTCACCGCCACCCCGGTAGACTTCATAGAGCGTAACACGTTCAGTCTCTTCGAATGTGACACCAGGCTTCCCACATTCTCCTATCCGTTCGAGGATGCCGTCAACAACACGCCGCCGTATCTGACCGACTATAAAGTCTATTCCGCGCAGACGCGTTTCCAGCTCAGGGGGATTAAGGCCCACGATCTCCCGCCGGAGATTAAGCAACAGGTTGAGGCCCAAGGGATTACGCTTGATGAAATTGACTTCGAGGGCACCGACCTTGAGCGCCGAGTGACCAACGCCGGCACTGACGAAGCTCTGGTTCAAGAGTTCATGGATATCTGCATCAAGGATTCCACCGGCACTCTGCCCGGTAAGAGCATCATCTTCGCCATATCTCACCGGCACGCCATGAACCTCTATAAGGCCTTTGAAAGGCTTTACCCAGAGTACAGAGGGCGCTTGGTGGAAGTTATCGATTCCCACATGGAAGGCGCTGAGCGGATGCTCAAGCGCTTCAAGAACGAGAACTACCCGCGCGTGGCGATATCGGTGGACATGTTGGACACCGGCGTCGATATCCGGGAAGTGGTTAACCTCGTCTTTGCAAAGCCGGTCTACAGCCGCGTGAAGTTCTGGCAGATGATCGGGCGCGGAACCCGCCTGCTAGAACCGAGTAATATGAAACCCTGGTGCAAAGAGAAACCGCACTTCCTGATTATCGATCACTGGGATAACTTCACCTACTTCGAGATGACCCCGGAAGGGCACACACCGGACGCCAGCGAGGCCCTGCCTGTGCGCAGGTTCAGGACCCAGATCGATCTAATGGAACTGCTTCAGGGCTTGGGAGAAAGCGACAAGGCATTTCAACTCGGTCGCGAGCTGCGGGCGACCATTGAGCTTCTGCCATCAGGTTTTGCCGAAATCAGTGCAGCCCACGCCGATATCGAGCAAGCAGCGCAACCGACATTCTGGGCTTGGCCGGGGGCGCCCGAACTGACTCACTTGCGTGCGAAGATCGCCCCTCTGTGCCGCTTCCTGATGGATGTCGACGAAGCCGCTATGGTGTTTGCCCTCAAGACCGAGCGCCTCGCTTTGGGACACCTGCAAAATGATGAGGCTGAGATAGAGCGGCAGAAAGAGCGAATCCGGGCAGACCTCAGACTTTTGCCCACAAACCTGCGAGAGGTCAAGGTCCACGAACGTGAGCTTATGGACGCAATTGCGGAGCCGTTCTGGGCCACACTCGACTATGATCGGATACTGAAGCTCCGGGACACGTTCGCGCCGCTGATGCGCTACCGGCGGGCGAATGGGCGGTCACTGATTGAGTTGAATCTGGAAGATACGGTCATTGATCGCCGGTGGATTGCTTTTGGCCCGGGCGGTGAGGGCGCATATGTGGAGAGCTACCGCGAGGAAGTGGAGGCACGGATTCGCGAACTGGCGGAATCCGACCCCACGATGCAGAAGATCAAGCGCGGCGAGCCCATAACTGAGCAGGACCTGCACAATCTCGCTGAAACGCTGGATCAGGCTGATCTGTTCATCACCGAACAGAACTTGAAAGCAACCTATGGCGTGGATAGGGCTGGGCTGGTAGACTTCGTGCGGCACGCGCTGAATCTGGCTCAGCTAAAGACACAGGCCGATGAGATCGGAGAGGCATTCGACAGGTTCATTGCGGAACATCAGAGCTACAGCGCCGATCAGATTCTGTTTATCAGGGTGGTGCGTTCGGTAATCGTTCACGAAGCTGAACTTGACCGACCTGCCAGGCTGACATACAATGACTTGTTTGAGCCGCCGTTCACTCGCTTTGGCCGCAATGCAGTTGAGCGGCTCTTTACTCAGGAACAACTCGATGAGCTACTCGGATTTGTGGAACGGCTTGTTGCATAAAGAGGACTACCAATGGCAAGGGAAGACTGGAAAGCAAAGATCGACCGGCTGTGGAACCTGTTCTGGTCGGGAGGCATAGCAAACCCGCTTTCGGCGATAGAACAGATATCCTATCTGATCTTCCTGAAGCGCCTCTCTGACCTCGACGACCAGGAGATAAAGGACAAGAAGCGTACGGTGTCCAGGTTCGAGGGGAACGAGCACTGCAAGTGGTCGTACATAAAAGACCTGAGTTCGGCGGATGAGGCGCTGCGAATCGTCCGTGATGAAGTCTTTCCATTCCTCAGAAGCCCTAAGGTAGGCGATGAGCTCTTCGCGCGAGCGATGCGGGATGCAGTTTTTATCATCCCTAAGCCCTCCCTTCTGCAGGGCGCGATAGACATCATCAACGATATCGATATTACCGGGCTCGATGTGGACACTCAGGGCGAGATCTACGAGACTCTACTAGGAGAACTGAGCCAGTCCGGCAAGAACGGCCAGTTCCTGACCAAGCGCCATATCGTGCGGACAATTGTGGAACTGGTAGACCCACAGCCTACCGAATACATCTGCGACCCAGCCGCAGGCACTGGTGGCTTCCCTATTGCTGCGTTCCAGCACATGGCTTACGAACGGACGCCGGGGGACGTGAGGATCAAGCTTCCCGATGGGACTCCACACAATCTGTTTCCGGTCTGGGACGACAAACCATCCTGCGCGCAGTTCGTTGGCTACGACTTCGATACCACAATGGCCCGCCTCGGAATGATGAACATGATGCTCCACGGAATCGAGCATCCTTACTTCCTGTATCAGGATACTCTGTCCAAGACATTCATGCCGGAGCGCTCTAGCTTCGATATAATTCTTACGAATCCACCTTTCACGGGCAGCGTAGATATATCTGATGTAAACGAAGACCGAATGCCGATCAAGACGCGAAAGACAGAGCTGCTATTCATTCAGCTCTGCTTGTCCCTGCTCGATATCGGCGGGCGTTGTGCGATTATTGTGCCCGAGGGCGTCCTATTCGGCTCAAGCACTGCTCACAAGGATCTCCGCGAAAGACTTGTGAATGAAAATCAGATCGAGGCCGTGATCTCACTCCCTGCAGGATGCTTCAAGCCGTACACCGGCGTAAAGACTTCCATCCTGTATTTCACGAAGGGCGGCAGCACAGATAGAGTCTGGTTCTACGAGGTTACCGGCGATGGCTTTACTCTCGACGACAAACGAAATGATGACCCCTCGAACAACGATCTCAAGTACGTGCCCAATGCCTACCGATGCTTTGCGAAAGGTGAGTCAATTGATTGGAAGTCCGAGGAGGACAAGGCGAAAGCCGAGGCCCGGCAGTGGTGGGGGGAGTTGGAGCAGATCGTTGAAAGAGGTTACAATCTGACCGCTGGGGCTTATGCGCCAGTGATCCACGTCGCAGCGGAGCACGACAAACCGCGAGATATTATCCAACGCATAAGGAGTCTTGAGGCAGATATATCGGATAGACTGGATCAGATTGACGTAGCCATTCTGGAGGCTACAGCCGAATGATCTCAAACCCTTGGGAGCAGAAGCCCGTCCGTGAAGTATGTGAGTTCATCCGTGGCTTAACATTTAGTCCGTCCGATGTAACAACATACCAGTCTGATAACAACATTGCGTGTATGCGCACGAAGAATGTTCAGAGCCGACTTGACCTATCTGACACCATTTATGTACCAAGAGAGCTAGTTCGGGATCCAAAACAGATGCTTCGGCGTGGGGACATGCTCATATCCGTCGCTAACAGCAGTGAGCAAGTCGGTAAGTGTTGCCTCGTTGAGGAGTTGCCTTTTGAAGCTACACTTGGTGGATTCATTGCGGCCGCAAGAGCTGATGAAGCCTTGATGGCACCGCGTTTCCTCTACTACTGGCTGAGTTCGCCGTGGATTCAGGCAAAGCTACGGCGGACGGCTCGAAAAACAACTAACATAGCGAACCTGCCATTGAGCGATGTTCAACGCTTGATTATGCCTGTACCTCCCCTTGCGGAACAGCACAGCATCGTCGATATCCTCGATGCCGCCGATGAAGCCCGCCGCCTACGCGCTGAAGCTGATGGGGAGATGAAGAGACTCATCCCGGCGCTGTTTGATGAGATGTTTGGAGACCCGGGTGTAACTTCGAAACAACGCGAACTAATCGAATGCGCGCATTTTGTTAGCGGAGGCACTCCTTCGAAGACCGAACCACGCTACTGGTCCGGCAATGTGCCTTGGGTATCACCCAAAGACATGAAGGTCGAGGAGCTTTGGGATGCGCAGGACCACATCAATGCAGAAGCGGTTCAGTCTGCTGGACTCAAAGTGATTCCACAAGATAGCGTCTTGATCGTCGTGAGAGGTATGATACTGGCACATACGTTGCCGATTGGACTGAACAGAGTTCCAGTTACTATCAATCAAGATATGAAAGGCCTAATGCCTCGCTCGAATGTGAGTCCAGAGTTTCTGCAGTGGGCACTGCTTGCCCAGCGTGCGGAGATACTACGAAGCGTGCGCACCGCAGCCCACGGAACTAAGCGGTTGGAAACTGATTGGCTCACCAGTATCCGTTTGCACATTCCCCCGCGCCCGCTCCAGCGCCAGTTTGCTGCTCATGTCACAGAAATCCGCGCCATCCAAGACCAGCAGGCAAAGAGCCGTGAGGAACTGGACGCGCTATTCGAGTCTCTATTGCATCGAGCACTTGCGGGAGAGCTGACCGGAGGGACGGCCGAGACACAGACGTGGGCCGGGGCAGATATGCACGGACGTGACTTGACGAATTTCACTCTCACAGGCAAAACCATGCGAAGAGCCAACTTGAAAGGCAGCAGATTGTGCGGAGCAATGCTTGCTTCAGCCGATCTTACCGAAGCAGTTCTGGAACACGCCGATCTTTCTGGTGCAAACTTGGCGGATGCCCAGTTGGGCTGGACAAAACTTAGGGGCGTGAACTTGCAAGATGCTAATCTTGAGAATGCCAGTCTAATCGGTGCCGACCTGCGGGATTCCAGCTTGGTTGGATGTAAGCTTTCTGGCGCTAATCTGACGTTGGCAAGGTTGGATAACCTTGATCTTTCCATGCTTGACCTAACGAATGTCAATCTGCGCGGTTCCAGTCGCGACGGATGCAAGATAGGCGATCTACACTTGGCAAGCGCTAAGCGTCGCCCTATTTGGTGGAGACTTTCAGATAGCCAGCGTTCAGTATGGAGCGCTATCATGCTTATCAAAGGGATATTCGAGGTGAAAGATGTGCTGGACGAACTTCGCTATTATCCTGGAGACTGGTCCAATAGCGAGCATATTCGTGGCACGCTCGATCTACTGGTGAGCCTGGCTGTACTGATAAAGGTGGACCGACGCGAAGCGTTTGGCTGGCGTAGATTCGATCCGGACACAGACCAGGAGGTAGTCATTGAGGATATATAAGTTGTGGTTAGAGGACTACTACAACCTCAAGGATTGCACCATCCGCTTCAGGGACTGCGACTCGATATATGGGTCCGCCAGTATAAGGTTTTTTGTTGGGCTTAATGGGTCAGGGAAATCGCGAGCACTTGAGGCCATCGGCCTCATATTCAGCCACCTCTCCGCTGACCGCTGTCCTGGGATCGGTTTCGAAATAGATTATGAGCTGAATGGAAGGCAGATCCGCGTTTCTACTCGCAAGGGAAAGATCCTTGACAGGATCGGCGTTGCACTGATGACTCGAGAGTCGGCAGACGCCGAATGGGAGGATCAGGA
Source organism: bacterium (assembly GCA_021373255.1). Taxonomy (GTDB): domain Bacteria; phylum Armatimonadota; class UBA5829; order UBA5829; family UBA5829; genus UBA5829. The sequence goes on from JAJFTD010000199.1 coordinate 12,074, forward strand.
AGTTTGGGCTTCGTCCGGCACCGGCATTGTGCCCACCCTAGTGGTAGGCTACTCTACGGGTCCGACAACGGGTCTGCCCTGGACAATGGTCCAGTCAATCGACAAACGCGCGAAGGACATCCGCGAACCAGAGTCCAGATCTGGAGGCGATTACTCCACTGAGGAACTGGCTGAGGATCAGCAGAAATCTGCCGACCAACAAGATGTCTACTATGCCGAGTCCAACACGATCTTCTTGGGTGGCGATGACGCGCTATGTGCAGTGATACCTCTACTTGCCCACGATGGGGTCGCGCCGGAAGAGGTAAAGCGTTACAAGCGTCGACGTAATGGCGTGATGGATCGGGTCGGGCTTGACCGCGATGAGCCGCTTCAGGCCTTTTCCCTGCTAGTTGCGGGAGACTGGAGAACAAAGCTCTCCCCACGGCGGAGGACAGCGCTTAGTCGCCTGTTGCGTCGAGCGCACGGCATAGTCCCGGTTGACGTAGATTCTACTGATAGCGTGCCTCGAACTTCAGACAGCGAGGAAGCACTATCTGACTTCTGCGCGGCATTCGACATTGACCCGGAATTTCAGGACGTGGTCCTGAAGAAGCTCTATCCAAGACCTCTGGCATTCTTTCGTGAGCTGCTAGCTTGGAAACGCCAAGGCGCGCTTAGGGAGATCCACTTGGTGCTAAAGAAAAGCGACCCGACCGTCAGGGCACTCTTGCCGGAAAACGCCCTCTCGGACGGCGAGTACTTATACCTTGGCAGGAACGCCTTGCTGCTGATGGTGCGTGAGACGCCCGAGAGTCTGGTCCTGTTCGACGAACCGGATACACATTACAATGACCAGTGGAAGAAGGAGATGGTTCAGGACATTAGGCGTTGCCTTAGGGATGTAGACCCCGGATACTCCAAGAGCAGCTATCTGACTGAGGTCTTGGTAGCTACTCACTCCGACCTAACTCTGACTGATGCCGACCCGAGACAAGTTTACTACTTCGATAAGGGCCAGGTGCGCCCGTCGGTCCCAATCCTCTCATTTGCTGCCGACAGAGATCAGGTATCGAAAGCTCTTTCAAATTCCGATGGATCGGTGCGCAGCTACTCGGAGCTGATGGTGGAACGCGCTCTAAGAGGAAAGAGCGAAGAGCGTGTAAGGGAACTACTGGATATTACCGGCCCTGGATTCACGCGCTACTTGCTCCGCAGGAAACTGGCTAGTCTAACTGGCGATAGCAATTCCGGAGGCGAAGATGCTTCTTCGTCTGAATAGACCAACTTGCCAGCATGAGTTACGGTGCGTCTCTTGCATGCTCAGTCAGGTATTTGGCTATCTGGCAGAGCAGGAGAGCACAGCTCTTGACAAAGATGATCTAGAGAAAGCGGTCCACGTGTCAGCGGTCTTGCTTGGCCGGCCGAAGTTCATTGAATATCTCAATACGATTTTGCAGGAGAGCATGGATGATCGAAAGTGCCTTTGGAACGCCTTTCTCCACGATGTCGACTACCTGAGTCAGAGGACCAGCGCGGAGTTCACACTGGCGTTCGACACGTTGCCGGAGAGCATACGTGCCACCACGCGCGAGCTGCTGGGTTGGCTCTATGACGATGTGTTTGTAGATGGATGTTTTCGTGGACTGCCCACCGCTAATGGGAAGGACCTTAACCGTGCTGTCTATTTCGATTCGCACGAAAAGGCCAACCCCCGGGCATCCAAGATCTGCCCGGTGTGCCTGCAGCCTATCAACGAGCTAGCCAACGCTGAATGCGATCACTTTCTACCGAGAAACCATTATCCTGCCCTGGCGATCCATCCCGATAATCTGGCCTTTGCCTGCGGCGGATGTAATGGCAAATATAAACTAGCGCAGGACCCTCTCAGGGAGGGAACTACAGGGAGTCGGTGTCTTCTTGATAGCTACCTACCATATGAGCGCCCGGCTGAGGACGAAGTTGATCTGCAGTTTCAAGTGGACAGCACGTTTCGCACTGCCACGCTGTTTGTGGCGCATCCGCAAGATGACGGACACGCAAGTGAGCGCCTAGGGAATCTCGAAAGGCTCTACAGACTATCTAGGAGATTCAGCAGTTTCTTACCTGACACGTACTGCGAGCTTGCGGATCAGATACGGATCGCCATAGGTGAGGGGCGCGAAAGGGACGTGGTGCTAGGCCAACTGCAGAGCATAGGCAGATCACGCCTGCCGGACTACTACCTGAAGAGCCGGCTGGCGAGGTGGATTGCTGGCACTGATTTTGACCAGTTCTATCAGTGCTACCTAGATCCCGACTGGATAGTCTCCTGGAGGCGAAGATGAGCGATATCAAGCTATTCCGCATGGACAAGAACTCCGTAACTGAGATCAAAGGCACATCGGTGGCTTTGGAGAAATCCCTGCAAGTCCTGATAGAGGAGCACCTTGAGGAGTTCTTGGGAGTCCGGTTCCTGGCAAGTGAGTTCACGACTGGCCCCAAACACGGCGGCCGCATCGACACATTAGGCATCGACGAAAACGGCTGCCCGGTGATTATCGAATATAAGCGGGCTATCAACGAGAACGTTATCAATCAGGGCCTGTTCTATCTCGATTGGCTGCTGGATCATACGGGCGAGTTCACCTTACTCGTAATGAACAAGCTGGGGAAGGACGTTGCCGATTCTATCGCTTGGAACATACCAAGGCTGCTGTGCATTGCCGGTGATTTCACCAAGTATGACGAGCACGCAGTCCAGCAGATCGGCCGCAACATCGAGCTCATTCGTTACCGGCACTATGGCGACCTGTTGCTACTCGACTTGGTAAACGCGGCCCGCACAGAATCCGTCCAGGAGTCAGCGCAACCCAGTGGGGGGAAGCAGAAGACCTGGGATAAGACCGTGTCTGAGCAGTTGGAGCAGGCCGACCAAGGCACAAAAGACCGCTTTGAGAGTATCAAGGCTTACCTGCTGGCCTTGGGCGACGACGTCCAGATGAACACGCTCAAGCTCTATGTGGCGTTCAAGAAGATCAAGAATTTCGTGTGCGTGCAGGTCCAGCCAAAAGTCATCACGCTGTATCTCAGGCTAGACCCTGCGTCGGTTGAGATAGAAGACGGCTTCACAAGAGACGTCAGCAAGATTGGACACTGGGGCACTGGCGACTTGGAAGTGGTCATTCGCTCTGACGATGACTTTGAGAAAGCACAACCCTTATTGGCGAAGGCCTACGAGTTAAGCTAGCATCCCGCAGGCAAGGAGAACCGAACAGATGGGCCAGTTGAACTACCGCAAACACGAGCCGTTATCGCTGAAGAATCACCCAGATTTCGACGAGAAACGGCTCCAGGGCGTAATCGAAGAAGACCCCTCCATACTTGGACTCGGCGATCTGGAGGTCAGGGACGTAGAGCGAATCCAGCCCAAGGCGGGGCGGCTCGATCTGCTGCTCCGAGATCCCGAGACGGGGAAGCGCTACGAGGTCGAGATCATGCTCGGCGCGACTGACGAAAGCCACATCATCAGAACCATTGAATACTGGGACATCGAGCGAAAGCGTTACCCCCAGTATGATCACTGCGCTGTGATCGTGGCCGAATGTGTCAATTCCAGATTCCTCAACGTGATCGGTCTCTTCAACAGTGCCATTCCAGTCATCGCAATACAACTCAATGCCCTGAAGCTCGGTGATGACATAGTTCTCAGTTTCACGAAGGTCATTGACGAGGCCGCCTTGGGACTGGACGACGAAGACGAAGGCTCTGGCGGTAAGAGTGTCGACCGAGCTTACTGGGAGACAAAGGGCTCGAAGAAGTCGGTGGCGATTGTCGATGAATGCCTGGAGATCCTTCGAGAAGTTGATCCCCAATTGGGGCTAAATTACAACAAGAACTACATTGGCTTGGCCAATAGGCACGGCGTTAACAACTTTGTAGTGTTCCGCGCCAAGAAGAACTTCATCCGCACCGAGGCTAGGGTGCCCGACCAAGAGTCCTGGAAGATTCGGCTTGAGGAGGCTGGTATTGTGGTGCTGCCTGGCGTCACGATTCGAGAGAGGCTGCATTTCCGCTTGACCAGCAAAGACATCAAAGCGAATCGCGAAATGCTGAAGGAGCTCTTCCAGACGGCGTACGCCAAAGATCAGGAATAGCATTGCAGCGCATGCACATCGACTCTGCGGCCAAGCGAACTGTGTCTGAGCGCTCGCTCACGAGAAGTGAAACAGAAGCAAGTCATGAACGTCGACCGACCGACATTGACCTTACACGAGGCGATGGTACAGATACTCAGCAAGTGCGCCGACCAGACGGCTGAACATGTATACCTGGCTTCGGAGATAAGGCGGCAGACTCTCTACTGGCAGAATGACGGCAGCGCGGCCCCTTCTGGCCAGATTGCCGTAAGAGCCAGGAATTACCCGGACCTGTTCGAGAAAATTCTGGCTGATCAAGTTAGAGGCCAGAGGGCAAAGATAAGGCTCAGGTATGGGTCTGACAGCACTGGCACCGACGTGTGGACCCGTGATCATTGCACAAGAGAACTGGAGTGAACTCAAGTAGCCGCGCTCATTGAGGCGGGTGAATGACAACTATGGAAACCCCGGACCTTGGTGAACAAATGGACTATGCCAAGACAATAGGAGAACTGGGCGATGTAGTCATGCTTGCGGCCCACTCAATGCATGCTAAGCTCGACATCAGCGTTATTCCGCCAATGCGTCGCGTAGCTTGGCCTGCTTGGGATGGCTTTCTGCCCTGGCGATATCCTGACGAAGCTTATGAAAGCATGGCTGTGTTAGTACGAACAGCGGGCCGGTCGGATGACTGGCTCAGGATGGGGTTCACCGGTCAATCGGGAGCGTCCTCCTACGCGGCGGAAGAGCACCTGCGCACGTGGAACACCCGTCGCAGCAAGGACCCGGACAAGGCAGCATTTGCCGACGATGTGTGCCGCAACCGATGGCCGCTTGTGGGTATTGACGAGCTGGCTAACCGTGTGGACGGGCTCGCACGGTATCTTGAAAAGAATGCACCATCGCTGCAGCTTACTGGGTTTCCAGAAACGAGATACCAGGACTCATTCTGGTTTCATGCCGGATTTGCCACAGTCTATCCAACAAGACTCCCCGTGTACGTTCTGCATCATGCAAGCCCCGCAGACACCTACACGTACTTGTGGCCCCGCCAGCCGGCTGCCAGTCTTGACGTCGGTGAGTTGCGGACTCTATTACCTACCGCATTTGGTGAGGGTCCCGGGTTCTGGTATGGTTCGGGCTTTCGCGCTTACACCTGTGACTGTGAGTTGGTGCAGTGTGTTCCGTACCCTCAGTCGGCTCTATTGGAGTGTTTTACGAGCGCAGATGAGTTGTTGATCCCGCGTCTGCGGACGAAGGTCATTGAAATCGGTCGTGCGATTCTTGCGGAACTGTCTAGTTCTCTAACCTCAAGAAACCCGCAGAGCCTTAGACATCGATGCGTATCGATACTGACCGAAAGCCTTGATGCGAATGAGTTCGACAGTCTGGCGCTGGCGGATTATGGGATGACCCACAGCCTGGGGCTTGGTTACTCCGCACTGGGGTGCTACAATCTGGTTCACGGGGGTTTCCTCAGCAACCTCATCACGCTGATTGGCCATTGCGAGGAAGAACTTGCGGTCGGCCGCCTCTGGCAGACTCGACAGGCTATTGCCGGCGCTTTCTCCAGTGCCATTGCATTCGATGGTTTCGCTCCCGTGCGGTTCTGGTATGACGAAATTGATGGAACAGAGGATCAGATCGCTGTCGACCGGGCATATGAAGTGTTCCACTCTCGCGCAAGCCAAGAGAGGGCATTCTGGGACTCATTCCGCCGTTGGATGATTGGGGTTCGGGATGAGTTCTACACAGAGATATTTGGGGAGCGAGTCAGACGCCGCAACCAGCCCGAGTTTGAGGCCTATATGCGACAGATGGCAAGACTGGCAGCGAGTTCCGTAGAACTGACAGGCCAGCTTCCACAGAGCCGGGTCTTTCTGGAAGGTCAAGCTGATACTTGCACTTCTGTCCAGCCCACCATTAACCAGCCTGACCAAGGCGGCTCGAGGCACCAGTTCCGCCACTGGGACAACTATCGCCAAGTCGAGCGAGATGGCGTCACATATTCCCTTTCCCCCGCGCAGGCTCAGGCCGTCAGAGTACTTCTCGAAGCACGCGAGGCAGGAGAACAAACCTTATCGGCAGCCACGCTTCTTTCCCGTATGGGGGAACTTGCTCCACTAAGAATTAGCGAGATATTCAGAAGCAATGATCCTCGTAAAGCATTGGTCAAACGGATCGCCAAAGACTCCTATGAGCTGAATATCTGATCTCCGAAGCAGTTACGCCTCAATTACGCTCCAATAACGCCCGACCTACGCCTAATGACTCCTGCTTTGCCGCTATGCTGAAGATGTGCATGGCCCGGCAAGAGTCCACGCATACAATCTCCTCCTGAATTGGGAGGATTAGAAGCCCTGAGAGAGCCTTGCCGGGCCTGCCTCTCGGGGCTTTTCTACTTCTCTGTAAGGCGATTAACGATGTGTGGTAAGCATCAGGAAATCAAAGTGATCATGGAGTTGGCGGATTCCGCAATCCCGTCGGATGCGGACACTGTCGCTGACGCGCTCGCCCTCGACTTGCAGTCGGACGTCGTGACGCGCTGGAGCGACGAAGTCCGGGAGGCCATCGCTTGCTCCAAGCGCATTGCAAATCCACTGAGCCCGGTGCAGGCCAACTTGGCTGCGCAGAGAAGAGACGAGATTCAAGCCAGGATCACCTTACTAGAGAGGGAGTTGCTGGAACTAAGGAGCGTAGACTATGAGCATAAATAGAGAAGTGGTTACGGCAGTCGAAGCGGCGCTCACGGCTATCACTGAGTCTGGACAGGTAGTCGAACTGCGAGTCCTCGACTACATGCGGCCAGGCTCAAGCTACCCCTGCACGATGTCGGGCTACTTTGATGACTACCGGGCAATGGCCGAAGAGGCCGCTAAGCTCACGCCGCACGCTTCGGGAGTTTACTTCACCCCGAACCCCGTGAAGCCTGAACTGCTTGCCCGCGTCTGTAACAAGACGCGGGCTATGGGAAAGGGTGACAGCACAACTTCTGACAAGGATGTCATCCGGCGAAGGTGGTTCCTTATCGACTGTGACGCTGCACGAGTAAGCGGCATATCCGCAAGCGATGAAGAACACGCGGCGGCCATCAGCAGAGCTGAGACTATCCGGACGGCCTTGAGCGGGGAAGGATGGCCGGAACCGATACTTGCGGATTCGGGGAATGGCGGACACCTGATGTATCGCGTTGACATTCCGACAGATGATAAAGGGCTTGTGAAAGCGTGTCTTGAGGCTTTGGCGCAGCGTTTCAACAGCGACGGGGTACACGTGGACACCGCTGTGTTCAATCCCGCCCGAATCTGGAAGTTGCCCGGCACGCTTGCCCGCAAAGGCGAAGACATGCCCGGCAGACCCCATAGGTTAGCTAAGCTGTTGAACGTGCCCGAACCACTGGAAGTGGTTGCCGCTGGGCTGCTTCAAACACTTGCTGAGACAGCCAATGCCGAAGTGCCTGCCATCGAGCATCCGATTGCCGGCGGGTTTGATCTTGTGTCTTGGATATCAAGCCATCTGGGCGCAGCTTCGCATAAGCGAACAGCAGAGGGCGAAGTATGGACAATCGAGGTGTGCCCATTCAATCCAGAGCACCGCCGGGGTGAGGCGTTCATCATCCGCCGCGTCGATGGCACGATCGGCGCGGGCTGCAAGCACAACTCCTGCGAATGGGGGTGGCGAGAACTGCGGGAGAGATTCGAGCCAGGCTGCTATGATCGAGCACCGGAGATTTCCGCACGCACCGAAACGGAGTTCCGAAGACCAGACTTCCCTCAAAGCGACTTGGACAACGCGGAGTACTTCGTCACGCGGCACGGACGTAACGTGCGGTTCAACGTCGATACCGCGCAGTGGCACGTCTGGAATGAAGGGCTGTGGGACGTCGACGGCAAGGGCAACGTGAAGCGACTTGTGGCTGAGTCCGTGCGGTCGATGCACGCTCTTCTGCCCAACATTACCAACTTCAAGCAACGCGAGGCGCTCTTCCGCCACATCCATACATCGGAAAGCCGTTCCCGGCTTGAGGCTATTGAGAGCTTGGCACAGAGCAGGGATGGCATTCCTATCCAGAGCGCCGAGCTTAACTGTGACCCGATGCTTCTGAACGTCAGGAACGGCACAATCGACCTGAGAACAGGCGAGCTGAAACAGCATCAACGTGGTGACTTGATCTCGAAGCTCTGTCCTGTTGCGTATGATCGGGAAGCACAGTGTCCGAGGTGGATGCAGTTTCTTGAAGAAGTGTTTCAGGGCAACGCTGATCTGATCGGGTTTGCGAAGCGTTCAGTAGGCAACTGGCTTACGGGTGACTGCCGTGAGGAAACCGCTTGGGTGCTCTATGGCAAGGCTCAGACCGGCAAGAGCAAGTTCCTCGCAGTGATACGCGCGATCCTTGGCGACTACGCGGCGACAGCGGCCATGACGACATTTATGGGATCGGGGGAACGCAATACGTATGATCTTGCCGACCTTGCAGGAAGGAGGTTCGTGACGGCATCAGAGGCGAGTGACAGCGAAACGTTCAACGAGCCGCTGCTAAAAGCGCTCACAGGCAGAGACGCTATAAAGTGCAGACCGATCTACGGCCGCCCGATGGAGTATCTGCCACAATTCAAGATCGTGTTCGCGACAAACGAGCTTCCACGCATCAAGTCTCAGGGCCTGGACATGCGGCGGCGGCTGAAGGTGATACCGTTCCGCCAGCGTTTCTATGACCCGGATGAAGGCAGACAGCCCGTCAAAGATGACCGATTGCTCGAAAAGCTCACCAAGGAACTGCCCGGGGTACTGCAGTGGGCGGTAGAAGGGTGCCTTGAATGGCAGCGTGAGGGCTTGGGCGTGCCTGCCTGCGTCAAAGCAGAGATCAAGTCCATATTCGAGCAGCAAGACCCACTTGCCGAGTTTCTTGAGGAGTGCTGCGTTATCGAGCCAGCCGCACTGGTAAGGACCTCTGACCTCTACCAAGCACTAGGAGAGTGGAGCGAATCGAAGGGCATTGAGCCGCCTTTCAAGAACACGCAGACGCTCAGCCGAAGCCTCACCAAGCGCGACGAAATCGACTCGATCCGCGACTGGACGGGCCAGAGGGTGTTTCGAGGAATTGGTCTCTTGTCGCAATTGACGCAACATGGCAATTCCTGCAAACCCTCTCACGAGGGGGATTCTTGCGAGGGGGTCTGCGCAAACAGCCCAGATGCGTCAATTGCGTCAGACGACGAGAATACCGATGCACTTGTCTACGCTTGCGGAGCGTGCAAAGCACAGGTTTGGCTCACCGACTACAAGCCCCAAGTCTACACTTACTCATGCGAGTCGTGTGGTCATGATGGTATAGTGACTCACTGTGACTACCGGTTTTGGCTAGGTCATCGAAGTGCTGATACGGCAACAGCAGGTGTACAGCAACAAAGCGGGGAATTGCGCGGGAGGTAACACAACGCGATGGGCTGGGAAGCTAGACAACGCGGCGGCCGATACTACACACGGTCCAAGAAAGTCGGCGGGCGGGTAGTGCGGGAATACGTGGGAACCGGCATGGCGGCAGAACTTGCAGCCGAACTTGACACGCTTGAACGGCAGGAACGCGAGCGTGCGCATGCGGCTGTTAAGTCCGAGCGAGACACCGACAAGACACTGGAAGCGGCCCTACACGATTACTACAAGATCGTTGATGCAATAACGGAGGAGGCCCTGCTTGCAGCAGGGTACCACAAGCACAAAGGACAATGGAGGCGCAGACGTGGCAAGAAAGAAGACGATAACCGACCTGGCAAAGCTTGATGATCTTCATCTGTTGAGAGAGGCAGACGGAGGTAGCCAGGAAGCCATGACGTTGTTGCAGCAGCATTATGACGCCAATCCGGGCGCCTTTCCATGCGCCGACATGCCAAAGACTGTGGCTGGAGCACGCATGGTACAAGCGGGGCTTCCCGCCGGGACTAGACTCGCGCTGCAACACACGAGTGACAGACTCCTCGAAGATGTAGCAGGAAAGAACCCCACCCCGCTTGAAAAACTACTCGCCGAACGCATAGTAGCTTGCTGGCTTGACGTCCAAATCCTTGAGGTACGCTGGGCATCTGCTCAAGAAGTAACGTGCCAAAAAAGTGAATACTTCTCTCGCATGCTTGACCGTGCTCATAGCCGCTATTTATCAGCCATAAAGGTTCTGGCACAGGTGCGAAGACTCAACGCGCCGTTGATACAACTCAACGTAGCCGACAAGCAGATCAACGTGCTCTCTGGCACAGATATGGGCAATGAAGTGGCCGACGCTCAATGTGCGAGCGGGGACGGCGCATAAACTGAACTCCATTGTGCTTCGGATGAATTCTTCAAGAATCTCCTCCAGATTAGTTGACGCGTTGTCAACTATGGAGTATATTGACATGTAGGCAAGGGTCGGATGAGAGGCCTGCTGTTTGGAACGGAGGAGACCATGACTGTCACACTGTCAGAAGCTGCAGAAGCGAAGCATATCAGCCGCAATGCTGTCTGGAAGGCGATAAGGCGCGGTGAGCTCACCGCCCGTAAGTCATCGGGAGGTGTGTGGCTGGTCGAAGAGGACCAGCAGTGGCAGGACTATAGACCCCGCAACTACGTGGGCAAGCGCGGGGAATCGGCATCCCGCGTTGAGGAGGAGTAAGCATGGCACTACTTGATCTTGTCAACAACTCTGATGTCAGGTCGGCGGAGACAAAGGCACAGCAGAAAGCCCTCGCTTACATCCGCGTTTCGCACGAAGATTCGGCTGACAGGGGAGCCAGTCTTGAGACCCAGCGGCGCGACATCGAGTGCTACGCCGCACGTGAAGGTATTGAGGTTGTCGAATGGTTCGAGGAGCCCGGCAAGTCAGCATTCAAAGACTCAGCAAAACGCCCGGAGTTCCAGCGAGTCATCAGAAATGCCAAGGAGTGTTCCTCTATCTCAATTATCCTCGTCTGGAAATCCGATAGGTTCAGCCGCGACCGGTATCTGGCTAGTGCGGTAAAGGGCGAACTCCAGAAAGCAGGGGTCCGAGTGCTGTCCGTTACCGAGCCTTACGATTCGAGAACCACGTCTGGTATCGTGATGGAATCCGTAACCGACGCAATCAACCAAGTGCGGTCTATGGAGATTGGCTTGGTCACGCACCGAAGCCTTCTGGTAAATTGCGAAATGCGCGACCCGGCAACTGGCTGGGCATACAAGAACGGTGGAATGGCGCAGTTTGGATACCGCAACCTGCGCGTATATGCGGACGTAGATCGGAAGTATCAACGTATCAGTCATTGCGTCTGGGAGCTTGACGATGAGATAGTTGCTGGCAAGCCCATACACGAGTGGGCTCGCGTAGTCTTGCTTGATTGGCGGCTCGGAGAAAAGGCCGGGCCGGACGTCATCGCCAAGCGACTAACACAGGCGGGCGTGCCCACACCGCGCGGTCGAAAGGCCTGGTCTGACAGCAGCGTCAACTACCTTCTGATGCCGGATAAGCTTCTTCAGTATGCCGGCGTTGGAATATGGAACAGGCGAGACTTTCGCACTGGCGGCAAGTCGTGGAAGGACAAAGAAGACTGGAAGGTCGTGGAGAATGCCCATCCCGCAATTATCACGATGGAGCAAGCGGAAGCGATACACGCCATCCGTGAGCAGCGCACATGCCGGCCTGGCAAGCGGGGCAAGAAGCCCTCACCATTCGTTCTATCGGGTGGTCTGTTGGTCTGCTCGCATTGCGGTGCGAACTACGCCGGAAGAAACAAGCACTCCGTGGACTACTACGTATGCGGTGCTCAAATCTACCGAGACGGAGCCGACTGCGACACTCCCTGGTATATCAGACGTGAAGATGCTGAAAATGCCGCCTTTGATTGCATACAGAAGGTGCTATCATCCAGCTCAAAGCACACCCTAAGAGCGGTGAACGCATATAACAAGTGGGTGGACTCTCAACTGTCCCTCTACGGTTCGACCGAAAACGCCAGGCGCACTGAGATCAAGCGTCTGCGGTCGGAGGTCGACAACCTTATGCAATCACTTGCCGCAGGCATAGACCCCAGCACAATCAGTGCGGCCATCAATGAGCGCGCGCAGCACATTCAGAAGCTTGAAGCTCTTGGCGACGTGGAACTACCTCAGAAGATCACGACGAAGGAACTGGATGCTCAAGCAGCAGAAGTGCGACAGATCGCGGAGAACTGCCCGCCTGATAAGAAGAGGCTGATTCTCAGGAAGTATATTGACTCAATGCGGGTAGTAGCAGAAGAGCGGACCATCAAAGTGATGATCCGCCCTCTACCCACGATTTGTGGTCATTGGTTGGTAGCCCCGAAGGGATTCGTTGGCCTGACCAAACGTTCAGATTGAGCTGGCGGAACAGGGTATTTGAGCGTGAATTGATCGAGGCGTGAACCACAACCGATGAGTTATGCGGCAGCGGATACTCGTCAATTGGCCGTGCAGTCTGCTCATCGCCCAACCCACTGATGAGCCGATAGTCCCACGATATACCCGAAGTAACATGCTAGAGGCTGGCCAGTATATCCCATGCGCAGTGTCTGGAACAGCTTGCTTATGCTGTGCCATTCGTGGAAGGCACAACACTGCTTATCCGACTCCAGGAGTGTAGCGGAAGACCAGCTAAGTGCAGTTCTGCCCGAAAACGAGAGCCGCGTCTTGTTCGGCGGAGACGCAGCGGCGAGGCATCAGTTGGCTCAGCGCAGTTGGCCCAGCCACCACTGGCGGCTTCTACGTATGTGCAGCGACTGGTTCTTCCGCGCGGCGATACTTGGATATGCAATGCGCAGGAATTGCAGAGTATAGTCTATGACTGTAATATCGTCTGATACAGACAGTGTGTGTGCGGCTAATTCGCAATAGTGTGGCTCAAAGTGTCCCCGCGTACGCAGCCAGTATAGATCCACAGCCTGCAGAGTTTCAGACGCTTCCAGAATAGTGGCCGCATTGCCGGAATCAAGCTGCTGCAACCTCTGGCCCCAGCCCGATCCCACAATGAACAGCTCTTCCGAAGGTGTCATAGACGGCTTTGCAGCCAGTTCGTCGAGCCTTTGCCATAGTGGGTTCTGATCTCGTTTGGTGCACAAGGCGACCCATATGCGGTGACCGACAGACTGGCACCCAAGCCATGGTTGCCAGCGCCCGTTCGGTAGATCGACCACAAGCTCACCACCGGCAGTACTTGCTTCAATATTGGCGGTGCCAGCCAGCGCAGCTATCCCCAAAAGCTCCGCATTGTCTTCTGTGAAGATGTCCACGCAGTGGACATAGGCTATCTGAAGGTTAGGGATTTCCTCCGTATCCGATGTGAACTGAGCAAACTCGCCTTCGGTAACATATCCGCAAGCGCCATAGCCCGTTGGTCTTTGAATGTAGAAGTCCTCATCGTCGGGACGGGAAATGCGTAGCAGGTCCGGTGCGGCTTGGGGTGACTTCCTGCCATTAACCACGGCGACGATATAGACGTCTATGGTCTCACCACTGATGCCGTCGGTTGCCGCAGTCAAGGCTTGCACGATGCGTCGGACCGCGTTGCCTACCCCTGTCGTGTCAATGCACAGTACCTTGAGCTTATCCTCCGCTTTCGCATTGGCCGCTAGCAGCGCTTCCATCTCGGAGACTGCATAATCAAAGCAAGTAGCACCGTGTAGCTTCTGAGGCCAGTTCAGGCCAGGAAGCATGTGGAACACATTCTCAAAGGCCCGAGTGTGCAGTCTGCCAGGCAGATATTGTATGGTCGGGAGTGCGATGGCTAAGCCCCCACTTGCGAAGAAGAAAACCAAATCTGGCTGCACTGCTGCTATATGGTCAGCCACTCCACTCACGACCGAATAAAGACTGTCGAACGATGAGTAAGGAATGTGGTATATGTTGCTCAGAGCATTATCAATCTCTTCAGATAATACTGCTGCAAGTTCGTTTTCGGAAGGATGAGCTGTATAACTCTGGATTCTTCTGAATACGCGCTCGCCACCGCACATGGTCAGCACCTCCTACGATGATGTGAAAACTGTTGTGATACGACTGATAGCTAGGCAGGCATTATGTTAGCATGCCGGTGTTGTCGCCAGGTGACTCCTTTTCGACAAGCGAAATGCCAGACAGCTGCTGACACACATCCCCTGTTGCAGGCTGAACCTTGCACTCCAATTCGCGTGCTGCTCTTCAGACTGCCCCTTTAGCATTCCTGCTGGCCTTTCAAGTAAAAGCTCAGTCATCGGCGCTCTTACCTGCAACGGGATTGGGAGCAACTACATCGGTGAGAAGAAGAAAGCTACGACTTGGAGAGTCTGCGCGTTTTGCGCTGCACTTGTCGCATGATTCATTCACCCGTTCGTTGCTGCAGGCAGGCCTATAGCCGGACTTACCGGTCTTCGGGCTCTCCCAGCGGCGGGCATACACGTCGTCACGCCCTCGTAAGAGACTGCGGATGAGCGATCTTCTCTTCTGGAGGCGAGCCGTTCGTCATAGGCGCATCGGCAAATGATGGTGCCGAACATGCTGACTCTCTCTCTCCCGCGCGGCTTGATCCTGGAGTTTGCTCAGCTCCCGAGTTAATTCAGCACGCTCTGCATCGAGCACTTTCAGTCGCTGTTCAATCTCAATTATTCTGCTTTCGATGTCAAATATCCGGCTGTTCATGCTTGGCCAAATCCGCGTTAGTGAGCCTTTTCACTGTGCCACGGTCCCGGGGCGATCCAGTTTGAGGCAAAAGCTTCACCGGAACATAATGCGACTACTACTGGGGCAAGAAAGTCTCTCACTGCCGATGTGATCTCGCTAAATTCCACCGGTAAATCTTCTACCTGAAGTCGTTTTCGAAAAGCCACCCATTGTACCTGTTTCTCGGATGTGAAATCCTCGGAAAACGCCACAATCTCGGCAGGCAGATCCGTATTTCGGTTGCTGAATGTCTGCCTGATAGCTTCGGAAAGCACTGCACCATCAAAATCGAACTGGCGAGACAGCAGCCAGATATCGTGGAAATCCTTCATCCGGCTGTTTAACTCACGCAATTTTACCATCGCCTCGAACTTCTCCGCAATTGCACTCTCGCGACTATAGCACAGCAATCGCGGCGCCGGAAAATCCAGAATTGTTGGCAGTTCAAATATCTCTGGCTCCGGATGCACAACATCTCCAAATCCGATATCGATTTGCATATTGACTCTAGCCGAATCCAGCAGTCCTTGAAAGCGAACTCGTATTCCTTTATAATCTGCCTCTTCCGTGATCTGCTCAGTCTGGATTGTCTGAAGATCAAAGATGAGCCCGCCCGGCTCGATATCTACTTGCAGCGCATCTCGGAACTGAGCAACGATATCTGACTCACTGTTGCTTGTTCTGCCCAACATGTCGATATCCATTGTTGGGCGGGTTTCGGGAGAGTTCCAGACGCGCAACAGCAGAGCACCCTTTAGGACGAACCTGCTCGCATGCTTTGATTGTGATAAGCGATACAAAAAGCGCTCCATCGCGTAATACTGCAGCAGTTCAGCGAATGGTCGCTTATCAGCCTTGGCTTTATTGAGAAGGCGCTGCCGGATTGAAGCAGGAAGATTCTTGATAGATCTGGTATTCACAGCATCGCCTCGATATAAGGCCTCATAACGTTTTCGACCCTGCATATTTTGGCATACTTCAGCAGCTCGCCGACACTGAATGGTTTCCTTGCCCTATAAAGTCTAAGCGCCTCCAAAACAACATCCATACCGAGCTTGTTTCTGAACCTGAAACAATCCGCCAGCGTTTTCTCCGGACTGTATACCCTCACCCCAACGTCATCCACTGTATGCTCCTGAATCCCCTGAGTGAGGGCATCGCCAGAGAAGCGATGAACAGTGATAGGCGGATAGTCCAGCCGTGGCGTCTCAGCACCTTTTTCGAGTGCTATGGAGATGGTGTGAGGAATCTGCATTGTAATATCGTGGAAAGCCAGAGCAGAAACAAGGCAGATAACCGCCCTGGGAATGCGAGATGCTACAGTCACAATATCAATGTTGGATACTGGCTGCTGATCTGTCAGCCGATATACACCGCGCGATATCTGAACTAGTTCTCCAGCATCACGAAGTTCGTACAGGGTGCGCGGGTGGACACCCGCCTGAATGGCTTCAGCAGTCCGGATAACCCCGCTTTTCTCTCTTATCAGACGTTTCGCATCTTCTCTTGCGGAAGCGGTTGGGCCACGTTTTCTCATGGATAGAATTACCTACGTTTATTGTTGACTATAGGTATTATTATCCATGTAGCAAGAAAAAGCAAGTGCCTTCTTTCTAGTTGCCAGCATAGTTGCTATGGATACCCTGGTAGATACGAGTCCTCGGTTCCACGTTTCATATATTGCCCTGTATTGAGCTCAAAACTTGGCAAAACAGGGCATTTGAGCGTGAATTAGTAGAGGTCTGAGGGGTCGTGTATAGCTTACTAATCATCTTCTGTCGATGCATGCACTACGCGATAAGAAAATACTACTCGAGTAGTTGGTAACAGGTACCTGAGATACAGCGTTTCAGCCTAAGCCTTTGTGCTGCCGGACGTTTTGCGCCTTCCACTGAAGCATAGGCTGCAAAGCAATAATGTCCATCATTTCCGTTTCCGTCGTCAGCAGTGAAGGCACAATTTCTCCACGATCCATTACCTGATCCAGGAACTCCGTCTCGTTGCCACTCAGCGGCAGGATGGCATCTAACGCCGACCGGCACTCTTCCACGAGCGACTGCGCCCAGGCGTCAAAATCTCCGACCGTGCCCAGAAAGTCAGTTCGTAGCACAGGAAGGAGCATCTCTCTCAGCTCCTGCGGATCGAAGCCAACGTCGTCAATGGAGACTGTGCGCCAGTCCTTGCGGTTCATTGCGCCGTATACTACGAATGCTAGCCGCAGTTTCTCCCTTTCCAACATACCGGCGGTCAGAAGCCGATGTGCATCAAAAAGGTCCCTCCCTGCGTGCCTAGATAGCAGCGCAGCCAGTTTTCCGGCAGCTAACTCGTGTATGTCCAGCACCGGAACACCGTGAGCACCGTAGCCGCCGACCAATCTGGAATCGAGCCTTTGAATCGGCCACATTGGCCGCCTCAACATGAGATTCAAGTCTACTTCCAGATTAGCTCCCTGGGTAGCGGATGTCTGATAACGGAGACGCCACTTGCCTCCAGCATGTTCCGCTGGCACTCGTTGAATGCCAAACTCCAGCCTACCGCAAGTAGCAGAGATGGCTTGCTCCAAATCGGGGCGCTCAGCTAGCATTACTTCCCGGTCATGCGATCCTACGTAGTTTAGGTCGATGTCCACGGAGAGCCTGGGCAAGTCGAATACGAAGAGGTTCAGCGCCGTGCCTCCCTTGAGGACTAGGCGATGTCTGAGATATGGGTGCTCCACGAACTCTCTGAGAATGGTAAGAAGCTGTGCGACCTTTTCCACAATCTCGGCACGATAACCGGTTGAAGCGGTCAGTTCATTCAGTCGCTGCGTCGAAATCCTCAAGCTGGTTCCTCCCAAGAGCGATTCAGGATGTCTTGAGGGACAATCAAGTTCCACGAGTCTACCAATCGCCCTTGTCCTCTCAGTCTATCCACATAGCGGCGCTGTCGTGGGATAGCCGATCTCAGCCGCTCCAAGTGCTCGGTTGTGACCATGAGCGCATCGGCATGTTGTTCCAGGAAGAAACCGACCTTCGCTATCGTAGTGGCGTTGCCTAGAAGTAGGGCATACTCCACTACCTTGTCCAGATGGAAGTACTCAACCTGCTCCAGCGACCTCCATATTTCCTCCCAGCCCCCAGATAGGTCGGGACGATCAAGCACATCCACGAGCGTCCTTTCAAAGCTGGCAATCCGCACATCCAGCCCCGCAATTTCCAATGTCTCTATGCCAAATCCCTGCTGCGACTCTTCCGCAAGCTGTTTCGGGTATGGCACAGCCCGATATTGGCTTCCCCGAAAGGTGAATGGACGCACCTTGTCGTCCGTTAGGAGTGTGAACGTATTGAAGACCGAATATGCCCGGCCCCGGAACTGCAGCGCCGTGTGATATGCCAATGCTGCATCAGGGGCGAGACGGGATGCTACGAGATAGGGGTCGGGGTCAGTTGTTTCCGGTGTTTGTCCGGGAGGCACGCTGGCATATAGCCCACGCCTGATTCTCATGATCTGACCGTTGCCGGTATATCGCCTCAAAGCGGCAGTGAGTGTATTAACGTTACCCGAACCGTGCGTGGCTGCGAACGCAGCGAACTCATCGTAGGTAAACACCGGGTGGGTGGCGAAGAATGTTGTAGTCTTCATCTGTGGCCTGCCTGATGTTGCGTATCAACGCCCGTAGTTGGTAATGGCCAGCAATACCATTACAAATAGTAATGGTATTGAGCTGTTTTGTCAACTCGCATGGTATCCTGCTGGGGACATTGTAGACTGTCGGGCACTGCGACGCATCCAACTGCAAACTCAGTTGGGCCAGCCGTTGATCGTACAATTCGTCGGTATATATCGATAACTACCGACACTTTGTACAAGGAAGCTGAGCGATGTCGGAACTCGCTACCAATGAATTGGTGGTTGCCTCCAATATCTATCCTGCTACAAATGCCGCGCGTTCATAGCAAGATTTGTCGGGATGGACCGGCTCGCAACTGCCATTTTCATTGCGCAGGAAAAGTAGCGAATTCAGCGAGACTTACGAAGCCCGTCACCCTCCAGTGTATCATCATCTTCATCGCTGTCATCGTACCGCTTGCCCAGTATTGGATCTTCGCGAGCCACAAGAGGATCGAGCCAGGCGATCTTTTCCCTAGCCCATGCTATGTAGTTCAGCAGCCTGTCCCGCTTTCCAGTATCAGTTTCATTCTGAGCCTGCTTTTCCAACTCTCCTACATACTGCTCAATTACACGTGCCTTTTGCCAATCGAGAGCGTTTTCTTCCAGAGACTGGAATCGCTCCATTTCTTCTCTCTGTCGCTCTTCTCGTTCCCGTCGTTCCTGCTCTCGCTGCCATCGGAGTTGTTCTTCGCGGCGACGCTCTTCACGTAATGTCCGCAGAGCATGCGCACATTCCAGAAGACCAATCACAAAAGAACCCGCTTCGCTCTCTAACTGCTTTGTTTTTGCATCGCGCCAGTTCTTTCGAGGTGCGTGGTAGTCGTCAATCATCAAAGCCAAGTCGTGCTCTTTGCTCCTCAGCCGGATTCGCATCGGCTCTCCCAGCCAGACAATCTGTGTGTGCCTTTCCTTCTCATCTAGCTTGACTGAACCACCGAGTTCCTCAACCACATGGAATATGGCATTGAGCAGGCGGTAGGCGCGAGTCATATCATCAGGCTGCACATTAATGTCCAGTATTTTCTTATACCAGGTGGACCAATAGTTGTGGTCTGAGTTGTAGTTGCTGTCCAAATAGTTGAAGGGTTTCCTTTCCCGTTCTTTGCGTTTGTGCTCTGCTCGGACTTCTTGATCCTGCTTGATCAACGGGTGCGGATTTGTAAGTCGGTCCTTCACCTGCAGATTGTCGCAAAGCTGCAGCACCTTAGTCCGCTCATCTTCCTCCAGGAATACCAGCCGCTCCCCTGACTTGGCCGGAGTAGTTGGTCGGGGTCGATCCGATGATAGTGATATCCGGCGTATCCTCTTGGGGCCATCGTAAGGCGGTAGTGGCTCACGTGCAACACTTTGCCCGGCACTCAGCTTCGCCCAATATCCTCGCGGCGGCACAGGCACTTGAAGTCGCTTACATGCCTTGTGAATGGCAACATCAGAGACACCATATCGTTTGGCGACCGTAGTAACCGGCTCCGACCAGACCTCCTCATACAGCTTGCCGCGCTCATAACTATTGTCAGTTATCAATACCTTACCTCATCAAATGGATCAACGACAGACACCAACGTACCTCAAACACAAGAGCCGCCTAGTTTCTCCACATCTCTAAGCTGTGCCAGCGCTCGGAACCACTGGAGCCTGGTTTTGCCATCAAGAAGAACGTCCGCATTAACCCGCCCGGAGGTGGACGGGACAACGAACACCTTGGACGACCCGATGCTTATCCCTGCCAATCCATAATGATGATGTCCGGAACCAGCAATGGCAGTGTATGCGGTCTTGCCATTAAAGCAGACGATCTTGGGACTGAAGGCGATTATCTTCTTCTTGAGTGATGGCGCGCCACCCGATAGTTCTGATCTCGACAGATTGGAATCATCCCCTGCATGCCTATTCTTTACCATGTCGGTCAGACCGACGCCGTATTCGGGGAGCCTCCAATCATCTTCTAGTCCCAACGGCACTGGGACAATGCCAGCTTGAAATATGCATTTGTAGAATGCATTGTTGTATCCAGAATAGTAGTGTTTCCTGACCGCAGAGACATCGCTGGCAGCCGTGCCGACAAATACGATGTCGAGCCCGTCTCTAAGATAATCCGGCAACACATGTGGCTGATCGGTTTCCACCTGCTGGATAGGTATCTCAGGTTTTGCAGGCTCAGCCTGGGCAATGGGTTCGTGGCGGTCATGACCGCACGCTCTGATATACCACCTACCATTGGGTTCTTGATGCTGGCCACGAACCTGGCCCTTACGTAACAGATTGCGCAACGGCAGACCGGGCCTACTCGCCGAATCTTTGAGCAGATCTGCCTGGTGCAACCACAGCGCTGCCTGTATAGCAGTGACTTTGTAGAGGCTCTCACGCTTCAGTCGGTCCTGAAGATATCGGTTGATGGTATTCATATCAGCCACGTAATCATTTCCTCCCCAAGTGAAAGACCACCGCCTCATTTAGCAACGTCCGCTTCCTTACCTTGAATCGTCGCTCGAACAGGTCATCAGACTCCCGTTCAATCTCCACCAACCCCAGGAACTCAGCAAACCCTTTGATACAGCGCGAGGAATAGCAATTGCGCACCGTTTGTTCCGGCGTGCTATACGATAATGAAGGCACCTCTTTCATCACGACTGGAAATGCCCGCAGAAAGGTGTCTTCATAGAAACTGTTCGGTCGCCACTCATCACCATAGAGGTCGAGCAGGTAGAGTGTGAACAGGAACGAGTGTTGAATGAAATCGATCTCTGGATAGCCATCGCGGTAACCCCAATTGAACTGTTCGGCATAGGTACGCAGCAGTCGAGGATATATGCCGGCCAAGCCATGCTCGCTCAGCAGCTTGCGGCACTCGCGACCCAGGATGAACCTGCCCTTGTACTTGCGCACCAGCCCGTAAAGCTCGGCAACAATCCGGGTGGCGTGCATATCATAGAAGTCAGGCTCGGTGTAGATATTGCTGATCTCGGTATGCTTCTTGTATCCCTCTTCGCCCCAGTATGCCAGCCCAGCCTCGCGCAAGAACCTCTGCGGCAGGTTGCCGGTTGCGGTTGGTTTGAGCCCCTGGTCGCCGATAGCCTTCGCGAGCAATTGGAACAGCATCACAATAGGCGCGGACGGCGGCACATCGAGACAGGACGGGAATGTGACCAGTTCCGGGGAATCAAATGGATGATATAGGATCCCGCCCATCTGATCCGATGACAGCCCGTGGAACTCGTCCCTTGGCGCACTATTACGCTGTCGCATAAAGCCGTCCAGAAAAACCTGGGCCTCTTCCCGTGAGGTGAACTCCTCGCCCTGCATTGCTTGGCGCACGTCCGCAAATAGCTCTTCATGCAGGCCCGACGTTGAAGATGCCTCTTCCCGCCCAAGGCAGCATTTCTTGTATTTCAGACCACTGCCACACGGGCAGGGATCATTTCTTCCCACGCTATACATAGTCTCGCACCCTGTATTCCATAATCCTCTGAACAGCAGCAATTCCTCAATTGTAGCATAGCCAGCGTCCTGAAGTATTAGATGATTCAAGGCAAGGTCGATGTGGATGCTGCGCCAGATATTGGGAAGCAAGAGCCCTAGGATCCATTGGCAGACAATTCACATCACAGCTCGAAAGCTCCAACACTACGGACTTTGCGGCCTCTGCCTGGTCAATTGGGAGTAGTCCGTTTAGGTTACCGCCATTTTGATTCGATCTCACCCTTTGGTGGATTTTTGCATTTTCTTACTGCGACCGCGGATGCTCTGCAGGTCCAGGTAGACTCGAATTGGTGAAGCAGCACATGCACCGTCAATAGGTCGAGAGCCGTAGGAAACATTTCGGCCACATAGAGAGTTGAAGCCGACGATCACACCGCTTGCTTACTTGAGAACTCAGGGCTTCCACAAACGGATTCTTCTCTACCGCAGTCTTTGCATATGCAGGCTAAAAGTTGGAGCGGCAGTTACCGGCAAGGTCCATGTATCTAATGTTTCTCCAAACACAGATATAAGCGGATCACGGAGATATCATAGCTACGAAGATGCCGTGCATTTGGGAGGTCGCTAATCATTTAGTCGATCTGACTCATAGCATCTCTTGGGATATAGCTGCCCGCTAGATCTGACCTCTATTGACAGGGCGATCTCATCTGTGGACATCTTCAGCTTGACGAGCAGATCTAGTCATCGTCCTTCGATAGCGAATCTCGTCTGACATCTTGCATCTGGACCAGAGTTGTCTGTGTAAGCAAAAGCAAAGACCAACAATGAGCAGGTTTTCCTGTCTACACTTGGTAGGGCAAGAAATCACTGACAAGACTTGTAACTCAGCTTGAGAATGGGGTCGGAGTTAACTGAATCGATGGCGGAGGAGATCAGCCGTGAGCTAACCTTTTGCCACGGGTTTACCGACAGTGTCAAGTTTGCAGATTTCATCGGCTCGGATAGGAGACTGCCCGGTATCAGGATGGGCACAGCGTACCCGGGTTATCATCGTTATGCTCGCAGATCGGCAGCGCACTCCTCACCAACCACTACTGAGCTTCTCCTGCACAGCTCTATCAAATCCAGCTCTCGATCACTACAGCCATCACCAACGCCAGAACAGCCAGAAGTAGAAGAGCAAGCGACCCAACGAACACACGATACTTCCGCACAGCAATCTGCGAGTTCTGGATGATCTGCTCAGCGTACAGATATTCCTCGTTCCGCCGTGAGGGTGGTTCCGAACCGCAAACACTGTGGAGAGCATCCAAATATTTATTTGCGCGGCCGTATTTTGCTATATCCCCCCAGAAAAGCAGGTTATCACCCGTTCTGGGGGTCCCGTAGCCACGCAATAGGCCTATCCCGCATTTCGGCCACATGGACAGTAAGGCAAGGATAAGGCTAAGCGAGCTTAACGCGGCGGAACAGAGAAGGCAAACTTTGGACGTGTAAGCGAACTTGGTTGAGTCCTTCAGCAGGGACAAGACTGCGACTGCGGCAGCACCATTCAAAGCCACCAAGGCAGCGTTCTTTGCCTCTGCAAACTTGAGCCACTCATTAATATTGTTGAAGACGAATCTTAGTCTTTCTTCCATACGTCACTCCTTTGAACTCGCCAATCCTGCAACTGCCACGATCAATCTGACTCGGGAGACCCCTCAACCCCAACTTTAGCTCAACGCGTTCCACGAGTGGGGAACGCAGACAGTTGATGATAGCTGTCGCAGATCTGGTAGCACCTAATCTTGTCTGCTTGTCTGGGCCAGCGCTCTTGGTTGGGCGAATGCTACTAAACCTTGAAGGCTTTAGATCGGAGTACCTCAACGATCTCTGTTCTCGAAAGCAAGGCTAGCGTGTTGTCGACAACCGGAACATCGTTCAGAACCCCGACAGCTAAAAGCTGATCCAAATCCTGATGCTCCAGAGAAATCAGGGCATACTCAACGTTAGCATCGGTGAGTTGTCGCGGTTTCTGGATTCTGTTGATGCAGAAGAATTCGATCCGGTACACGGTCCAGGCGCTTTGCGTCTTCGAGTACTTCAACCAATACTCCGGTTCAATGATAGGCGCTGGCTCGATTTCTATTCCGCCGCAGGCATAGAGTGCATCAAACTCTGATGCGGCTTTGGTCAGTCTAGACTCCAGAGGGCACTTAACAACCTTGTCAAATTCGCTCAGGAGATCGCCGTAGCGCTCTGCTCGAAAGGCATAAATGTCGTTGGTAGTGGAAAAGAACGGCATCCATTCGTTCCACCGAGTCGGCTCATAGTTGATTACTACCAGTCCGCCTTGATGTGTCGTTTTGTGGTCAATGGCGTACAGCAAGTTCGTAGAGATGGCGTACCTGCTAGGCCTTGCGTCGACGGGGATGGGTTCATTACTGCCAGCCATTGCGTTCGTAATGCTGATATTGGTCATCTTTCAGGCTCCTTTGGTTTATCAGATTGCCGCTCAATCTCGACTCTATGGTTGATGCTCCAGTATGCGTAGCTGAATCAGAGACTCCTTCTCCTGTTGCTCATAGGTGTCTACGCAAGCAAACCTATGTTGATCGAATATCTCTTTATGCCGCTCATAAAAGTCAGGCAATACGGCAAAGTATATTAAGCTCGTTGGCTCTTGTCCTCGTTCTTCCACCCATCTCCGAAGCACACTTTGAATCCGCGACAGTGTTATCAGGGCTTTGCCCGTATGGCCACCGGTTTCGCTGTGAAGCCCGCCAGTTTTGCCATATGTGTAATCATCGAGCATTAAAGCACATCTTGAACTGAACGAGGCCTCGCTCGCAGTTATTGCATTGTTTACCTTAGCCATAACTGTGATAACAAGTCTCAGCGTTCGGTCGAGTTGGTTAGCAACCTTTTCCTCTGGCTTGAGGTAGCCGACCTGCTGCCTGAGGGGGGAGGTGGCCAAGAATCCGTCACCTTCAATGACACGCTGGTAATAGCCAAACTTATCCAAGCTCTGTCTAAAAACGGACGACAGTACCAGCAACAACTCGTGCGCTATCTCCTGACCGCTTTCTGTAAGGGACCTGAATTCATCGTGAACCCTGTAATAGAACTTCCCGAACGAGACCAGGTCGAAAGATAAGATCAGGCCGTATTCGCTGTACACTAACTCCTGTTCAGATATGTCAATAGGATGACTGCATAATAGCTGTATCTCATTGGCGAAGAAAGGGTAAGCAACGTTTGTCGATAGGGGCTTGCCTCTAAAAAACATCTTCTCAGGATCATCGCCCGGAATCTCCAGAACCTCGTTCAAATCCTCGATGCATAGGAACTCAAAGCCCCTAATACACTCCGGATCCGCGACATTCAACTTGCCCAAAGTCTCCAATTCCGTTACGAGGCTCCGCTTTACGAAGTAACACTTCCACTTGTCTGGCTCCCTCGTGGATCGCTTGAACTCCAGTATGTCATCCATAGGGATTAGACGCCCAGGAGACACTCCCATATGGTAGAAGTTGTACGCTATCCTTTCTGCTATCGACGCGGAATGTCGTTCAGTCTCTTCGCGGAAGAACTGCCGGATATGCCCGACTTGATGGTACTTGTTCGGCCCGCTCTCTACCTTATAGGCTATGTAGGGTGTGGACCAGATACACTCTCTGACGCCCCCGTTCTGGGGCAATCGCCTGGAGTAGCTTGGATACTGCAAGACAAGATAGTGTTGGCCCCCGTTCCTCAGCACATATATGAAGAGATGGAGAAACCAGAATTCGGACGGTGAGGGGTCTAGTTCATAGGTATCTGGCACCATCGTCAAGTCACGCCAGTCATTCGAGTACATATCTCGAGCAGTATTCATTGAGCACCTACCCTATTATCTAGCCGCCGAGTCATATCCAAGAAGAGCTTGCGCAGGCGTTTGCCTAGATCTCGAGAGTCCTTCTCCGCTTCACTGCAGCACGCACGCAGCAATTCATAGTCGTGCCTTCTTAAGATGGCTAGTTCAAGCTTTAAGCCATCGATTCTCTGACTGTCATTAAGATCGCTCCGAATCCTGCTCTGCAGGTCGTATGCCATAGAAATAGAACGTTCTTCCCACCGCGAGTAGGTATCATATATCAACGCGATATCCTCTGATTGGAAGACAACTTCTACCTCTACACTATCCATGTTCACCCCACTAGTGATCCAGTCTCCATCTTCGTAATACTTGAACAAGGACGTGTTAGGTACCGTCCGTAACCGCTTACCAAATCGTGAGTAGTGGCTCAGGAGGCCACTGCGTTCCAGGAAGTCCAGGTTGTCGCGCAGGTCATGGAGAGTCATCTCAGGATCAAACATAATGAAGCCGGCATCGACATCAAGATCACAACGGGACAGCAGATCTAGTGCCCACATGTTATCATCGACCGTGACTCCCTTGTTATACCGCGCCAACTGATTGGGATTCCCCGACTCCACACCAAGGAAAAAGCCCAAGAAACCGGCGGTCCTCATAGTCGTCAATAGCTCAGTGTTCTCCAACTCGTCATAGCTACCGATAACCGACCGAGTACTCGTGCTAGCATAGAACTTCAAACTAGCATCTATCACTTTATTCCTTTTCAACTCTAGGATTTCATTGCACAGGTAGAACATTCGCTGCCTATCAGGCCCGATGAAGTCCTCGTCCGTGAAATAAACTATCCCAGTGCCTGCTTGCGAAACTTCAATGATCTCCGAGAGAACTTTCTGCACAGGAAATGGTCTCCAGAGACTCTGGCCGTATTTCCACGGAATTATGCAGAAACTGCATTGGCTCCAGGGGCAACCTCGGCTTCCTTCAATTCGGATCACCCCATGATTATCTAGTATGCTTTTCACATATGGGCGAAAGGGCTTAACGTAGAAATTCCGGCAGTCTATTGCGCTTCTGATCGTACACACTACAGTACCCTGACAGTTAATAGCCAGATTAGGGACAGCCCCCTCGACCAATCGTTCTCTAAAAACGTCCGATGCAGTCGGACCAAGCGCAAGTGATTGCTCTACTATTGCAGTAATGGCCTCTTCGCCTTCTCCAATCACACAGATCACATCTTCATATCTGGATAGCACATCCGAATAAGCCATGGTAGGTAAGCTATCACCCAGTATCACAACTGGTACCGGATCCATTTTTAGTATCTCATCTTGCACAAACCGAAGGGTTTCAAACGAACCGATCTTGCAAGAAATGCCGACAATATCTGGGCGAAAGCTGCCTAGCAGGACTCCAACAGTAGGATGAGCCAACTTGAGGTAGGCTAGTTCTATACGCACGTCCTCCTCGAAACGCGCTAACAGCGCACCGGCAAGTGCCTCTATACCTAGCGGTTCGTTTAGCTCTTCCCGTGGATAGCCTATATCAATTAACAGAATCTTTAACATTAAGTGGCCTTTGCTCAGATGCAATGTTGTCGTTTCTTTTGCATTGCTTAAGCGACAGCATTCTAGATAGAATCTCATTGTCGGTTAGTGTGGAACTGGCACCTGCCAGCCATACGTTAGGACCATTGAAAACCTTAGTATAACCAGTGAGTCCTTCGGGATTGAAACAGATAAAATTCTCGGATGCCGGCTTCTGAACAGACTGGCGCTCCACAAATCCCCACTGGTTCACAACTCCCGGTAACGGCACTGTCACACCATCGACAGCCACTGCGATAATGCCCTCGCATTCTCGTCTACGGACCGAGAAAACCCGGTGCGTTCCATCACACAGGACAAGTTGCGATTGCCTGCGTTCGATTATGGGAGGAGATACTAGCTGCACGAGATCCTGCTCATAGCGGACCAGTATAGGCTCAAACAAACCTATACAGTGAGCACCGTACAGGTCAATAAGCCTTTCAGCAGTCTCTATTCGCCTTTCGTAGACATATCTGGTTAGGGGAACGATGTTGGCGACACGAATGCGTTCCAGTGTGTAAGTTGCATTAGAATGGCAGGTAAGCCTGCGCAGCAGAAAATCCAGAAAGCAGGTTCTATCTACGGGCTTGACGGACTGTATTTGCAGTTGACGCGAATAGTACGGATTAGCCATGGTGCGCCTGACCTCGAGTAATGAAGAAAGGCTCATCTCGCAACATCACCAGGAGTGCCAATGTTGGTGCCCAACGTGGAGTCCGGCAGGGGATGTTCTGGGCATCAGTTGGGCCGCCATAGATGTCTATCCGAGCTGCGTCGAACTTGCCCATTGATACTACGCAGTGGAAAAAGCTTATGCTCATCCCCGATGTCAGCACTCCTCTCGTGCTTCAGTGTTATGTATAATCTCGCAGTAACTGGAGATTACAGAGTCCCTGTG
Source organism: bacterium (assembly GCA_021373255.1). Lineage (GTDB taxonomy): Bacteria > Armatimonadota > UBA5829 > UBA5829 > UBA5829 > UBA5829. The sequence goes on from JAJFTD010000199.1 coordinate 40,232, forward strand.
AAAAACTCTCCTGGCGTGTGCACTAGCATTCTTGCTCATTCGCCTTCTAAGCCTTTCCGAGTTCACTAGAGTCAGTACGCAGTTGACCGCAGATTCGAAGTCGAAAGAACACCGATTCTTGCCGTCTGAACTGCGAACACAGGAGAACAGCAATCCACACTCGGAGGCGAGAATCTCCTGGCCGATTCCCACTACATCCGTCGATACGCAAGGCACCCCGCAGGCCATAGCCTCAGCAAGGCTCAGGTTGAATGAGTCGTGAAAGCTGCAATTGAGCTCGACATCAGCCGCACGCAGCACTTCTTCGACCCTATCAACGACTCCTGTCTGGATCAGACGGAAGTTGCGGCTCCGCTTTCGGGTAGGGAATGCAATCTTCGGTCCAACCATAGCCAGCGTGATCTGCCTGTCCGTGCGTTCAGCTACTGCGGCGGCGATATCAATCACAGCCTCTGGCATTTTCACAGGTCTCATATTGGAGTGGGACGATATAAGTAATTCACTCTCGCGCACCTGCAAAACCTTTCTAGCTTGAGCACGTTCTGCGGCCGAGGCTGCATGGAATCTTGAGAAATCGAGGATAGGGTAGGCAGTAACGAACGGACGGTTCAGTTCGTACATTGTAGTGATCTCGTCCGCAAACTGCCTGGTGTAGGTGATCAGAACAGATACTTCTGAACTGCCGAGGATTCCTTTTGTCGTGTTCCGAACCTGCGGTCCAATCTCCCACATATCAGATCCGGCAGGAGTGAGCCAAAGGTCAGCAGGAAGACCCATTTCGGTTAGGGTGCGCTTACTGAGCCAGGCGGCATGTCCGTACGGAAACATGTATACGCCCCATAGTATAAGCCTGGAACCTGTACTGTGTAGCTTGATGGCAAGGTCAGTCATTTGCTCAGCTATGGTAAATACGGCAAGGACATCGCTGCTTTTGATTGGTTTTAGATCGCCTATTGCACCTGAACTAATGTCTTTGACTGTGTGAAAAGCAATCTGATCCGCATCATTAGTTCGGAAACGGAAGGGTCTTTCAAACCCAATGTAGTGGACGCATAGGCCTTCCCTTGAGAGTTCGTATATGATGCCACTCATTATTTGTTGGGCACCCGAGAACCCGTGCGGACCAGTTACGATCAAAGCTACATCGTCAGTCGTTGTCGTCATCGTCATGTCTGGTCCTCATTGGCACTAGAATAGTATGGAGCGAATGTGCGATGCTCTGAGCTGTCCAGTGCTCTTTTTCAAAGTCTATCCCAGCAGCACTTGCATATATCTCGGTATCTTGTAAGAATCGATCTATGCAAAAAAGAAGCGAATCAATTATGGAATCAGCATCGTAACGTGGCAACGTGTCGCCCAACGAACCTGCAAGTTCCGTCCCAAGATCAGTCTCAAACTTCTTTGATGGCAGCCGAAAATCCAATCCCGGCGGGGGTGAGTGCCGCAGAAGCCGGTTGGCAATCAGCAATTGGTCTCTAACGTCCGATAGGTGACGTATGGCCAACCAAAGATGACCACGCTGAATATCCTTACACGTTGCCAGAGATCGTAACCAGAAGTAAGTATACGCCGACATGAACACCTCGTGGTTGTCGACAGACAAGTCCTGGTTGGCCATGAGGAACGATGTATAGAACCCAGTGTGATCCCAAAGCACGTGGTCGTCTACTTGCATTGGAGTGGGAATGAGCGTGTCCCTAGTATTGATATTGAGTTGGCACACAAACGATGGAGAGAACAGAACAGTGAAGGAATACCCGTAACCATCAACTAAGACAGGTCCTCGGAACATGAGTATTTCGCCCAATTGCGACATGATGTCCCGTACGCCAAGCCGAAGAAATGCGTGGAGATCGCAACTGCTGGCGAGAGCGAAAAGGTCAAGGTCTGAATACCGATCCATCTGCCCCCTGCTAGCAGACCCACCTATAGCAAGCGCCTCCAGGTGCACTGCGCTTTCGTGATGTTGCAGATCTATACATCTACTGATAAACTTATCCATATCTCAATAACCTTGTCACTGCATCCTGCACAGTGCCTCGTGAGCCAGGCTCAGTTAAACAATACAGCGGATTAATGTTGATGGAGCATAGCGTGCATTCTGAGAACTTGGCGGATTCTGCCGGCTCAGAATCACTCTCTGCCACCTTGCTTACACCAACATTTCGAGCGCAACGAACTTATCAAGACAAGGGCCTTGCATCAAGTTTTTATGGTCTAGGACACAGACGTCTAGCATCGACATTCTCGACAGAAATGCACCCATTCATTGGCAACTTCCGACTTGTCTGTCCAGCAACGTCAAATGCGATGCACGTATGGAACAAACCTAACTAAAGTCGATGATTCTGATGCCTCTATTGTGTCACCATTGTGACGTCAGTCGCACGCAGCTTAACAATATGCATGTTCGTCACATGGTGGAAAATGTCCTTCCGAATCATATAAAACTCATTACTGTTGAGTTCTAATGTTGAAACGCCACTTTGGTGGTTCACAGGCCGATTCTAGTGGCAGTATGGTAGCCCTGACTCATATCCTGTCCAAACGTACTTCAGCGGTAGATGCTACTCCGCTGCTGACTACCCTAAAGAGTAATACGAGGAGTGCCTCACAGGTACGACGCAGCATATGACCTACCTCTGTGATTTATGAAAACTCAGAGCTAGCTTGAGAGGGTCCCGGAAACGGAGAAGTCGGCGGTAGTTAACGAACAACTATTGGGTATTGGTCATTGGAGGTCGGCCTAGGATGACCAATGCCGGCAGGAGAGGAGTGAAACTCAGATGTCGACCACCAGCAGGGAGCTTAGCCAATCGTTCAGGGCAGACCTCATGAACGGCTTGCTAACGCCCGTCCTGCACCTGGTAAGGGCTGACCATACACTTAGCCTTAACATCCGGAATGAGTATATGAACATCTGTTACAGGGGGGGTAACCTGGCTAAGATCAGCAGAGAGAATGGTGGTGGCTATACGTTCGAGTTCGACCAAATTACGGGAATGTGAGCCGCAAAGGACTTGGTGCATTGCCGCTCCTGAATATAGATGATCTCCCTCGCCATGTGCGACCCGATGGCAACAGCGACATCGATCAATGGATTGCTTCCGTGCCGTTGCTGAAGTGTACGATGAATCTATGGCTGCGACAGCAGAAGAACAACTTGGAGAGGAATTCCAGCAACTCGTGGAGCGCGCAAACAACGAGAACTCGGTCAGTGTATCCAATTGCAATATACCCCTGAGCCTTATTCGCCTTATCCAGCGGCGCGGCGGTTGTCTGGCACCATTACACAGGCTCTCAAGGTGATCAAAATCCGAACTCGCTCAACGGCTCGCGCATTCGAGACTTGAGAGATGACAGAGTCTCGAATGTGTCCGCTACGGGCAAGTGTTCGCCAAGCATACTGTAGAGCCTGTGGCACTCGACTCTTGTCATTCCTCCTACTGCAGCATAGAGCGCGAGCTTCTCTGGCAAATCAAAGCCTTCCTTGATACAAGCAGCAAGCACCCCTAGTGTTAACGGCATCTGCTCATCAGTTGAATTGCTCTCTATACATCGGCGGTGGAGCAACGTGACCAGACCAACTGCATAGCTGAGTTCGGGAACAACCCGGAGGGCAAACTTACGACCGCGCTCAGCATAACGAGTTTTCGAGTTCAACCCCGTCTCAAGTTGCTTGATCGTAGCGCCGGAAATCCAAGATCGAGCAACCGAAAACAAAGCCTGGACCAGAGCAGCTTTCTCATCTACTGTGGCTTTCTCTGGTTCTTTAGAGTTCTTGAGCTTAACGAGCTTGCTAAATGCACCTGAAATAGTTTGGGGCCTAAGTATTCCGAACAGCCAATCCGGGTGCTTCTGAAGCCACTCACAAAACCATATTAGCCAATCAGACACAGTCCACATCGGTAACGTTCCGATCTCACGCAACGCACAATGCAGACTCGAGACGATTGCAGGGTCAACTCCACTGTCGTTTGCTGCCCGCGCGAGCCACAGTGGAACGCTCATATCTGTCTCAACACGGCTTTTGAACTGTGAGAACCGCTGAATCCTCTCCTTAAACTCCGCAGATTGCCCCCGAATATCTGCATAATAAGCAGATAGGCTCCGATTAAGGAACGAGATGTCAACAATACCAGCATCGTCAACCGGCACGCGGTTTACAAAATACGTAAGGTCTGGATCATAGTTGCCACCGGCATTCTGTATCTTGTCCAAACACAGGTTTATGGGATCCTCTATTTCAACGCACTGATCACTTTGCGAAAAGACCTGTCGTTGCAAGTCAAACCATCGAGGATGAATAGCATTCTTCCCTTCGTCAAAGTCCACCACAGAACCGGGAATGATCACCACCATTCCTTGAGGGCAATACCCAGCTCTGCCGGCGCGACCAGCAGCATTTAGCAACTCGTGTGCCTCAAGAGATCGGGCATGCCCTGAATTTATATCGAACCGGTCATCCCCTGCGATAATGACAGCTTCCGCTGGCAAGTTCATTCCTTGTGCTAGGGTGTTCGTAGCCGCGATAAGCTGTATGCCATCGCGTCTGCGAAATGCCTCTTCATTAAGCAACCTTTCAGAGGGAAGCATCAAGGCGTGGTGACATCCTGCTAACCCGTCAAACGGACTGTAGACGCAAGCTGCATCGCCCATCTCAACTGCCGCGTTTTCGATGAGTTCGAGTTCCCGAGAGGAAGGCACAGCCGACTGTATACTATCCTTTAGCTCCCTGGATGCCTCGCGGGCAAGTGACACAGTGTGAGTAGTGTTCTGTAGAAAGACCAGAGTCTTCATTCCAGCTTTTGCCATGCGAACGCCAATTGAGCGTGCCACCTCCACACGATTGGGAGTCAACGACCACCAAGCATTTGCCGACAATGGAACAGCGTCACCAAAGCCTAATAGAGCATAGTCCTTACGATCTGTGGTATTCCAAGTCTGATGTAAGCAAAAGAAACCATGTGGTTCTGCGCTCAGCTGTCTCACCACGTCCTTGCTGGGTGGCTTTGGTTTCTCACCTCGAGCACGAGCAACACGAAGTATCTGGGCTCTCCCTGCTCCGTTGAGCTGCTTGTATAGATCACCTATCTGATTAGATGGGTAGACAACACAACCACGTGCCTGACGTGTTGGCTTCCACGGCAGATGGATTGACAAACACATCTTGCCACAGCGTCCGCTGAGCCATTCAGCTAGCTTGTCTGGGTTCTGCATCATTGCAGATAACAGCAAGACATCTGCGCCCGGAGCAGCAGCCATTACGTGTAATAGACACATCGTAGCATCAATGCTACGTCTTGCCGAATTCGCGTCGTTTTCTGAGTAATGAATCAAGTGGCATTCATCGAAGACTACCAATCCACACGATGTGTAGGACTCCGGTGCAAAGCGAACTTCTGTCAGACATCGCTCAGGAGTCATTACGGCTACTACTGGGCTTTCAAATGACGGTCTTTCATCAGTTTCGGAATATTCCCCGCCTCCTGAAAGATAAGTCAGCACTCGATGCGCAGGGAAAGCTTTTCGTAAGTCACTGATAACCTGACTTACCAGAGCGTGGGTCGGCACAAGGAACACTACGCTCTGGCCACGGAGTAGTGCCGTAGCGATTTTCAGTTCTGCAAGAGCTGATTTTCCCGCGCCGGTTGGAAAGCTTACCGCGGCCGAGTGACCCGGAATCAAGTACCCTTTTCGGATCGCCTCCCAGTGATTTTCCCAAAGATAAGGTCTTCTGGTTGCCAGCCCCCTTACGTAGTGTCTCCATTCTTCTTGGTCAATCCCCATGGGTGCGCTCAAGGCTATGGCGGACACTTGCATCAAGCGATCTGTAGCTATTGAGAGCAGGGATGCTAGATGATGAGGGCCTCCGAACAACTCACAGGCTGAATCAAGATATTCGAGGGGTGCGCCAATCTTTTCTCTGAACTCCGGTGGTGGTTGAAACTGCACAACTGCATCTTTGCGCACGTTGCTGAACAATCCGTATGGATCAACAGATGGCTTGTCACCAAGTAGCATTTGTGATACTGCCCGAACTCCAGCGTAAAGCCGATTCCACAACACTCGACAGGCAATTACGTAGAGATCGTCGGACTCCGGATATGAGCTAGTAACATCCGGCGATAATCTGGCAATTCCGGCCAAGTCACCCTTGGCAAGCCCGGATATCGCATTTATGAGTGCAGATTCTATGGTGGATTCAGTTTCAGCATTGACCTTATTGGCGACTGCACTTGCATCGGATGGGTAGCCAGCGATTATAAACAGCAGGATTGCAGATAAGTCAGAGGAAATTGCGTCAGCACGCAGGTAACTAGTGAGGTTCTCATCTCGCCGAATCGACTCGGCAAGGTGAAGCAAATGGCGGGCAGATGCGGCTACAAACGCGGCACTTCTTGTCTGGGGATTGTCGGGCTGTACTACAACCAAAGACTCATACGTGTTCGCCAATCGCTTGAGTTTGTCTAGGACCATGCTTAACTCGTCTTCTGACGGAGCCGCGTCGTTGGCAAGGGATAGTCGCAAGGATACTATAGTCGCATAGGCCTCTGTCATTTCCTCAGGCAAGCTATCCAGATCCAATTGGTCCAGAGAAGGGGCTTGCGTAATTAGCAGTCGCGTCGTCGCATCAAACATCGGCTGCCTCGAGAAGTGTTTTGATCTCATCAGAGACAGACTTGCAGAAGTTGTCCATCCAAGTGCGCATATCTGAAAAAGCGACTGTTTCAGCTCTGCGGCGCGAGATATTGCCACTCACAACCATATCGTACCCTTTGAACAGAAGTGCGTGGGAGACTGCCGGCTTAACTGTAACGCAAACCCGATACTGCTGATGTTTGTTCCAAAACACATCAGCCACTATATCTTCAGCCTGCTCTACTCCTTTGGCTGCCAGTATAGTAGACACTTCAGCCATCAGTTCATTGTCGCGTTCACCACGTTCATAGGCTGCAAACTCTGGCCAAACCTTATCTCTAACCTCATCCCGACTATTGTCAGTGGCCTTATCTTCGCAAATAGTAATCCCCCTCAGTCCACTAACACTATCGTTGAGGTGGACAATGAGCCCATCCTGTCCCTTCTCCGCTGGTTGCATTTGTGGTCTGCGCAGTATGACTAGGGAATCAGTTGACTGCTTAGCAGCAAGCCAGGAGATCAACTGGAACACCCAACCATCGCGATGCCAACGTAGACCATCAGAGGCAGGAGGAGAAAGGTGCTTTAGGGCCGCCTGCGCTGCGTTCACGACCATTTTGGGAGACTTGTGTTGCTCTCCCTCAAGTATCTTCGCTATGTGGATGTGATAGCCTAGAGCAAGCCACGCAACGTACTGAGCAAGAAGCTCGGCGTCATGGATGGTCCACGTGGCACCATGACACAGATTCTCGATGGTATAAGGCTGCAACTGAATAGGCATCGTCGTCATCCTTACGCAGACACATCCATTGAATACCGAGCCAGCATTCACCAGACTGATCGCTGCGACAGCGCCGTTACTAATCGTAACACTTATATCATTCGCTACCAGGCAGACATTTACCTGCCAAACTCGGGCGTGTCGCCTCCACACTAGCGCTGAGTGCAAGGTGTGGAGGCGACACGGGCTTCCGGCAGCAAGACTGCACCGAGGTTCGCGGCTATCCTATTCAAGGACAGTTGATGTTCCTTCCAGGTTACTATCCGCAGCATTTCTCCCTAATTGCGGGCTCAGGGCACGAGTGGAGTGTTTGATGATAGGCCGCAATTATGACCCTGTCTGTGTCGGCCACAGCTGCAGGCAACGCGAACAACGGAGCTCAGTTTGAACATTCTTATTCTCTGATCGAATCGGCGGCCGTGATCATTTCCTGGCATACGATGTCTGGATGCCGTGACGAGATCATATAGCGATCTGCATTCTGCCACAGCAGAATATTGAAGAATCTCTCATTGTTGGCGGCCAATGGGTAATACTGACATGACGGTTCGTTGCGCATATCATCCATTGTGAGCAGTCGAGTTGGACTCAACGTAAAAAGAACAACTGTGTGTTTTGTCTTCAGTCCAAATGTGCCTTTAGCCAGGTCACTATTCGTATAGGTTACCGGATTGTCAGTTGTAATAAATACCGGCTCATCAGCAACGATGACCGACCACCGCTTTTCAAGCAGCACAGTCGCGATTTCTCCGACTGAGTACTTTATGTGGTCCACAAATATCCTCTGGAGTTCGTTGCCAGAAGCAGACTTGTATGTATTATATGAGGTTGCACCGAACGACATTGCCCGTCCTCGAAACACAATCTCGCCTATCCTCGGGTTTTCTAGACTATCTTTGGGAAGCGTTTCATAAAAAGAGACCAACTCATCATGTATCTTTTTCGTTTGCTCAAGCATTGCGGGAGTTCGCACAAGCATGATGGATGTCAGGAGTGCGATGCCCTTTCTAAGTGATGGGGAACTCAAATCGACAAATCCAGTGGCCAACTGCGGCCATATTCGTGAGAGCAATGCCTCAGCTTGTGCGAATCGGCTCTCCATTTCGAATGAATGCTTCCCATCGATATCTGCTGGTGAGTAGAGATGGTTTTGAGCGCATATATCATTGACTCCTGCAAGAACAGGATCACCATCATGTCGGTGAAAGATCCACACTCGAGGCTTTGGCGTGTTTACTGTCTCAGGTGTGGCAAAGTACTTGAGATAAAACCTTGGAACCCAATGCTGCTTGACTGGATCGTTCATCTTCTCAGTGCATTCCTCTCTTCTCATCAGTAGGCAGCAGATTACCGCTGATTGTCCATCGCAACGGAAGATCCTGATGAGAAAGCGAGCGATATTTGAGAGCGACTACACTAATGCTCATCACTCATCTACCTCTGCGCATACGAAACGGCAATCAAAAGCATCCTAGACGCAAACGTTACGGTGCGACGTTGACGGGTTTTCGATGCGCTTCGGCTTCGCTATGACTCCCTTATCCTTCGCCATCTGATGTCAATCGTCCACAAGACCGGAACACATACAAAACATTGCCAGTGTCATTATTGCAAGGAACCTGAGCATGATGAGTACCCTCTCAATGTTAGCCAGTAGCCTTAATAATATTCGGCGATTCTTGTTCTTCGGCCTTCTTGAGAATGGAGGTTGCCTTGGCTAAGCAGCCGCTAATTTGGTAAGATGGTAGCAATTCTATCACTATAGATTCACGACTCGTGTGCGCCTGGTAGCATCGAAACCGAGCCTAAATGCCGCGAGTAGGGAAATCCGATGCTCTTAACTATTACTACAACTCACAAGCCAGCTACTGATCTCGGTTACCTTCTGCACAAGAATCCGGCGCGGGCGCAAGTATTTGAGCTTGCGTTCGGTCAGGCGCACGTCTTCTATCCGAAGGCGACGGAGGGTCGCTGCACGGCGGCATTGCTGCTCGATGTTGATCCGGTGGCTCTCGTGCGCGGTAGAAAGAGCGGACCGGAGAGCTTTGCGCTTGGCCAGTATGTGAACGAGCGACCGTATGTGGTGTCGTCATTTATGAGCAACGCGATCTCGCGAGTCTTTGGCACTGCGATGGGCGGCAGGTGCTCCGGCAAACCCGAACTTGCTGACCTGGAGATTCCGCTTGTAGCGAAGCTGTCGGTTGTTCCCTGTCGGGGCGGTGAGGATCTGCTGCGGCGTCTGTTTGAGCCGCTGGGTTACTCGGTGGCGGCTGAGGGGTACCCGCTTGATGACAAGTTCCCGGACTGGGGCGAGAGCGCGTTCTTCACGGTCAGCCTGAAGAAGACCTGCCGATTGAGCGAGTTGCTCACGCATCTGTATGTACTGATTCCTGTCCTGGATGACGAGAAGCACTACTGGGTCGGGGAGGACGAAGTCGAAAAGCTCCTCAAGCATGGCGAGGACTGGCTTTCCTCTCACCCGGAAAAGGACCTGATCGTGAAGCGCTACCTTAGGCACCGCCGAAACCTGATGAGCCAGGCAATGGCGCAGCTAATGGAGGAGGATTCGTCTGACCCGGATGAAGTCCAGAAAGTGGCCTCTCAGGAAGAGTGGGTGATAGAGGAACGGATCAGCCTCAACGAACAGAGGATGGGCGCGGTTGTTGCGGCGCTCCGGGCAATTGGCGCAAAGCGTATTCTGGATCTTGGCTGCGGTGAAGGAAAGCTGATCGGGTCACTCCTCAAAGACAAGGAGTTTGTCGAGATAGTAGGTGTGGACGTATCGTACCGGACTCTTGAGAGGGCCCAGGACAGGCTGCGCGTTGAACAGATGGCGCCTATGCAGCGGGAGCGCATTAAGCTCCTGCACGGGTCCCTGATCTATCGCGACAAGCGGCTGGAGGATTACGACGCAGCTGCGGTGGTCGAGGTGATCGAGCACATGGATCTGGCGCGCCTGGCTGCGTTCGAGCGGGTTCTTTTCGAGTTCGCAAGGCCTGGGACGGTGGTCCTGACGACCCCCAACTCGGAGTATAACGTGAAGTGGGAGAGCCTGCCTGCGGGGAAGATGCGGCATCGTGACCACCGGTTCGAGTGGACACGCGAGGAGTTCCAGAACTGGGCAAACGGCATTGGTGAGCGATTTGGCTACAGCGTGCGTTTCCTGCCCGTTGGGCCGGAGGATGCGGAAGTCGGGGCTCCGACACAAATGGCGGTGTTTGAGAGGGATGCGCGGTAATGTCGAGAAGCATCCATACCAACCGCAAGGACATCATCGAACTTGCCCAGTGGAAATACGCCGATCCCGAAGTTCGACGAGCTAAGGCTCAAGAACTATGGGCAGATATTCGCCGAAAGCGAAGGGCAAAGCGACAGGTGAAAGGCGAACGTGCCACCGAAGATGCGATGGTTGCATCCGCAGAGGTCGAGGCCGTGCCCTATATCAGTGCATGACGCTGGACAATTCGTGCATTTCCCTGCCTCCCCTGATGACATCCGAAATGTCATGCGCCTCCTGCCGGGCGGATCGCTGGACGGGCTCGCCGGAATCGAGCTGTGCCTGGGAACCGAATACCAGAAAGATCCCTCGGTATACGACCCAGAAGACGGCTACGAACCAGATCCGCTCGTGGGACGCATCGGTGATGAGATGCTTCCCGGTATCTACAGGGGACACTGCCTGGGTTACTACAGCCGGCCGCACTCAGCAATCCGTGTCTTCGCCTATGTGCACGATCCTGAAAAGGTGGACGTCCGCCTGTGGGAAATCTACCTGAAGCTGCAAATGCTCGCAACCGTTGTCCACGAGATAGCGCACTCAGTTGATCTTACGACTCGGGTGGCCAAGGATCGCTGGCTGGCTGATGACAAGTCAAAGGTCGAGATGTATGCCGAGAAGCTGGAATACTCATGGCTGATGGATTGCGTGGTACCTTACTTGGAGATGACATATCCTGAACAGGTGAAGGCTTTGCTCGATTGGATAGAGCATTACGGCGGTGACCGTATCAGTCTCGCTCTACTTGCGGGAGAACCGCGTCGCACTGGAGCGAAAGGTATAACGCGCCTTGTTACAGATGCTTCAGAAGCTCTGCACGATCTGGCCCGATCGGTTGCGGATGGTAAGGATCTGAGGGAATCAAGGCTGGACTTCGCCAGGTATCTTCATAATGCCGAGTTGAATGGTGAGGCGTTGCGGATACTGGATCGGTTGCTGGCCGAGGATCAGAACGACGCTGAAGTGTTTGCACTGAAAGCTGATGTGTTCTATGATCTTGAGGATTACGAACAGAGCCGGGTAGCCGCCGAGCGGGCGATCTCGTTGGACGCTGATTCCGAAGATGCATGGATCCATCTTTCCTACGCTCACACGGAGCTTGGGAATTGGGATGACGCAATTCGAGTGACCACCCATCTGCTCGATCACTTCGACTTGCGCAAGCCTCGGAAAGCTAGCATGCTGGTTAGTCGCGCGCACGCCAAGCTGAATACGGGCGACATACGGGGAATGAAGTGTGACCTGGGACTTGCGCTGCAGGAAAACGACAAGCCACCTGTTCGCTGGCAAGTTGCTACTGTTCGAGCACTGCATGAAGCAAGGTTAGACATGGACGGGACTAGAAAGATGAGCGAGACTGCCGGAGAGAATGAGCGCCCAGCGTCAGAGTTGATCGAGAAAGCTCTGGAGTCGCTGCCGGACCGTGAGGATGTCTACTGGGGCGCTGTCAGGGCATTGTGGACGCGTGGGAGCAAGGATGTCTTTGAAGAGGCAAAGCGCCTGTGCTCAAGTGAGAACGCGTTAGAGAGGCGGTTGGGAGTGGATGTCCTCGGACAATTGGATGCTCCGGAGCGCAAGTTTGCGGGCGAGTCTGTTCTCATCCTTACCGGGATGCTGCGGAGACAGGGCCTGGTCCGCAAGGAGCAGGATCCGAACGTGCTCTACTCAATCGGTATCGCACTCGGACATCTTGGCGATCCGAAAGCAACAAAGCCGCTTGCCGGTATGTCCGAGCATCCATCCGCTGCGGTGCGCTATGGCGTCGCCTTCGGCCTGTGTGGGCACACGAACAAACAGGCCGTGAAGGTCCTGATCGAGCTGTCATCGGACCCATACGCGTTCGTGCGGAACTGGGCCACATTTGGGCTGGCACAGCAGATCGACTTGGATACTCCTGCGATCCGTGAGGCATTATTCCAGCGGGTCGATGACGAGGATGATGATACTCGCGCTGAAGCCTTGTTGGGACTTGCTATCAGAAAAGATGAGAGGGTAATTGAGCCGCTGACCAGCGAACTGAGCCGAGACGATGTGTCAGCACTTGCCATTGAAGCGGCGGAGAAGATGGCTGACCAGAGGCTGTATCCAGCGTTGCTTGCATTGAGCCAAGATTGGACCGGCGACGATGAGGCACTGGCATCCGCGATTGCCGCTTGTGAACAAGCTACCGGGAGGCCCGACCGTGAGTGATGGAGATCAATTCCAATCTCTTGTCCCCACTGGCACCGAGATTGTTACGCGCGCAGTCGCAGGTGAACACCCTGTAGGTTCCGTTGGAGTCATAACTGCATCGCCGGCGGATAACACGCACTCGTATCAAATCCACCTGGTGGACGGCGCCGAGATCAGCTTGCGGCGAGAGGAGTTTGCGATCTTGAAGCACTTCCAGCGCCATGGGATCGACGAGCCGGGAGCAGTGCTTGCGGAGTATGATCTGTATGACTGCGTGATCTATCGGTGCGTGGTCGGGTCGCGGGCGTACGGGCTGGACGGCGATGAGTCGGATATTGATAGGAGAGGGATCTATCTGCCACCGGCTGATCTGCAGTGGTCGCTTTACGGGGTGCCCGAACAGCTTGAGAACAAGGAGACTGACGAGGCCTATTGGGAGCTAAGGAAGTTCCTGATCCTGGCGCTGAAGGCCAATCCAAATATTCTGGAGTGTCTGCACACGCCTATTGTGGAGATGGTGACACCTCTTGCCCAGGAACTGCTCGATATGCGGGAGGCGTTTCTATCGAAGCTGGTCTACCAAACCTACAATGGCTATGTGATATCCCAGTTCAAGAAGCTGGAGCAGGACCTGCGCACGCGCGGAGAGATTCGCTGGAAGCACGCGATGCACCTGATCCGGCTGCTCCTGTCGGGGATCACGGCGCTGCGCGAGCGCTATGTGCCGGTAAGCGTGGAGGAGCATCGGGACCGGCTTCTTGCGATCCGGCGGGGCGAAGTGCCGTGGGAGGAGATCGACGCGTGGCGGCTGGAGTTGCACAAGGAGTTCGATGCGGCGTATGAGAAGACGTCACTGCCGGAGAGGCCGGATTATGCCGGGGCGAATGAATTTCTGATAAAAGCGAGGAAGATGAGAGCTTTCGAGAATGGGTGCGATGGACATGGATAGCAGGCTCACTAAGGTAATCGAGGAACACCCATACCCGCTGCTGTTCGCAACGATCAGCGGGGCGCATCTCTACGGGTTTCCGTCGCCGGATTCCGACTACGACCTGCGCGGTGTGCACATGCTGCCGGCCAAGGAAGTGGTAGGGCTGGAGCCCGGGCGGGAGACGATAGAACTGTCGGAAATGCGTGACGGCCTTGAAATCGACCTGGTGACGCACGACATCCGCAAGTTCTTCCTGCTCCTATTGAAGAACAACGGCTACGTGCTGGAGCAGTTATACTCGCCACTGGTTGTCCATACGACGCCGGAGCACGAGGAACTGAAGCAGATCGCAAGGGGCTGCATTACTCGCCACCATGCCCACCACTACATGGGCTTTGCAGAGACTCAGTGGAAGCTCTTCGAGAAAGAACAGCCGCGCCGGGTGAAGCCGCTGCTATATACATTCCGGGTGCTGCTGACTGGTATCCACCTGATGCGCACGGGTCAGATCGAGGCCAATCTGCCTCGGCTGAATGAAGAGGCGAAGCTGTCCTATATCGATGATCTCATAACCATGAAGGTGTCGGGGGCGGAGCAGTCGGCGCTGGATGATGCCAACGTATCATTCTACCTATCGGAGTATGATCGACTGCGGTATGATCTGGAAAACGCTTTCGGAAAGAGCACGCTGCCGGAGCGACCTCTTCGCCGAGGTGCTCTCAATGATCTCCTTGTCCGGGTGCGCCTGGGTCAAATCGGGGTTACGCCCGGAACTACATGCCCCGTATGTGGACTGGAAGATGCATTTGATGAGCCGGGTGGCTATGATATCTGCGAACGATGTGGTTGGGAAGATGATCCCGTCCAGTCCGCCAATCCCGATCCTTCCGGTGGAGCGAACAAGGAATCACTGAACGAGGCGCGGAAGCACAGTGAGGAAATGATTGCCCGATGGCAGCGTGTGAGGAGAGCGCATGGCAACTGAGAAGATCTACATTCAACTGCTCAATGAGGGCACAGTTGTCTATCGCCCGACGCTTGGTGTAGTAGTGTCGGAAGGAGTATATCGCGTTCTGCCCACTGAAAACTATGATCCCGAAGACGAGGTGTGGGAGTTTCTGCCAGGTGACACTGTAAAGTGCACAGCAGAGGTGAAATCTGGAGCGCAAGGCGAGGAGACCGTGCTGGTTGCCAAAGAGAGAGTCGGCTGAGCACACGAGCTACGCCCCCCGATGGAGAAACAATGAAACTAACAATCCCTGAACTTGCCCTGGTGGTCCTGATCGGCCCATCGGGTTGTGGAAAATCGAGCTTTGCGCGGGCGCAGTTCAAGCCGACGGAGGTTCTATCCTCGGACTTTTACCGCGCGCTGGTTTCTGACGACGAGAACGATCAGGCGGCGACCAAAGATGCGTTCGAGATCCTGCACTTTATCGCGGCCAAAAGGCTTGCAGCCGGGAAGCTGACTGTGGTGGATGCCACGAACGTCCAGCCGGAGGCCCGTAAGCCCCTGGTTGCACTTGCGCGGGAGTATCACTGCCTGCCGGTGGTGATAGTGCTCAACATCAATGAGAGGATCTGCCATGATCGCAATCGGGAGCGCCCCGACCGCGACTTCGGCCCGCACGTCATTCGCCAGCAGAGCGCGCAGCTCAAGAAGTCCCTGGGTTACCTCAAGCGGGAGGGATTCCGGCACGTATTTGAGCTAAGATCGCCTGAGGAGGTTGCCGAGGTCGAGATAGAGCGGCAGCCTCTATGGAACAACAAGCGAGATGAGCATGGCCCATTCGATATCATCGGAGATGTTCACGGTTGCTTTGACGAGCTTTCCACGCTGATTGCCCATCTCGGTTATGAGGTCTCGGAGAACGTGGCCAGGCACCCGGAAGGGCGCAAGCTCGTGTTCCTCGGAGACGTCGTTGACCGGGGGCCTGGAATAGTCGAAACGCTGCGGCTGGTGATGGGGTCAGTTGCGGCGGGTACGGCGCTGTGTGTGCCCGGAAACCACGATATAAAGCTGTTGCGCAAGCTCTCGGGCCGGGACGTGCAAATCACCCACGGTCTTGAGGACTCACTCTCACAGCTCGCAGATGAGCCTGATGAGTTCAGGGAGCAGGTAAAGTTATTCATCGATGGCCTCGTGAGCCATTATGTGCTTGATGACGACAAACTCGTGGTAGCGCATGCAGGGATGAAAGAGGAGATGCAGGGGCGAGGCTCCGGCAAGGTCCGTGACTTCGCCTACTACGGCGAGACCACAGGTGAAACCGATGAGTTCGGTCTGCCGGTCCGTTACAACTGGGCGGCGGAGTATCGGGGAAAGGCCACCGTCGTCTACGGCCACACACCGGTGCCCGAAGCCGATTGGCTGAACCGCACTATCAATATTGACACCGGCTGCGTGTTCGGCGGGAGCCTCACGGCGCTGCGTTATCCTGAGAAAGAACTCGTGTCGGTTCCGGCAGCCCGGATCTACGCAGAGCCCGCTAAGCCATTCGAGCCCAACGCGGACGCGCAGGCACTTTCCGCCCAGCAGGAGCATGATGATATCTTGGATATCGACGATGTCATTGGCAAGCGGATCGTGTCAACCCGCCTGAACCGCACCGTCACTATCCGGGAAGAGAATGCGACTGCCGCTCTCGAAGTTATGAGCCGGTTTGCCGCCAATCATAGGTGGCTGATCTACCTGCCGCCGACTATGTCTCCGTGCGAGACAAGTCGCAGACCCGATCTGCTGGAGCACCCCGAAGAGGCATTTTCATACTACCGGCACGAGGGAGTATCGCGCGTGGTCTGCGAGCAGAAGCACATGGGCTCGCGGGCAGTTGTGATTGTCTGCCGAGACGAGGACGCCGCTCGCAAGCGCTTTGGTGTCGTGAGTGAAGGCATCGGCGTCTGCTACACCCGCACGGGCCGTCGGTTCTTCAACGACCTGGAGCTTGAGAAACAAATGTTGGAGGGAGTCCACTCGGCGCTGGATTCATCCGGCTTCTGGGACGAGTTCGCCACCGACTGGGTCTGCCTGGACTGTGAGCTTATGCCGTGGTCGGCAAAGGCTTATGAGTTGCTAAAGTCGCAGTATTCCGCCGTCGGGGCGGCATCAAAGGCTTCGCTGAGTGAGGCTGTCGCGGTCCTGGAGACTGCTGTCGGTAATGGCGCCGATGTGTCCGAGCTTCTTGGAAGATTCCAGAGCCGCAGGGTGATGGTAGGACAATATGTGGATGCGTACCGCCAATACTGCTGGCCTGTGGCTGGAATATCAGACTACAAACTCGCGCCGTTCCACATCCTGGCGACGGAGAGCGGAGTCCATGTAGACAAAGATCACATCTGGCACATGGATACTCTGGCGAAGATCTGCCGCGCTCTCGATGGCGGCGACTCTTTGTTTCTTTCCACCCCGTATAAGGTAGTCGATGTAACCGACCCCGCAAGCCAGGAAGATGGAGTCCGCTGGTGGGAGGAGCTCACTGGCTCCGGCGGCGAGGGGATGGTTGTCAAGCCAATGGACTTCGTCACCAGGGGCCGCAAGGGCCTTTCGCAGCCAGCGGTGAAATGCCGTGGCCGGGAGTACCTGCGTATCATCTACGGACCGGAATATACTGCGCCGGAGAACCTGGAACGACTGCGCTCGCGCGCTCTGGCTGGGAAACGGTCGCTTGCGATACGTGAGTTCGCCCTCGGAGTGGAGGGCTTGGAGCGGTTCGTTCGCAAGGAGCCGCTCAGACGGGTGCATGAGTGCGTGTTCGGCGTCCTTGCGCTCGAAAGTGAGCCGGTGGACCCGAGGCTTTAGTGCTCGGAATACACAAGATCAACTGCCGATCAAGCAGATACACTTTGTAGCTGGGCATAGTGAGGGTGATGCCATTTGTCCTGTCTGCAGTCTCAAGACTGGCAGTATTGCCAAAGATCGGGACTGTCGCGTTCGTGTAGAAGTGGATTGTCTGTGGCAGTGTCTTGCGGCCATATAGAAAAGATTCTTTCTCCTATTATGTCCGGAGACCGGAACTGACGGAGGCTGATCCATCTGCTCTATTGTCAACCAGCAGCACACGCTATCGCACTCGCGGGCGCTTGGGAGGAGACAGATCGATTCGATATTGAACGAGTATGTCCTCGCCCGGATCGCTTCCGAGCTTCTGCCTAAGAAACTCTACCAGATCTTCTTGACGCGGCTGTCCGAATGCCAATCTGTATAGCGCCATGCTGCTCTTCAGGTTCTGTAAGCGTCGTTCGTCTCGGCTCAGTGGCAGTATAGGCACGTGGCGCTCAATGCAGTATCCGCCGTTTGCCTCGCATATCCAGAACGGAACCAGATCATTGTCGCCTTTATGTCTTGCAGCAACAGCACGACTAAAGAGAGTTTTCCATGGGTCCGAGAATGGCTTCCACTCGCGGCACAAACCTCCCAAACCATACGTCTTCGCCAGATTCCGGCGAATAACATGTCCTTTGTAACGGTGGATTCTCCCTTCACGCTGTTCCATATCTACTGGGTTGGATGGCAGGTTCCAGTGGTATATCCTGTGGCAATACTGGTGGAAGTCCAGTCCTTCCTGCCCGATGGACGTCGATGCGAGGATGAATGGTCTGAACGGTGAGTTGAATGCCGACCTAACCTGGTCCTCACGTGTCACATCTTCACCCTCCTCGTTTTTGCCTTCGCCAAACGCAAGGGCGAAGCGGCATCGGATGCTCCGCTTGACAAGGGGTGTTGTAACCAGCCTGCTAGTCGGATCCAAGCTGATCTCATCGAAGTCTAATCGTGTAGTACGGATGGCAACAGCATCATGGATCACCTCTGCAATACCTGGCGCCGCTTTCTCAGGCGATGAGCCCAGTAGACCCAACGATTCGTTTAAGACGTGGACGTACTCGTCCATCACTGATTGGATGTTCCCATCGATGCAATAGTCAAGAACCTGCTCCCAGAAAGGCTTTCCCTCACTACTACCTCTAATCAATGCTATGGACTCAGGTAGGTTGAACATACTTCGAAAACCCATCGCAATGCGGGCGGCAGCAGTGAGAACTTCCGGCATGGACGTAACATTGTGTCCTGGCCACAGTCTGCAAAGTGCCCGTAGCGCAGTGACCGCGGGAGACGCAACTGCCAACTTGGATACGAGCTTGACTACTGCCTCGGGCACGCTTCCCAAGTCCTTGGGATTGTGGAACCACTCGCGGAATAGGTTCAAGTGATCAGCAAAGGAGGTCTGATCCTCATCGTCAACCCGTGTCTTAAGTGTACTCTTCCAGCCGATGGTGTCCGAATTGCAGTCCAGCCAGCTTCCGGCTTCATTCTCGGCAAATGCCTTGTCGAGCAAGGCTACAGAAGACCACGCCCATCTATCGTCAAAGCCGTCGTCTCTCCGCATTCTCTTGTCTGTTGCTTTGCGCAGTAATGCACTGACCTGCTGCTCAATGGCCGATAGGACAAGCTCCTTTGTTGGGGCGATCCCATCTTTAGCCAAGCGTTTGGATATGGCCAGTGGGTCTATCCCGGTAGCCAAAGACACACATGGGTAGAGCAAGGGTAAGACTGCCATTCCAGTAAGGCGTCCCTCGCTTCTGGCAAACCTGAGGAGAGGACCGCGCTTTCGTCTCAGTTCGGTATAGTCCGTGCCTAAGTTCCCCAAACTTACCATCTGACGCTCCGCCTCATAGCTGCATAGCGCTGCGATGACTTTGGATACCACTTTCCACGATGAAAAGATCAGACTCTTGGTTACATCCTGGACGCCGGCATCCGCAAATACACCGTCGGATTCGTAGTAGGGAAGTGACGGCGGCACCCATAGTAGCTTCCACGCGCCAGTGTCGAGATATTGCTGCATCAGCGCACGAAGCTTCGCGTTCTGAGCTTTGATCGGCCTATACTCTAAGAACGTATCCCATGTCAGCACGTAATCCGGATTTGAGATGATCACATCGCTCACGCGTCTGTTGCCGGTCTGGGAGGCCAACTCACGTTCGAATTGCTTCTTTATCTGGTAGCTGTCCATGAAGTTCAACAGGTACGGGCTTGACTTCCAATACTCGATCTGGTCGCAGGTCTGGAGCCCACGCGCGATGCTATCGACGGCTGCATACCCCCGGATATCGTCGCTCTCCAACGTACAAGTTCCGGCCGCACGGTGCACGTCCTGGACCATGCCATTTCTATTGCTGCTTACCGCCAGGCGTTCCGTCCGAACCATAACACTGCGCAGCATCTCCTCAACTCTGCACTTGATAGTCCTGAGGCCTTTGGTGTCGTCTACACTTGTTCTTTGGAGTTGCCTTCTATACTGCTCCATCAACACTGCGAACTGAGCCGATTTCTCTTCATCGTCGAGAAGAAACCTAACAGTTCCAAGGAAGTCCCTGTAGTGATCCTCTTCGGTTCCCTCTTGGCTAAGAGTATACATTTTGTAGGGAGTTGCCGAGAGTAGCACTACCTTGGCATCTTTATACTGGAAGAGTGCTTGTGCGAGCTGGCTGGCTTCATCATCACCATTCAGAAGGTGCCTGAATCGCTGGAATTCGTCGAGAATTATCAGGTCAGGCTCAAGAGCATTAACGCAGCTTTTTGCAAGGATGCTCCTTAGCTCGCCAACAACCGCGTTCCTATCCCGTCGATCTTGCGCGGGGACGTTCTTGTAATGCTGCCTGCGACGCTGGAAGCTGGTGCAGACGTCATCAAACCGATGGCGAACTTCAGGATGCTCCTCCAGATCGCACAGAAAAAGCGCCTGTAGCCTTTTGTCGATGTCTTCTGGGTCAATTCCATGGTTACACCACCAATCCCAAGAAGTCGAGCTGACGTTCCCTTGGAACACGTTAGCCGCCGCTGTCCCTCGGAATCCCCAGCCGTCTCTAAGCATATGGTAGATAAGGGCTCTTTCCTGCATCATCCCCAGATTGGATCCCAAGTCCAGCGAAGTGGCAGGAGTGAACGAAATGAAGTTGAGCTTCTTATCCGTCAAGTCTTTGAGACGGAGCGGTAGAAGAGTCAACCGTGAAGCAAGCGGGAAGTGATCTACTCCGACGCTCAGCCGATTTAGATTTTGGCGCGCGATATCTGCATTGGAGCACACATAGACTACATCGATGCGTTTGGTCGTGTCCCAGAGGCGGTCGACTGCTTTGGCTATGAGGCCACGGGCGACCATTGTCTTACCCAGCCCCACCTCATCGGCTACGAGGAACCGCTTAGTGGGGTTTTCGCCCTCATACAGCCTTTGGTATACGAAGTCCACTGTATTGCGCTGGAAGTCCTTCAGAGTGTTCATGACCTCATCTGGATTAGGACGATTACTGCTCGAATCACTCATCTTTACTCCTCCGGATCAGCTCTTCCTCAAATGGTCGCCATATGTCTGCGAATCCGTGGGGCAGAACCTCATCAGCTCTAGGGTTCTTTTGTATCTCTTTAACCATGGAAGCGATGCGGCCCATCTTATCGGGGTAGCGAGAGAATGCCCTAACCAGCTCCTCCAGTAGAGGCACGCTCGATAGCCAATTCTCCCAGCTACCAATTCCAGCAATATGACCGGCTATGCGCAATGCAGTTGCGGCGTCATCATCTTCGCTCTCCGATAGTAAAAACAGCAGATATCGGATGAACCTGTCCTTGTTGCAGATGATCTCCTGTAACACTCGCTCACTTCTCCCGTCTGGCATGCCGGTAACAGGCAAGTTAAGCACAAATCGCACAGAATCACAGGTTGTCGCTCCGTCATCGGCCGTAACCTCAAAGGCAACGAAGCTGGTTAACGCCGCAAAAGAGACATTTCCGAACCCAAGCCGACCGCACTCCCACAAACAACTGGCGTCCACAGCCCGCGATTCGTTCAGTGTCACTGGCCAGCATTTTACCTTTAGATCACTATGCAATGAGTCTGAGTCCTCCGACTTCAGCAAGGCGAGGTTGTACGTGTCATCTTCGCCACACTCCACCTGCAATCTCAGTCCTGCAATCGAGATTGCTTCACGTGCCGACTCTACAAGTTGCTGGAGCCTTACCAGCACTGGATCCTGCGCACTTGCTTTGTTTGGTTCCTGGTATTCACAGAGTAGGTGAAGCAACGACGAGTCGCTGTCCTGCTGCAGTAGTGCATCGATACCTACCTGACTGCGTTTTCCACTCATCTTTACCAGAAACTCGATATTGTTGCGGAAGGCCGCATTTGTGGCGTTCGCTGACCCGGTCCACAGATCGGCGTTCCACCCATTCTCTGTGATATACAGCTTTGCATGGAGACCTCTGTTGCTATTAGCTAAAGATGCATCTTCAGTTCCATCTTGTTCTTCCGGTTCATCTCCAGTTTCCTCGATGGTGTAAATTCTGCTGAAGTGTTTGCGAGTTTCAGGGTCGAGCTGGTCCAAGCTCTCAACGCGGGAGACGATTATGGTAGTGTCCGCACTGTTCGCAATCTGTATTGAGACTCGATCTGATACGAATGGAGACACTACGAGCAGCCGCTTGTAACCTCCCGGAAATGGGAAAATGCGTCGTCGGCTCATTCCCAGAGGCAAGAACTCCATATCTTCGAATGGAGACGGTGGAACGAAGTCCACGTAACGGATCTCTTCTGCCATTTCATCAATATCGCTGAGAACGCGCTCGTCGGGGGTTGTGACTGCTATCGTCGGCAGAAATCGCAAGAAGTCAGCTAGCGGTCGGTTCTTGCCTCGTGGACGTGTCGAAACGCCCCCGTCAATGGTGAGCACAGTATCCCAAGACCGGTCGAAAGTGAGGTTTCGGCTGAGGCAGAGCAGTCTGTAGATCGGCGCATCTTGCTCGTGAATAAACCGAAGGAACCACAGCTTTGGGTGAAAGACACCCGACCCGGCGGGCTGTACTTCAACCACCATCTTCTCAAGATAGCTATACAGAAGATTGTCAGGGCTGGGGACCGAGATTCTTCCTCGTTGGCAAAAGACAGATATCCGCTCCGACGTTCTGCGCAGTGCCTCAAGTATAGCCACTGGCTCTCGCAACGCTTCGGCTTGGTCATTGATGTCAAAAAGCGAGAAGGACATAGGAGCGACGAGCAGAGCCATGAGGTCCAGAGAGAATGTGGTGGTAATGGCTCGGTCAAACCTGTAACCAACGGGTGGCTTCAGTGCATCAAGGTAGACTTGACGGCTGTTCGCATCAAGCATCTGATGCCTCCTTGCTTTTCAGCCCAGTAAGGATATCGTTCAGTAGCCTGGCAACCACGTTCCAGCGATAGTCGAGCTGGGCAGTTCCAGATGCACCGTTCCAAAGCTCCAGTGCGCGAGTATTGACTAATCGTGCTCTGGCGTGTTTCAGCTCGAACTCTCGCCTGCATACCAGATCGCGAGCCATGCTGCGGTCTGCCAGATCCCGCAGATCATCTGAGGTCATCACAAGCCGTATCCATTCGCTAATGAATCGTTGAGCTCTTGCCGGAATCCTCCTCCAAGAGGATTGCACCACTTCCCAAAACTCAGTCACGTCCCAATCCTCCAGTTGCTGCCACCGCCCCTCGATAGCAGCTGTCCAATCTTCAATTGTATGCCGGTAATGCTCAATCCACTCGGTATGGCCACACTTTTCAGCGAGTAGGAGGTTATAGAGCAGGGCTGATCCACGGATGATCTCAGAGAAGCATCTGGCATGTTCTATCTGAGTTTTTAGACTGGTTGGGAACTTGGAGAGGTCCGGATGCATCCAGACAAACGGCACGCCTCTGGTCGGCTTTGTATGGTCAACAAGATGGGCAAGGAGTGTTCCTGAACAGCTCATCATCATTCTTTCTTGAAGATACGAGGCTTGCGCTTTGCTCAGTGCCAGGTTGGCCTTGTTGGGGAAGTCACTCTCCATGGATGGGATACCTGGATCCCAATTACAGGCAACGGTATCAAGTATCAACTCGCCGTCGTCTCCCCGGATCTGCCGCTTGTTGATCGCGTAGTAAGTATTCAGGTAACGATGATATTGGTCTTGGGAGCCGGGAAATCTGAGGATTCCCCAAGTACGTAGTCCGTTCCAGTAGATGCTGCTTGGCGCTCGAACTGGCAGAGCTTTCAGTCGCCTCCCGATTACTCCCTCGAGATCATCCGACCTGAGCAATGCTCTTACCAAGGCCTCTTCATCCCTGCGCACCTTGCCCCGGATCTCGTGCGACGGTGTCTTACGATCTTCGTGTCGCCTGTATATGCAAGGAATAAACAGAATGTACTTGGCACGGGTCTGAATGGTGCTGGTGCCTGGGAACATGAGGTCCGCCAGCGCATCACGAACAGGTCCGATGCCGAGCTCGTCCAGAGTATCAGGCTCCCGAAATGACCTGATGATCTCGAGCATCTTATGTCTATCCTGTTCTGAGAAATCTACCCAACCAAAAGAAGATGGCACTGTTTGACTCTCCAGTTTACTCATATTGCGGCAGTCCATCAGCCACTTTCACGCTCTTGCAATCGCACTCACGTCTACCCGAACCAACAGATATAGTCGCTAAGGTTCATGGCAATTTTCGGTGGATTTGAGCTGCATTTGCGCAGAAGATCAGGATTGCCTTACCCACTTATCTGAGAGACCTCTGGCTTAGGATACACGCGTCTCAGAGGCTCAGCGATCTCTTTTTGCTATGTGCCTATCTGGCATTGCCGTAAACACATGGTTGCTTACGAATGATCCTCTCATCCTGCACAGTGTGGCGCTCCGCGTTTGCGCCAGAACTGGCGCGCTCGGAATTACCACACATACGGCAGGATAATCGGGTACACAGCCGAGATGAAATTTCCAAATCCTTTTGCGATTGCCTCACTGCTGGAGAAATCAACATTGTCCTGCTTTATCGGATACTTTGTCTGTGAGCCAATCAAAACCTCATCGGCGGAGCAAGCAAAATCGTTGATCAGTCGTCGTTTCTCCGCCTGCAGCGCAGCCGTTAGGTCGGAGCACAAATCCAGTCGCTTCTCTGCATAAAGCTCGAAATGGGGGCAATACTCGACCTTGCTCCCATGCATGTACTTGGTCGAGATAGAGAACTGCACCCCTATCTTCAGTCCCCACGGGAAAAAGCTGGCGATATCATTCTCGAATCTTACTTTTGTGTACAGCTTTGACGTTCCACGTAGTGGCTGAGGCAGGTACTGCGGAAGCTTACGATCAACTTCTGCAAATCGCGAGGAGAGATCACGAGACCACACATGCTGATTCGTCGGCAAAGTATCTGCACAATGAATGCTCGTGCCGCATTTACCACTCCTGAAGATACTCTTGACTCTTGACGTGCCGTCGATCGAGATCATGCCAATATTCCTGTCGCGCCGACCACGGATCTCCATTATCTGGACTTCGCAGGGATACGCCTTATCACGATCAACCTCAGCCTGCTGCTCGGCTAACTGAGTGCCAATGTCATATACTTGATCATCTACTTGCCATGCGCCAACTACGACGACCAAACTCTTTGGATATGCGTTCAGGTCAATCTCTGAGACGCCCAGTTGTTCTTGAATACTCGGTACGGTGCCCGTTGGATCACAGTAGCGCTTATAATAGGTGCGGTATAGCCTTATCAGGTTGCCGTAGCTCGCGTGCCAATATAGGTGTCGGCCATATGCCCAAGCTTGCTCGATAAGCGCGTGGTGAGCGATTTTAGTGTTATCCAGTTTACGTTCGAGCTCACAGACTACAAGATTGAGTTTATCGTCAAGCAGCACCACATCCGCGCGGCCCTCCGGCGTCTTCTTTGTGTCTAGGTCCACAATCTGAACGCGCCTGCCGAACGCCTCGTTGGGATTAAGGTGAACTAAGTGTTTGAGTGCATCTTCGTGCCAGATCATATCCTTCTCCTTTCTGATTTGATCACGACTCCCGGTTCTTATCTTAGCTAGCGGGCTTAAGAGTGGGGTATCAGATCCAATTGCCATGGTCCAAACCTTCACACCACCATACGGGCTGTCTTGCGCAGCAGTCTCGCGGGCATTGGATGTTGAAGCTTCCACGTGAAAC
Source organism: bacterium (assembly GCA_021373255.1). GTDB lineage: Bacteria > Armatimonadota > UBA5829 > UBA5829 > UBA5829 > UBA5829. Next base: position 66,012 of record JAJFTD010000199.1, read on the forward strand.
TGATGGGCCTGCTTCCAGAGTGGCTCAAGTAATCCGATGGACCGAGGAAGTAATATGGCGCGGACAAACCGTTGATGCTTTTATGCTCCCGCACGAAAAGCAGAATCGTATTCCCGCGCTGTATATGCTCGATGTAGCGGCGCCCGGTGGGTGAATCTTCAGATGTTGTGCTCTGCGATTGCCAGTGGAATAGCGTATTGCTAATGGCGTAGTCCTCGTACATTGTCGTAGGTGAGTATTCGGTCTCAGTCTTATTCAGCGTAATAAGAAACACATCCGCACGAATCTCAGGCAAATGCAGAACACCCTCACGCATCTCCCTTTGATCGTGAAGCGTCCAGTGTCCCAGTCCAGCCAGGATTTCGTCGCGAGTATACTCGGCGTGCAGCGTAAGCGGGCATAGGAAAGGCAATTCGACACCGGGAGCGACAGAATCGATCCGTCCGAGTCTATACTCAAGCAGTTGCACGAGTTCTCCGATAAGGATAGGATTGGCCTCCAACTTCCTGATCCCCTCGGTGATCATCTCTAACCCAGAATTCTTGCCCCAGATTGTGAAGTCCATCATCAGGATCAGGCGACGTGCAATCTCATCAAGCTCGTCATCGCGATCCACGGGTGTGGCCTGCTTGAGCATCTCAAGCAGCCTTCTGATCTGGCCGGCGTCACCAATATGCTCTATCCGCCTCAGTCCTTTCGTGATGCGCTCCTCGTCCGGTTCCGAAAAATCCTGCGCTATTCCTGCCTCGACGCACAGTCTCGACCAAGATACGCCTCGGCGATAGATATCCTCTGGCTCCAGCCGGTAGAACTCCAGGAATTCCCCAAACGAAGGAACTCGGCCCCAACGATCAACAAGGTCTGCAATCTCCTGAACAAGGTAGCTTCTTGTGCCAAGTAAGCTCTGGCGGATATTTCGGAGTATATGCTGCTTTGCGATACGCTCCAGATGGATTGAGCAGCCGGCAGGCAGATGGGGAAATCCATTCTCCACCTGATCAGCTACGGACCGCGACGGATCATCAATAAGAGCGCGGTAGCGGACATCGAACCGAAACTTCCTGTGTGCTTGTCCAATGAAATCGAGTACTGTTAAGCAGTCCTTACCATCGCTGTGGCGGAGCCCTCGTCCGAGCTGCTGAAGGAACACTGTAAGGCTCTCAGTTGGTCGCAAAAATAGGACCGTGTCTACTTCTGGAATGTCGACTCCTTCATTGTATAGGTCCACTGTAAAGATGAAGTTGATCTCCCGATCCAAGAGCCGCTTCTGCACAGTATTCCTGGATTGTCTATTCGACTCAGCAGAGAGTGACTCTGCAGGTATTCCAGCCTGTCGAAACTTCTCGGCCATATACTCCGCATGTGCTATGCTCACGCAGAACCCAAGCCCGCGGGTCTGTCGTGGATCTAACAGGATCTCCGACACTTTCTGAATCACCAAGTCTGCTCTAAGGTCGTTTCCGGTGAAGATAGTGTTGAGTTCATCGAGCCGGTAACCTCCGCGTTGCCAGGCAAGTCCACTCAAGTCCACCGAATCAGAGATACCGAAATACTGGAATGGGCACAGGAGCTTCCTGTTGATCGCATCCGGCAGCCGGATTTCAGCACTCATATGGCCATTGAAGTATCGGAGGACATCGATGCCGTCCGTCCGTTCTGGGGTGGCTGTCAGCCCGAGGAGGACTCTCGGACGGATGTGTTTCAGGAGACGTCCGTAGCTGGCCGCGGCGGCGTGATGAAACTCGTCTACCACTACGTAATCGTGGTAATCCGCGGGCAGCGTTTCCCAAAGTCGCTGCGCATTGTAGCTCTGGATCGATACAAAAACGTGATCCAAGTTATCAGGGCGGCTCTGACCAACCAGCTTATCGCCGAAATTCTGATCACGAAGTACGTGCCGGAACGTGTGAAGGCTCTGTGTTAGGATCTCCTCTCGATGGGCCACAAATAGCAACCGAGGCCTGTTGCCGTCCCGGCCCCCGCACCAATGCTTGTAGTCGAATGCCGCTATCATTGTCTTCCCGGTGCCGGTTGCCGCAACTACCAGATGGCGGTCTCTATAATGCACTTCACGCTCGGCCTCCAGTTGGTCGAGAATCTCTTGTTGGAATGGATATGGCCGCAGATCGAAGTTAACAGCGAACCCATTCTCCTCAGCTCCCCCGCGCTCGCTCTGCAATGCTTCGTGTAGTCGAGGGCGTTCTTCTTCCGAATAGGACACAAATTCCGCATCGTTCCAGTAGGTCTCAAAGGCTGCAGTCACCTTTTCCCAGAGATGTAACGACTCATACTGGCTCACCTTCACATTCCATTCTAGGCCCTCCGTGAGCGCTGGTCGCGACAGATTGGCGGAACCGATATAGGCGGTGCCAAATTCTGTCTTCCGATGGAAAGTGTAAGCTTTGGCATGCAGGCGTGTCCTTCTCGTGTCATAGGACACCTTCACCTCGGTGTTCGGGAGCTTTCGCAGGAACTCAATCGCCTTCAGTTCCGTTGCACCCAGGTAGCTTGTCGTAATAACACGGAGCAGTGCCCCGGTCTTAGCCGTGAACTCCCGAAGCTCATCTTCGAGCATTCGAATGCCGCTCCATTTGATGAACGAGCAGAGGATATCGATGCGGGAAGCTGTGCGTATCTCTTTCTTGATCTGTGACTCAAAACTCGGGTCCAAGCGGGTGCCTGTCAGGATACATCCTTGTGAGATCGGAGTATCAGGCCGTTCGGGATAGACAGGGGGCAAGGCGCGTTCATCCAGAACGTACAGGAGGCGTCTTGCGTCGGGCATCACGGAGGCTGGATCTAACTCGATGCCGTCACGATCTGCAGCTGAGAGCTGTTTGATGATCCGATTGCAGATATCCACCTGCCTGGACAGTTTCTCTGGTCCTGTAATACCCCTGAGCTTACTGCCGATGACATGCTGAAGATACTCCGATAGCACATTATGGCTTTCACCATCATCAAGGATCTCCGTCCTTATCAGTGATGGATCCATCTGCGACATCGATTCGTGAATGAGCTGGTCAACTATTTGTTCATAAAGTCCTGGTTTCAGCAACGAATCCGCCTCTGCGAGCTTGGCTAAATGCATGTATGCCAGCAACACCTATTTTTTCGCCGTGCACACTGTTAACTCCTGTGTTTCAAAGTCTGTGCAGAGCGGTAACACGCGCACGTCAGCTCGTCATTCATATTGGCCTGCAACAGGGCGGCTTAGGGAATGCGGGTGACAAATTTCACTGCTTGTTTCATCTGGTCTTCTAGCCACATATCAGAGTGTCTCCGTTTCACGCTCGCCACTGCAAATACCTACGTCTCACGAGCTTGCACCGACGCCTTGCTCTCTACATAACTTGTCTTTGTAGCCACACCAGTGACATTCCCTGCCGACGCTGCAACCGAACGCTCTGCTTCTCACCCCACCAGCGACCTGATGAAGCAGAGCTTCAGTATCTTTAAGAAGCTCGCTGTCTACCTCAAGCGAATAGTCAGTGCCACCGCCAAGACTGATCAAGGCCACCTCTTTCGGCCTCACGCCCACGCATTTCTCCACTGCCAATGCATACATGCCGATTTGCTGTTTATATCGAGCGCTGTCCGAGCCTGATCCAGTCTTGTAGTCCACCACAATCCAGTCAGCTTCATCTTTGATCAGAAGATCGATGCGACCGACTATGTTGCAGATGTCGAGCCTAGCGTTAAAAGGCGTTTCCTGCATTCGAATCTCTGCATAAACAATGCGACTGAGCCATGGTGATGTCAGTAGTTTTGTGCACGATTCCAACGCAGCAGCACGCATCCGCGGGTCTTGAAGCTCTGCGAGGTGCTCGAGCTGTGGGGACAAATCTAACGCAAAATCCACTGAGCCCAGCATCTGGTGAACAGCAAGGCCAAGATCAGCGGATGATTTGTTGTCAGTCTCATCACTGCTGTAGTCACGCGTCGGAACTGACTCATCGATCCCCAGAACCCATCTCAGCTGATACTTCCGTGGGCACGCAATGTAGTCCAAGATTCTCGTCACTGAAAGAACCACTGGAGTGCTACAAGTGGGACGCCGGGAGAAACACCGCTCTATTATCTCCCTCCCTGCATCAGACTCCTCGGCAGACAGCTTATCGCCAGCCATGAGTATCTCTGGATAAGCCTGAAAAACTGACGGAGTCGACGTGTCGGCACATCTGGATACGCCGTTACCTGCGCTCAGAAAAACGGGTATATCACCCGCACTTAGAGTGCAACCGCTGATCCCGGGGTGCGAAGCGATGCTGAACGCTTTTTCTAGCCAGCCAGACCATGAGCCCACCTCGGAGTATGAGCCCTTCGCTGCCGCGCTGCCCTTGAAATCACTTGCTCCGCAGAGCACGAGCAATTCTTCGGCCCGTGTGGCAGCCACATAAAGCAGTCGTTTTTCTTCCTTGATGTCTTTCTGCTTCAAGGCGTCTGAGACCATCTTGTGGGCGCCAGTGGCCACCAACTCATCGGTCAAAGGGTTTCGGAGCTTGCAGGCAATGCCAGCATTCTTGTCGACCACGAATGTATCTGAGTCGCCGGCCTTGATGCTGCGCGAACAATCAGCTACGAAAACAACGGGGGCCTGGAGCCCTTTTGCCTTATGGACTGTCATCAACCGAACAACCGGGCTTTCCTCAGTCTCTGTTGGTGCTTCGCCCTCCCTGTCAGCCATAACCACCAGGTTCTCTATGTGCCGGATAAAGTCAGATAATGAGAAGATGCCCCTGGATTCGAACGCCTCTGCTACTCCCATTAGTTTGCGGATATTCGCATACTTGCGCCTGCCGTTTTCCGACGCGAGCAACTTGAGCTCATAACGTGTTTGCTTCAAACCCGCATCCAGAAGTCGAGTTATCTGGCTTTCAGAACGGATCGAGTGCAGGAGCCGCATGGTCTCACGAAACTCAGTCAGCTTACCTCTGTCGATGTCATTCAAGCTGGTAAGCTTCTCCAGGTTTTCAAGTGAGCTGAACAGCTTTCCAATGAAGCGGTTCCTGGGTGGTATGTCCGTTTCCTCATCCAGGTCGCGATCATCAATTGATGGCATTTCATCATGATCTCGGGTGAGCCACCACAGTGCGTCCGCAGAGACAGCAACCATGGGCGATCTGAGAACCGAAGCCATTGCGACATCGTTGAGCGGATTATCTATGATCTTAAGTAGGCTAAGTATGTCTTGGACCTCGTGCGTCGAGTAGAACCCGCGCCCACTCACAACATAGTACTCAATCCCGGCCTCACGCAGTGCCCGTTCGTAGAGAGCAATATGTTTGGTGGAACGGAATAAAAGCATAATGTCGCCGGGCTGCAAAGGCCTGGAAGAATCGCTTCCTTTCTTCTTGGTAATATGAAGTGAAGGATTGCCATTTCTGCCCAGAAGATCGTTGATACGGTTAGCGATGGCCCGCGCCTCAATGAGTCTGGCCTGGTCTATCCCAGAATCTTTGGGCACGAACAGCAGCTCTACTTCAGGCCCCTCCTTGTCGTGGAAGCTGCCCTCGCAAACCAACTGCTCAAACTCGAAGTCCCTATCTTCGGTCCAAACCTGCTGGAAGAACCAATTGACGAAGCCGATGATATCGTTTCGGCTGCGGAAGTTCTCAACAAATGCCAGCGGCTTTCCTTTTCCATCTTGCTTCATAGACTCGTGATGATCAACAAAAACAGAAACGTCGCTGTGAATGAAGCTGAAGATGGATTGCTTGAAATCGCCGACAGTGAAGAGCCTATCAGGCCTGCATACAGCATCAATAATGCCCTTCTGGAGTGAGTTTGTATCCTGGAACTCGTCCATCACGACGAACTTGAACTTGTCTTCGTACTCCAACGCAGTCTGAGTCCGGCCGCCGTCATTTCCCAAGAGCAAAGCGCGAGTCGTAAGCAAGAGGTCGTCGAAGTCCAAGACTCCCACTCGGTGCTTCGCCTCTGCATACTCGCGCTGGAAATCGGCTGTGATGGCTTTCAGGCAATCGGCGTAGTAGACACCCATTGGAGAGATGAGCGAACTCAGGAACGCTTTGGCGGCTTCCTTTGCCGGCTTTATAAGCTGCTCTTTTACATCCTTTCCTCCGACCCGATTGTCAACGAAATCCACCGCAAGCGAAAGCTCTTCGTACTGGTCCCAGTCGAAGTCAGCTGTATATTTTGCTAGGTCGTCCGACTGCAGCACTGCAAGTGCCTGTTGCAAGTTAACCTTGAGGCTAGGGAAGCGGGGTGCAAAATCCGCAAGTTGCTCATCCAGTTTCCCGCCAAATGAGCCCAATCTAGCAAGGATCGTCCCCATCAGCTCGATGTAATCGCTAAACGATTGCTTTGCATCTTCATCGGCCAGGATTGCAGTTGGCAGATTTCTAATGCTTTGGCCCAGGCTGCACAAGTGGCCATGCAGCTTCTTGACACTCGAAGAGATTGTGCTCTTTCCGAGTGCAAGAACGACATCAACATAAGCCGCATTGCCGGCAGCATATCCATCGGCAATGAGATCATCGAGCACGCTGTCTTTCAGAGTCTCGGCTTCAGCGTCGGTGAGCATACCAAACTTCGGATCGATACCCGCTTCGAAAGCGTTCTCCCGAAGAACCCTGGCAGCAAAAGAGTGTATCGTGCCGATATAGGCAGACTCTACATTCCGCCTTGCCTCTTCAAACCTGCGATCACCTGTGTCGCGGAAGCGCTGATCGAACCTGCGGACGATGCGCTGCTTCATTTCCTTGGCAGCTTTTTCGGTGAATGTGACGGTAAGTATCTCATCAACATCAGCTTTGCCTTGCTCGACGATGTTGCAGAAGCGATGGACCAACACTTCCGTCTTGCCTGCGCCTGCACCAGCAGAGACCGATACGTTCTGATCCAACGTATTAATGGCTAATTGCTGTTGCTCGGTAAAAATTATCCCGCTCATGGTTCCACCTCTTCACTCACGCTGTCGTTCCCTGCTTGTGCCGCTTCTTTCTGCATCAGCAGCTTATAGCTATCGATTCTGCACACTCCACCAAACGAGCAATAGTCCTTGCATTCCTTCGGCTCGATGCATATCCTGCCTGACCTGATGTCCTGTGCAAGTTCAGTCACCAGCTGCTCGCACTTCCGAAGCTTATCCGCAAACTCAGCGTCGCTGAAGACTCTGTTTCTCTTCGTTATGCCGGTGGAATCGGTGTAGTAACCCTCAGGAGCCCATGTCTTGATCGGCCGATATTCCGTTCCGGCAGGAACCAGACCGAAGACTTCCCGCAGAGCTAGCGCATAGACCATTGCCTGGAGTGTGATCCCATCCTCAAACTTCGTGATCTTCGTTGAGGTTCCAAGCTTGTAATCGATGACCAAGGCGCCGCTGGATGAGATATCGACTCGGTCCATCCGTCCACCTACCGAGAATCGGAATCCATCGTCTGACGTGATAACCAATGGCTGATCCGTGGACATGGGGTCGCGGGGCCGGTCATCGCGAGCACAAAACCCGAACTCTAGCTCGAAATGCTTGGGCACAAAACCATCCCAGCCTTTCTTGATCTCAGCCGTGACATACCGTCTGATGTAAGCCCGAAGATTGTGCAACTGCAAATCAGACTCGTGTGCGGGCAGTTGCGAGAGCCTGGAACTCCGGGCAAACTCGTCATCAAGTATGGCCAGAGCAGCTTGAACGGTGGACTCTGCATCAAGTTCCCGAACTCTGAGGCCATCCCCATACTCGGATCGTAGTTGGATGAAGAGCCGGCGAAGCGTTTCGTGCAGAATTCCACCGAAATCAAGTGCGCCGACCTCTTCGCGGATGGGTTCCAAACTGAGCGTGCTCTGACAGAAATGCATGAACGGGCAGGAAGCATAAGCCTCAAGTTCAGTGCATCGGTAAACCCGCTCAGTCTCTAGAAGATACACGAGCAAGCGCGGGTCCGATAAGAACGCGTCACTCTCTTGGCAGTCTCTGAATACTCGACCTAGAATCATCCGTCTGGATGCAGGCAGTCCGTTGTAAATGGCGGATGCTACATCTGATGCATTAGCAGATTGAGATAGTGAATGTACCACAGCTCTCTCTAGGGATGCTTCGCTACATGCGTCGGCAATGTCCGGCACAACACTGGATACGTCTCTACGCACCCGGGTGAGAGGATCTGCGAATAGCTTTGCGGCCTCCTCAACATAGAATGAGGGAAGACTATCTTTTGCAGTCTCATCGGACAGAGGATAGCACAAGTACAGCTTGTCATCGGTTGCGGCAATAGCTGAGTGGAAAAGGAGTCGTTCGGTGTTTTGCTGTGGCAAGCGCATCCTGAGGTCGTGTCCGAGGTGCTTGCACAGCACAAAACGTTCTCGGTCACGCAGGAACGACTCCTCACGGATCTGTCTTGGGAAGGCTTTCTCAAGTAAGCCAACAACAAACACGGTCATAAAGTGCCTGCCATTAATGGCATTTACGGAAATCAGCTGAACGGAGTTTTTCACCTGCGCTGGGATTTGGTATTCGCTTCTGGTGACGGCGCCTTCCAGCAGACCCAGAAGCCTGCTGGAATTAATATCGATATCGATCAGGCGGGTGGCACCTATCAGGTCATCGAGTATCCCACGAAGCGCTTTGTCGGCAGCCGAATCTTGAGCAAGACACTGGTCATCACTAATGCGCCAACTGAAAGAATCTAGAAGTGCACTCACTGCTTTCACAGTCTCTTCTGTCGAGTTGGCATTCTGCAAAGAGTCTTCGAAGTCAGCAAATGGCTGCAGGACCGTCTTTCGGAATTCTAAGGTCGAGTCACCATTGCTCCATTGGCGAAGCCAGTTCTCGCGACCACTGGTAGTCCCAGCTTGCTTGGCATCTACCTCGACTTTGCACGCAGCTGCCAGATCCGCGGTAACCATCTCGGACTTCAGTATTCGAAGCACATCGTCACGCTGCCAGGAGTTTCGAACCAAGTTGATACCGGTCACTAAGAGTCGGGCTACCGTTGTCTCGGTTAAAGGCTGATTGCTCTGAGAAACAGGAATATGGTAGTCAGCAAATATCCTGCATATGCGTCGCCGGTAGGAGCCAATATCGCGACAGGTAATCGCAATGTCACCAAACGCACAATCGCCGTGCCATACGAGCTTGTGTATCTCCTCGGCAACCAGCTCGATCTCAATTGTTGGGTCACCACCTTCAAGAATGATGACTGAGTCATTGGGTTGTGACGGATCGGATGTGCTTCGGAAGATCGAAGACTCCAGACGCGCTAGTGCTGACTCATTAGCTTTCTTACGCTGAAGACGTATCTCGCTGGCACCCAATTCCAGAAGGAACTTGTGCGTGTCCTCTACTGCGCTGAACACTTCTGGCCGGTTGGGCTCAAATGGAAGCGTCACAATTACTTCCGGAACCCGCGAAGCAATGATCGAAAGGAATTCCCGCTGAACGCCATTGAGGTCATTGAACCCATCGAAGATGACCAGTTCCAACTCCGTCGGAATGCTGGGCCCTTTCGCGATCTCAAGAGCACGCCACATAAGACCTTCGCGGTCGTGCAGATTGTTGTGCTCGAGGATATCCTTCTGATAGCGAGTATACAGTGCAGCGAGTTCCGCAACCTTGTTGACGGACGTTGAACTGAGCTCTGATCCGCACTTGGAGAGTGCATCGGTCAGTTCTTCTGGTGTCACGAGGGAAGTTTTGAGTTCGCCGATGATCTCATCAAGAGCTTCAATAAAGCCAGGGTAAGTAGCAGATTTAGCAAAGTAACTGAGCTCCATCCCTTGCACAAGACTCTCAAGCATCAGGCCCTTCTGGATATCTGAGATGAGCCTGCCGGATAATCCCAACCGTGAAATAAACTCGTCAGCAAAGCTGTAGAACGTGCAAACCACATTTCCCAGTATGCCTGAGAGGCCGATCTTTTCCAAAACGCAGGATTCGACCGCTCGAGCCGAGTCAATCGTTGGAACGACATAGCGGACTTTTGAGGTCCAATCCAGCGGATCTAATTGACAGATGCGATCTAAAGCATAATTGGTCTTTCCACTATGAGCTGGACCGCTTATAATTCTTACAGCCAAGTCTTCTCTCTCCTCAACAGTATTTACGAGCGCGCTCTCAGAATAGATCAGTGCGCAAGTTCATCACCTCATCTTCCAACGTGCAACGCATTACTACACTCAGTGGCGATGCATGGCTTTACTCTGTCTGCTTGCTGCACAGAGGAATAGATGCTGATCTCGCAAAGCCAGCATCTTCGATTCTGAATGTCTACATCGATTCTGCATATAAGGTCTCGCATTCGCCTATATCCCGCGAGTATGACAAGATGGGTAACATCACCTGCCCAGTTTGTATCGGCGTCAGATTCAGCATACGAGCAATACCTATATCTTGAGTTGATGTTAAGCGCCCCAAACCATAACATTTCCTAGTCGAACTCGCTTTGTGGATTAATCTCTAGCATTACTGTTAGGAATCAGTTGCTGTAAGTGCATGCAGCTGGATCCCAGGACCTCATTAGCGAGATCAACAATGTGCTTATGATGAGTGAAATACAGCACCTGTGTCTTCTCTGACAGTTGCGCGAGCGTATTGAGAGCTGCGCCTGCTCTTTCGTCGTCGAACTCGATCAGTATGTCGTCTAGGATCAGGGGCAGTACCACTCCGTTCTTGATATGCTGCTCAAGGCTCGCTATTCTCAACGACATGTAGAGCTGATCGCGGGTGCCATCGCTCATTCCACTCACATCTACCGTCGTGCCACTAGGGCGGACTCCCACTATCACCTGATTGCCTTTTGTTGTATGCTGGGTGTCCACGCGTTGGAATGAGTTGAGCGTCAGTATGGGGAAAACCTCACTGGCTCGGGTCAGCACAGGATCCTGATTCTCTCTTTGATACCGTTCTATCTCCATACTAAGTATCTCTGTAGCAAGGTGCAGAGATACATAGCGTTCAACCGCGGACTTAGCTACAGCGAGCGCACTCTGGGCGTTCTGGACTTCGGTGGCAAGATCATCACTTCGATCAAGATTGGCTAGAGCAGTGCTTTTCTCACCCCGCTCATTGCTGAGCTCGTCTCGCCTGCAGTCGAGATCCTCCATCTTTTTGACCAATCCAGCTATTAAGCCAGCGAGCTCATCCTCACTGACGTCAGATAACTCCTGAACAAATGCTTCTACACTGGCGCCAGATGAGTAGACCGTCAGTTTCTCATCAAGCTCTTTCCTCTTGCTGTCTAGCTCGTAGTAATCCCTCGAGTCTTTAGCGGCTATCGATAGCAAGTCTAGGTTTTCGCAACTGGTTTCGTCGGCTAAGGCAGCGAGTGCTTTCTCGGACTCATCTTGAATAGCCTTCGCGGCGGTGAGCTGTGACTCCAATAGACTTAGGCGAGCCTTATCCTCTGCAGCTTGTTGAACCTTGTCCTGAAGCGTGCGTGCTGCTTCGCCAGCATCAATACTCACCAGTTCAGTCATCTGAGTGTTGGTGATCAACTTCGCTACGTCCGACTCGAACTCCGAAATAGATGTCTGCATCAGCTCCACCCGGGACCGGCATTCATCAGCTTGTCGGATTTCACTCCCGAGATCCTTAAGGATGGTCACAGTATCTATGACCTCTTTCGCCCGCGCGATGAGATCCTGGAGCGTAACATCCTCCGGCGCATTGCTAAATTCCATGCCAGATAGTTCATTTTTCAGGAGCACTTTATGGTTCTTGATTACCTGTTCCATATCGGAGAGCTCTGTCTCTTTTTCACCGATGTCACTGCAGATCCCGGCCAAATTTCGATGTCGCTGTAGCCATTCCTGCATCTCCGCAGGCGTGAGTGGTTCGTCAATTCCTACCGGTTTCCATTGGGCTGCCCAATCCGCAGTCTTCTTCTTGCGCCGAGTCTGCAGTTCTAACAGGTCACCCCGAAGCTGCCCTAGCTCCTCGTCTGCTCTGGCCGAAGCTGCTCTTAGCTCTGCCAGGCTAGCCACACGTTCTGCCTCACGTCTCAAGCGGTCTGACGTTTCATCGGCTTTCCCCACACTAAGCTCGTAGGCTTGATCGAGAGGATGATCCAGATCGAAGTCCCCTGAGTCCTCAGATACATCTTCCGAGTCGAGCCAAGCCCGCCGAATCAACTGCCAGCCGTATTCCCGACGCTGGCGATCTTCTATCAAGTCATTCTCAGACGGCACGGTCTGTGCCTGGATGAATGCGCTTATCTTCTCTTGGCACTGCGCGCGATTCTTCTCAGTGCTATCGATATCACGCTCGATGTCTCTGACGGCACTTTCGATCTCCGAAAACTCCCTGGAGAACCGGCTAATGGTCTCATCGAGCGGCACCGGCAGTGCTACAACATGCTCTAGCTTTCCGCTCCAAAGCGTCAGGGACGAAAGCGCCGTTTGTGCCTGCGCCTTGAGTTCCACTATCTTTGTTCGCGCCCGTGATGCCGATTGCTCGATCTTACCTTCACTCGAAGCGGCTTCGGCCAGTAGCTTCAGACCGGCACAGCCATTGGTTGGGTGCAGCATTATGGTCTGCACTGGCTCTTCCACACCGAAGTGCTGCTTCAAAAATGTGGCGATGACGGCCCGTTCGCTGCTATCAATACACGTAAATCCCGAATTCTTGATCAGATTCTCAGCGCCACATTCTTGGATAAGCTCTTTTGCTCTTGACTCGTACTTATTCTGATCTTTTGCAACCTTGGGTAAATCGTCCTGCGCAGCCTCGTATTGTTTCAACCTGCCTTGTATGCTTATAACATCATCTCTGTGGGTAGCCAAGCGATCAATCAGAGTAGAATCGGGCCATCGATTCCTGATCTCGCGCTCACGCTCAACTAGGCGATCCTGTTCTGCCACCGCGTCAAGGCGTTTTTCATTGTCGCGCTGATACTGCTCGATCTGAAGCTCCGTGAGGATGTGTTTTGCCAGAAGCTCCGACAAGCACTGAATGGCGGCACCGCGCTGTGAAGCTAGAGGGAATGCCTTCTGATATCGCTCATAGCGGGCTTTCTTAGCGACGCAACTTTCGTATTCCGCTTTTGTCTTTGCGAACTCATCCTCAATCCTATTTATCTCTTCTGCCAGCTTCTGCCATTCTCTTGGTCGCACCGAGAGATCACTAACACTCTTCATGGACTCCTTGTAGCGCTTCATCGCGGCATTGATTGATGGGTTCTTCGCAGTGGCTCTGGGAGAGAAAATCACTTCTTTCTCCTTCTGTAATTCCTCCAGAATCCCGCGCAAACCAGTTATTCCCATTCCGGCTTGGAACAGACTCTCAGCCAGGTCTCCCTTGCCTTCTTTGAGATCACGTCGGCCTTCAAGCAAGGTGTGGTAGTCGAAGCCAAACATTGTAGTGAATGCGTTTTGTTGAATGCCGCACAAGTATGCAGCAAGGACTCCCTCATCCACTAGCTGCTGATTCGAATCGAGGAGCGTTGCTCTGTTACCCTTTCTTCGGATGAATGTAGCTACATCTCCGCTAAGATTTTCTAGACACGCCGTGAGGCGCATATCTTCATACGAGTAGAGGAATCCATCCTGCGTCTGAGCCGGGATGCCATACAGCATGTTCACAATAGCACGCAAGGCTGTGCTCTTCCCTGCCTCGTTGGGTCCATAGATGATGTGCAAATCTTGAGATCTATCGGAGAAATCGAGTAGTTGTTTCGCGAAGCAGCCGAAGCGCTCGATTTGGAATGTCTGTATCCTCATCTATGCCTCCTTTCCCAGCAGACGTGAGAGCAACAACTGCTTGACCTCAGGAAGTGCTTCAATGACTACCTGAGGGTCTGAGAGGCTGATTGGGTCATCTCCGTTTCGGAGTTCTAGGGGTAGCTTCGACTCCAACTCAGCCAGTCCACTCAGCAGCCTCTGCTGAAGCTCCGTTGATTGGGCCACCTGGGATACGGAATCCAGTAGTTCATTCCACTGCTGAGCATCTTCGCCGCTGTCCGGGTCTTCGGTTAGCATCTTCACTTTCTCGATCCACACTTGGTCAGATAGAGCGTCGGCGCATATCTGGTTGGTCCATCTCTCACTGTCTGAGCACAGTGCCGAGTGCGCTGCGCACGCACCCCGGATTTCAACTCTTAGGGCAAGTAGGTGTTCTGGAGCCTCGGCCTTTTTTGCCTCCACCTCTTGCTGAACTCGATGAAGAATCTCCTCTGGAGTTACTGCATCGGCTGCATCCACAATGCATCTATACCAGCGGACCACGTCCAGGTCACGATGCTCGACAGCGGTTATCTCGCCGTCCAGTGCCGTAACTACCGTGCATCCCTTGGGCCCTGTTTCGCGGGCGTGACGGCCCTGGGTGTTGCCAGAGAAGACAACCCATGGCGATAAACCGCTGTGATCCTCAGGCCTGCATACTTCCTGTCTAGTATGGATGTGTCCCAATGCCCAATAATCGTAACCTTTGGCTGCCAGATTAGTGGTGCTGCACGGAGCGCATTCATCGTGGCCTGAATAGCCAGATGCACTGGTGTGTAAAACTCCGATGTTGAGCATAGCGGGAATTGCATCTGGATAGCCGCTGGCAAGATCCGTTGCCACTCCACGGCTTGCGAAGCTCTGACCGTGGATGGCGACCCCTATATCATCGAGAACCTTGGTTTCGGGGCGGCTCGGGGAAAATACAGTAACGTTGGGTGGTAGTTTGAGGAGTTTCGTGATTTGGCTCTCGGCATCGTGATTACCTCGAACAACAAAAACTGGAACGCCAGCTTCTTGCAGAATCGACATTTGCTTGGCGAAGAATAGGCCGGTGCTGTAATCCCGCCAATCTCCATCGTACAGGTCACCGGAGATCAAAACAAAAGCGATCTCTTCGCTAGGATCAGCAGCAAAGTTGACAAGGTTTTCTAATGCGCGGCGAGTGGCTCCACGAATATCTTCGACAGGTGCCCCTTCGTAATACGCCAGGCCGCGAAGAGGACTGTCGAGATGAATATCAGCGGCGTGGATGAATCTCATAACGCAATGCCTCCTTCCCTCGTAGCCGGCACAGCGTTGATACTGCGCAAAACTCCGCTGGACTGGGCACGGGAGCTATTATGATAGTCGTACCTAACTAACATAGTGTTAAATGTTTATGCCAGTAATTCCTCCACAGTATCAGCTTGGACCACAGACGAGTGATCAGTAATCGATTCTGGCCAAATATTTTTGTAGGCATTGTCGCAATTGTGACTATTATCAAATCTTGCCAGAGAACCACGCACATCGCCTTCTTCAAACGAATGAATGCCAGGATTAGGCAGTTGGCTAGGTTCAATACCACGGGTTATTCAGGATCCATGACTGTCGTCAGCAGCTATTCCTAGTTCTGATGTTTGCGTCAAATAGTGAATACTGGTAATGAAGATCTATGTTGGGTCCATTCTCGCTATAGTCCTAAAATCGCACATCACGAAGCATGTTCACCTGGCTTCGGACCGCATAAAAGCTACAATCCAGTCATAAACCTCTATCTCAGCTGTTACAGTCGAATATACAGACGATAAGACCAGAAGATCGATTTACTGTTCCGAGCGTGGCCATAGTAATGCCACAATATCAAACCTCGGATACTTATAGCCGTGATCGAGCCTGCTTATCTCTTCTGCTAGAAATCGCTCAGCTGCATTCAGAGTGTCTTCCACAGCAGGCGCTGAGATACTCGGCGCACTTGCTAAGCTCTGCCTTCCCCTTGGCAACGCGTTAAGCTTAAGTAATAATTCCCAATCAAGCAAAAGCCTGTATGAACTTTCGCTTTCACATTCAACAGCAGCAACGATAGCTCGACACGATTTGTGGCCTGTAGTAACTCGGTCCTGTATCCGGAACACGACAACTGGCAGCGGCAGTAGTTCTGCTGGAATGGTGGTTGCTGAGACTTGCCTAGAACTAGCCTGGTTTAGAGCTGCATTGAGAGCCCTATGGCCAATCCCTAGGATCTCACTCCTGAGCTGTTTGGATCGATTTTGTCTGTCTACTGAGAAGCCTCTATACTCGCTTGGTACAAGTGGATCATTCTTGCGCCACTCGTCAGGAGTCAGAAAAGATAACTCGCCTGATTCATCTCTCAATCGGCGGCCATTTAGGGCTAGAGACATCTCAAGAAATGGCCTTAAGTCAGGCAGATCTACCCTGGGAAGCAAAGGAGAAACATTCTGGTAATCATACTTGCTTACGTTGCCGGTGATCTCCTTGACTGCCCGCACTACATCATCACCGCCAAAGGTGGCAGTCTTGTCGTCGAACCATTCAGACAAAGAATCCCGCTTCACGTTTGCTGCTTCTGAAAACACCTCATTGAAGAGGGACGGCGAAGTCATACCCAGAACGAGTTGGAGGAGGTCCTCTGGCTCCTCCATTACCAGCCCAAGCGCCCTCGATATCCGCTCTAATTTCTCGTTAAGCTTCTCCCATATGAGTGACTCTACGGTATCCGGATTCCTGAAGCTCATGACCTCAACTCTGTGTTTCTGTCCGTATCTGTTGAGTCGACCTACTCTCTGGTGTAACCGCATCGGGTTCCACGGCAGGTCAACGTGGATTAGAGTGTGGCACTGCTCCTGAAGGTCGATGCCCTCACCGCCAGCCTCCGTTGAAATGAGGAACTTGACACGCCCGGCGTTGAAAAGGCTTGCGGCCTCCTCTCTGCTTGTGACCACAGACCTAATTGTACCGTCCGGGAAAATGACTTCTTCTGCACGTTCGTCACCATTAATGAATGTCACGCATCCGGATCCGTATTCCTTTAGGAGCGCCGTCATCAGCAGTGACTGCGTCGCTTTATACTCGGTAAAAAATAAAACCTGTTGTCCTTCACACCGTTCTCTGATTATCTCTACAATGGACTTTATCTTCGTCTCATTATGGATCTTATCGGCCGCGGCAATCAGTTCATCGAGAAAAGGTGCTTCGTTCTCCATTAGACGTAAACCTGAAGACAATGATGCGATCTGTTCCTCTAGAGTCGCAACCACATCTCCATCTGCATCTGGATCGCTGAGCATGGCCATTTGGTCTTTGAGCAACGCAAGCCGGTGTTTTCCAGCGGTCAATCTTTCTCTTCGCCCTCGGAGTGCCCGTCGGACAGCTGCTACAGAGCTTGATGCTAGCTTCTGCATGGCAATGAGAACCAGTACAACAGCGCGACCTTCCGTACTTTCCAAACCCGAGGCATAAGCCCGTCCGGTAGCAATAAACTCGGTCAACAGCTCGTAGAAGCGCGCTTCTTCTGGGTTATAACTGTAGGTGTGGCTAGTGACCAACGGCTTCTGGAAGAGTTTCTTGCCCGTCAAATCAGTAACTCCGCTCTTATTGTTGCGTATCATCACATCAGGCAGATAACGCATCTGCTCCAGAGGTGGCTTCCGCGGGTCAAACCAATCTGGCTTGAGTAGTTGCAGTAAAGAGAAGAAGCCATAGTTTTTCCCTCGATGCGGAGTGCCAGTGAAGAATAGCATCGATCTAATGAGCTTTCGATCTTGCAGTTGCCTTATAAGCTTGTAGGAGAGAGTCGGTCCAGCGTGCTCGTCGTTATTGAGATGATGCGCCTCGTCGACTATTACCAGATCCCACGGTTCAGCTTCCAGCATCCGCTGCAGGCGACCATTCTGGTCCATCCGCAGAGTGTGTATAGAAGCAACTACACGATCATGGGTTTGCCAGAAGCCACTGCGCGGACCATCCTGCTCGCTGCCATACATGGCCATTCGGATGTCGAACATCGTCCGCATCCTATATTGCCACTGCTCGACAAGCGAAGCCGGGCATAAGATTAGCAAACGATTCACGACCCCCTTAGCCAGGAGCGGCCACAGAATCATGCCAGCCTCAATCGTCTTACCTAAT
The DNA here is from genome assembly GCA_021373255.1 of bacterium. GTDB lineage: Bacteria > Armatimonadota > UBA5829 > UBA5829 > UBA5829 > UBA5829. The sequence goes on from JAJFTD010000199.1 coordinate 83,820, forward strand.
CCTACGTCATCCGCTACCAGCCAACGTGTCGGCCAGATGGAGTTGACTTTTCGACATACCCAGAGCTGATGTGGGAGTAGCTCAATTCTGGATACCGAGAACACCCCCCAAGTATCATTCACAGATGTGATGCAGTCCGCTTGGATCTTATTAATAACCTCTAGAGGCACGTCCCATGATTGGCTGAGAGCTTTCGACAGCGGGCCTTCTAGTAACCGTAGTTCTTGCTTCTCACATTCCTCAATACCGTGGATGAAGCGCACGATCACTGTTGGCCCATTGTCCTGCACTACGGTCCCGGACCCGTATCTCGAGTGTTGGACCTTGTCGCCTGGAGATAGTGTAGATGTTGTTTCGCTGGTCAAATCCAATCCTCCCCGCCACTGTTATCGTAAAGATCGAGTCTACTTCGCAGCTCAAGATCGTCAATTCTGTCCACCATCTGGAACGGGATGTCAAACGAATTACAGAACGTGCCATCGCCAAGGAAGGATTCTGCTCCATCGTATATGGCTCGCGATGCGAGTTCGTGCGGGCAAGCAAAGTCGACCGTTATGCCGGAGTAATTGGCAAGCCTTCTGACTCTGGCGCTGGGAACGTAGCACAACGGCTCCAGCTTCTCATTCGCTATAACCCCTTTACGCACCAGTTCGCGTAGCACGAAATGTGCTCCAATGCCCAAGACATCCTTAATCGGCGGGGAATCCGGATCCCCTGGACCAAGACTGGAGTTGATCCTTGGAGCAACGATTATATCCATTGTGTGATGCGCCAAGTGAGGGGCCATTAGGAATGACCGCGCATAATCGCCAAGCCATTTTGATATCAGGAACATGGGCACGAACTGCTTGATCCATTGGAAGTATTCGACACGCTGCGCTTGCCGGTCAATGTAGCTCTGGATCATTCGAACCAGAGCCTCAGGAACATCCGAAGTCGCCGCTAGTTCCGAGATCCAGCCATTTCGTTTGCACAGATCAAGAAAGCCTCTGTGCTGGCGGGGCTTGCATCGGCCCATCGTTTCTAGAGATCCCCGGAGAAGCAGCTCTAACCATGTTTCTCGCTCCTCTTGCGAATCGCGATAGTCTCCTTTTAAATTGGCGAACAGCCAATCAGGGTCCGGGTAAGTCTGCTTCTCGTACTCACGCAACATCTGTTTGCCGCAATCCTGCCACCACGAGTACATGCGCATAAGTAGATCTGGTGAGCCAACCATCACGCTACTGATTGCCCCAGAACCAGGTGACATTTCTTCAATGTCCATGTCTAGTTCAGCCTGCAATCCGATTGCCTGTTTTCGGGTAAGCTCAGAGAAATAGCCGGAGTGCGGGTCATCGAGCCAGGTGCTATCCCGCTTTGAAGCTGCCAATTCGCGAACTCTCAGAGCAAGCTCACCGCGACTCATGTAGGCGATGAATGCCTTTCTTGACTGATCGCTCTGGGCTTGCAGCCCCCACTCGACAAGTTTCTCCGCTGGTGCAGTCATGGCACGACGACAGCAGAGAAAGAATGCGACGCCGTGTTCGTCGTAGGACGTGCTTAGGAGATGACTTGCGGGAGCGAAGGCCGCACGCAAAGACTCTTCTTCGTGTTCAGCTGCACTCTCGACCAAGACATCTGTGCACGCACGCATAAAGCCATCCTGTGTCTCGAACTTTAGTAACTTCAGGTAGTTCTTCAGATCATCCAATTCCTTCGAATAGTCATGTCTGTTTGGATGACGTTCGCGATTAAAAAGGTCCTCATTCACGAGCATCCCAAGCGAATTCGCCACTATGGGCACAGCCTCATTGCGAGCACGAAGCGCTGTGGTAACCACATCGGCCAACATCGTTGTCGCTATGGCCGGCATACGACTGGATACTCTTTGCAGCCCATCGGCGATGGCTTCTGATACCGAGTTGCCAGGAGCTATTCCAACATCATCCAACAAGTGCAGTTCCCAGCATCTCTGAAGAATGTTTTCGGTTCGCAAAACGCCGCATATGATTCGTCTGATCTCAGAGATTCCCACTAGACACTGGAACTTGCCTTCTAACCCGCTTGGAACTGCTGATCTCGTATGTAGCAGCAGAGACATCCCGAATCCTTCGGACCAGATGATATTCCTCAAGATTCCGTTTGGAGATTGGCCTCTGTCGTCGACAGTGCAGTTTGCGGAGGAGGTCAATTGCCAAAGACTATTCCAGAAGTCGTATTGACCACATTGGGCATCAAGGCTCATTGCTGATCTGAAGCCATCCCAGTCACTATTCGAAAAGTCAAACAAATTAAGAAGTGCTCTTCCCAATGCGTCGCCTGCTTCTGCTGCTGTGTTTGATGTAGTTTCTGAATTGCACGACAGTCTTGCCCGACCGACGTCCAAGCCGAAATTGCCATTTACTGCGATTCCGGCAGACAGCAGCTCGCTGGTAGGAGCAGTAACCCAGAAGGTGGGAACGTCATCAGGCAACCGAACAAATCCTGTCTTTTTTAGCCCAAACATAACCGATGAGTTATTCTCTCCGCGTATGACAATGCATCGCATCTGCTGACCCCGATACTGCGTCAGTTCCGCTACAGCGGCCCCTGTGTTGCCGAGCTTCTGTTCGCACCACTGTAGCACCTTGTCAGCGTCCTCATCGAAGACTAACCGACAAGTGCAGATGGCACGAGAAAAGCCGATCTGGATATGTGCGAGAGAGCAGAAGCGTTCCATGACGGCCGGAGCTGTCAATTCGCCGTTTGATCGGAGAGAGATTACCGTGCCAGGCTGTGAGGTCGATTGATGGTGATTGCCAGATAGTGCCGCTCTATCCTGACTTGAAAGTCTTTTGGGATACATTCCACCGACTATTCGGCACCCAAGGTTGCCACTGCGAATGCATGGCCGGTCCGAAAACAGGAATACGCTCTTGAAGCCGAGGCCAAATTGGCCTGTGGTGTCATCGGATTCCGATTTGCTCGAGAACGACAGCACAAGCATCTTCTGGAGATCTCGATCATATCCTCGCTTCCGCGCATCATCCACGCTGATGCTAGGGAAGCGGAAAGCGTTGACAGGACGACCCCAGTGACACACGCAGATCTCGTTTCCTGTCCAGTGGAACTCAATTGTTGAGGCAAGCTCATCGTCATTGACTCCTCCGGCACTTCGGAGCTCAACTACCGCGTCGTCGGCATTTTGGAATAGCTCGAATGGAATAGACTGAGGTGAATACCGGTTGTCCTCTACGCGCCGTCTGACTGCTGTTAGAGCCTCCCGCTGAAAATCGGCGTCCTGCTCAAAGGACTGGCGCAGATCTGCTCTGAGTTGGATCGTTTCCCGCCTGATCTCATCCCTCACGTTTTCTGGGAGTGAATCGTGAGATGACCGGTATTGATAGGATAAGTAGCGGAGATCATCTCTTCTTTTTGCGAACCCCTTGAGCTTGCCAAGGTTGCGATCTGTCAACTGCTGGAAGTAGAACAGTGCATCATCCAGAATCATCTGCTGTGCGATCGCTAGGTCAGCCTGGTCTGTCTGAGTGAGGAGTTCCCATGTGTTGCCCAGATTGGTTGGCTCCACGCGAAACACTGTGCGGAGGATACCGCATAGCGTCTGGTAGAGCAAGTCGTGAAGCTTCGCCGGTGTGTAGCTGGCGGGGTCGATCTTCCGCAGCCGTATTCTGGCATGTACGGACTGCGCATTTCTCGTCACTATTGGGTTGCCCAAGAGTAGGTGGTCAAAGTGCTGCGTCTGCTCAACATTGATAGGATCTCCGAGCAAGTTCAAGACCATTATAGGCGATCCGGCATCCGTACACTGAAGTGATACAATGGTCGATCGCATCACCTGATGAACATCAAAAGACTCCAACGATTGGTAGTCGAGTGTCCTGCAGAGCTCTACATGGGCTACATCTCTGAAAAGATTGCGAAGTTCGGCCCTATCCTCCTCAGGCGTGGTCAGAATCAGTCTGCTAAGCTCCGTATATACCGGTGTCGTGTGTGCTTTCAAGTGCTCCTTTACCTGATCGTTGAATCGGGCCAGCAGAGCTTCCCAAGCACCATTCCACTTAACCTGCTCTCTCAGTTCTCGAATCCGGAACCTTGGTTGCAGCCACTCAACTGCCTGATGCAAGATGGACGTTGCATCTCCTAACAATGACAGAAACAGCCCCATGACTTCGAAGCTTATCACACTGCCCCAATCGCGGAAGTATTCCAATGGAGTAACATCAGTAAGGTTCGGTTGCGGAAGTGGGACAGCCCCGGTAGGCTGTTGGGAGTAAGTAGCTATACTCATCAGAACCTGCTCGAGGATCTCGCGGTGGTTTTCGCATAACCGAGCATCGCTGTGTACTCCCTCTTCGATGGTAAGGCAGGCTGCTGGCTGCCATCTACCTGACTCGGTCTTTAACTTCAGCTGTCGAAGGTCACTTACTGAAAAGTCGCTGCACCAGACAAGGAGTCTGAGATAGTCTGCAAACACTATCTCGGCAGCAGCATCCGAGGCGGCGGGATCCTCAAGAGCGACCAGGGTTGTCAGTATCTCTCGCTTATTGATGGGACCTAACAGGTATTTTGCCAGCGACTCGGCCGCCCCAGAACCGAGAGCCGCATACACCTCCCCGAGAACTCGCAGACCAGGTAGCTCTGAATTGAGGTTCGGTAAAGCCCGAGCGAAGACTGGCGCCAGTTCTGCTCGTGCAGTCTCAAAGGGCCCGATAGCATACTCAGGAGTATTCTGCAGTACTTCGCCCAGTAAGCTAATAGCCTGTTTACCCTTGGTGAAGAACCGATCACGCAAAACGCCAAGTTGTGGGGAGTTCTCAATAGTGGTCGCCAGAAGGCGTTCGTACATAACAGGCTGACACAGACGTGAATCTGATGAGATCCGCTCCAGAACGTCCTGTATTTCCGGAATGTAGAGGACATCCTGAGGCGCAACAGGGGATCCATCACCATTCGTGGGGAGCCAAGGGCGTGATCTCACAGTCTCTGTGATCTCAGAAGGCAGTTGAGTCGTGGACAAAGTTCCCAGTGCCGCCATAACGTCCGACGCATACTGCTCAGCATGATCGACGCTAAGAGCAGTCTCGATAAGCCGTGCCGGCTCCCACATCGGCACCAGTCTCTCGTAACGAGCCTCCAAACTTGGAAGCACCTCGATCTGGTCCACTGACCCAACAAGCGACGATGGTACTGGATAGTCCCGCACTCTGAAAGCTTGGCCCGCTACTATTGCGTGCTCTCGCCCATCTGCCGACCTATGGATAGGGATTCTTTTCCATAACTCATCGTCTCTAATTTCGGTCAACAGCTCGATCCTCTGATCTTCGTCAAGATCGAGCCCAGTCAGTATTTCCGGATCTTCCGAAAGAAGACGTTCCACAGTCTTCGGACTCAGATTCTCCAATTCCAACGCATCCCAGCAACGTGGAGCTATCAACTGGGCAAGTTGGAATGGGATAATGCACGATACACGATCCTGCTTGCTATAGATCCACTTGATTACCACATCCCACACGGAGGTGGAGGAAGTGGTGGCAAACAGCGGCATGTCAACTTGGTCGTAGAGATGGGTGTCGCCGTGAAGCAGATACCTAACAGCCTTGACTGAAGGCAGATCGCTTTCAAGATCTGCAGATAGCAGCGAGTTGAGCAGATTCGCACGTTGCTCGGGAGAATTCAGGGCTGGCATTGTAGCGAGTAATGCAGAGACGTAATGCAGGTCGAACTCCGGCGGCACTTGTCCGGCAAACAAGGCGGTGGATGCAAGGCGACTCCGGGGGTCTTCCGGCAACCTCCAAGCCTCCCATTTCTGAAGTGCTTCTTGCAGCCCCGTTAGGAGTTTCTTATCAAGATTGCCTCCAAGGATCTTCTTCTGACTGTGTAGTTCGTCTAGCTCATGCCACGTGAATGCATGCTCTTCCTGCGAACCGAGTTGCTGTGCTCTGAAAAGGCGGAAATGCCCCAATGACTGCAGTTTCTCCAGCCTCTCCCCCTTGGTTGCTCGGAGAATGATGAGTGCAAGATTGGACCGCGATGCGGTCAGATCCCCATCGGCCAGATACTCCAACAGGCTCAATGACTCGTCTATGCAAATGCCTCTGCCACCACTGTCAGGTATTGTTGGCAGGAGAATGAACGAAATGCCTGTGCGCGACATAAACGCATCAAGAGCATTGACATCAAGATCCCTTGGGCGATCCAAATCACTCACGTAAACTTTGTACGATTCGGGTACATCCACGATTACCTGCTGGAACGCTTGATCGGCCAAGCCGACTAATCTCCCTTGGGACCTTGCAGCCTGCAATAGAGCCACGACTCGATCCCAAGCTGGGTCTAAGGCCAACAATCTCTTTGCTGTTGAGAACTCATGGAAATACTGCAGAGCCTTGCTCTGGCGGAGTATCTCTGGCGGTGTCTCAGCCAAGAGAGAATTAGCATGATTTTGCCATCCTCTAGGAAGCCGAGCTGAGATTCGCGGTGATCTTCGCATCACCACCGGGATGCTGCCAGATAGGCTGAGCAAGGCCGGGAAGAGTTCTAGGCAGGTTTCCAGCTGTTCGTAGGATCCTGGAAGACAACGGTAGTCCAGCTGTGTGCTCTCCAGTTTCCAGACACACTTGCCACCGTTGACAACGGGCAGCAGCTGTTGTTCTTGGCAGATCTGTTGAATGTGCTCTTTGCAGAATTCCGAATCGGCTAGCGCAGATACAATGTGGCCAACGTGAGCAGGATCCAGACCAAACTTGGTGATGGAGTCATATAGAGTGGGTAGCAGAAGCCTTGTTACGATCTGCTCTTCGATAAGCTTATTCCAATCGTTATCTGCCTCAATTCTCTTACGACCCGAATCCAGGAAGAAGCACCCGTGCAACAGCAACTCAACCGATGGGCAGATATTGCCAGTTGGTGTCTCTGCATCGTCCGAAAGCGGCAGGAATACACACTTACGGATTGCCATGCTGGTGAATGTGGCACTGTCGCGGAAGCAAAAAACGACAGCACCGTGAGGCATCGCTTTATCTGGCACTTCTTCTGTTGTGCCATCACTTTGTATGCTTGCGCTTCTAGGCCAAGTATCTAGCTGCTTTATCTCGTCAAACCGCCGATCGCTGGATACTGCTTCTCGCCCGCAGTAGCGTATATGCGTGTGTTGTGACGACTCCTCAATCTCTACAGTTCCACAGAAATCGCGATCCTGGTCTGATTGCATCTCCGAAAGGGTACGTCGCGTCGAATCCTTGCTGAGAGTTACCCGGCACTGATCCGTCAGCTGACCATTGGCATCCCGCCAGAATGTCACTTGCCGAACGTTCTTCAACAGCGGCATCATTATCGCTATCTGGTCTGCCATGTCCGGTATGTTGATGACATCGGTATCAGGAAAATCCCGGCGGATCGCATCCCGACCGTCAAGTTGATTCTGGGTCCTTAGCGGCAGCCATAGGCAGAACCATCTGGCACATCCGTGCGGCCATTTGTCCAGATAGCTGTGAAGGTAGTCGCGATCATTGTTTTGCAATTCCCAATCATTGTGCTTTTCTAAGTCGAACCACGGGCTGACTATATCTCCAATGCGGCCATTTCTCGCCGGCTGGTTTTCCGAAAAGCTGTATAGGAATGCCTCACACCAGTGGAAGACACTCTTCATTCCCAAGCCGAATTTACCAACTTTATCCTGATTAGCGCCCTTTGTACCGGCTCCAATATCAGTGAGTGCCTCTTCGTGCTCTGGACAGAACTCCCCATTGTTTAGCACGACAACAGCCGGGCTGCACAACATTGGATGCTCCGAGCCAGGCAAGCAAGACACAGGGGCTAGGTGGAGCTCAGTTGCGCCAGCATCATCAGCGTTTTGCACAATCTCCTTTACGACCGAGCCCTCATCGTATCGGTCACGGAGCATATTGCGCAGTTCCTGTATTCTACCGTAAGGTGACTGCTTCAGCGTCTTCATCCGGAATTTGGGACTAGCTCAGCACTAGTTAGAACATGCCGCCGTCGTTAGACGAAAATTTCAGCTTGCCGCTTACCTCCTTTAGAATGTGGTTTAGATTCTCTACTTCTTCTTCAGGCACTGCCGAATCTATTTCGACAGTCACTGTATTGTCCGGCTTCTACGCAATTTGGACAGCTTAGCACTTGGTTTGGCCAGCCCACACTCTCTGGTCACGTTGTGATATCACAATGTGCTCGATAGATAGTTGCACGGTATCGTATCCACAACACATAGCGCGGAACTCATCAGGATGTATCTCGACCCAACAGAGCAATAGTAGGCCCGAAGATAGCATGTTATCGCCTAGACTTCCACTGCCTTCATAAGCGCCCGATCAGGATCACCGTAGAATACTACATCCATTTTCTCCACGACCTCTTCGGGCAGAGCGGTGAACTGAGATTTGTTAGCAAGTGGCACCAGAACGCGAAGTGCACCATTATCGAGACCCAGTTGCAGTGGCTCAGTGATTGAGGTTGCTCCTTTAATGTTCCCCTGGATTGTCAAATCGCCTAAAATCATAGTCCCAGCTTGTATCCTGCGATTCTGGACAGCTGACATAATCGCAGCATAGAAGGCAACTCCGCAAGCACATTCAATTCTTCCACCACTCAAGTCAACAGCTTCTGCCGATATATCTTTCTGTGCAAGGATTTCCACTAGGCCCATCCGCTCCTTTGCAGTTTGCAGATAACTAACAGCTCTGTTGAGCGATTCCTTGAGACCTTTTTCAAGTCCAGCCGGAGTTCGAACTTTTCCTGTTCCAAGACTAATTGTCACCTCTATCCGGTAGATCGCCACATTGCCATCGATGTCGACGCTTGCAGTGTATACGGTACCAGGCGGCAATGGATCTGGTGAGATAAGATTAGAACCGCCCTGCTCGGGGATACCCACACTTCTCTCGATGCCATCATCGATATCCATGTAGGAAAAACTGGTCTTATAGAACTCGAAAGAGCCGCGTTTCTTCAGTTGCTCCTTCACGCGTCGGCGGCCTTCCATTGCCAATTCAAGATATTCGATGATCTCGGGCCTCTCGAACTCCCCGTGTGGATGTATGAGCTTTAGTAGCCCGCTGACCGTGCGCCTGATTCCGTTAGCATCACGACCTTCAACATGCGAGCCAAACCTGAATGATCTCTCGGCAGTATCGTAATGATTAAGTTTCCGCAGGCTGTGAAAAGCTTCCGCTAAGTAATCGGTCACAAATCCGTAGCCAGATGTCAAGATGTCTTTGCTGTTCTTTGGCATCTCCCAGCCAGGAAGGTAGAAGTGGAATCGGTCGATAATGGCGAGGTCGAACTCCTTGGGCAGTGGTTGGAACAGATCGGTGGCGCTGTTCTGCACCAACGTATCGACAGGTTGGTTTAGGTTGCCGACGAAACACATGGACGCATCTGCATAGACCTGGGTGATCCCGCGGCTGAACCGACCGTTGGCCATATAGTCCTTCATGATCTGAAGCGCGTCAGAATCAGAGACTCGCATGCCCCCGACTTCATCAAAGGCAACTGTATCCCAATGCCCAACAAGACCCACCTGCCGGCGCGCATTGTTGTAAAAGAGATTTGCAGTGCTGGCTTTGCCGCCGGATATCAAGATGCAGTATGGAGACATCTCGCTGTAGACATAAGACTTGCCTGTACCACGTGGGCCGAGTTCAATGAAGTTGTAGTTCTTTTCTACCAAAGGTATCAGTCTGGTCAGTTGAAGCAGCTTGACGCGGTGCTCCATCCTGTCGGGTTCAAGACCAATACTGCGGAGCAGGACATCAATCCATTCTTCAGTAGTGAACTGCTTGCGGCAGTCAAGAAACTCGTCAAAGTCGAACCTGGCCAACTGAATGGGCTTCAGGTCATTGATGTGAAAAGGGCTACCCTTTTTGCCGTCTTCACTGGGCATATACTCAATATCTACTATCGCCCATACCCCTCCCTCAAGGAGGCGCTCGTAGTTCCTGTAGAAATTGTCAGTGATGTGGACCTTGTTATAGCTGAAGTTATCCAGCGTAGCCCAATACTTGTCTTCGCTTGGTACAAAGCGTACTTCCACGCGGTCAATGAACCGATGATGCCCGCGTTGTTCAACCATGGACTGCGCCTTATTGGCTTCGTCATGCCTAAAATAGTTGGTGCGGAGTGTTTCTTTGACGGCATCAATACCTATTCGTATTTCATCTTCGTCGTCGGAGGCACAGTACTTGCCCAGCAGGTACTCCAGGACGTAGGAGGGCACATTCTCTCCGCCTTTGATTTGATGCAGCAGGTCCTTGCGGACTACCTTGCCCGCACAGACCCGGCAAAGCTTTTGATTCAGTTCCGATTGCCCCATCTGTTCCTCCTATCAGTCTATGACGCCGTTCTTCAGAACTAGCCGATTCCACACAGCACCAGTCGCGGGATCAATGGCACGGATCTCTACCAAGTCACCGTTGAAGTCCGCATCGATTTGGACGGGAACCTGCGTTTCCTCGTTCTTAGTCAGTATCACTTCTTTTGTCGCATCGTCGCGAGCATCGCAGTCCGCTGTCTCGCCGACCTTCGCGGCCTTGGCTTCTGAGCCGTTGTAGGCTTCAATCCTGACCCGGACCGAATCTGTCAAAAGCGACGAGAATGTTGCCTTTAGGCCGATCACCTTGCTGGTGAATGTGTCCCGCTTATAGGTCAGTTGAATGTCTTCTCTGCTCTGTTGCGCGATACTGCCGGTGCTGTTGAGAGACACCACGGGCACAATGCATTCCTGTAGACTCAAGCCTTCGTGGAAGTAACCATCGCCCTGCACAAACGTCTTGTAGCCGGCGGCGAATGCTATATCTTCAAAGTCGCTCTGCATTCCCAGGCGTTCTATTGGAATGACGATCACGCCATCACCAGATGAGTGCGACTGGCCAATGGTGCACCTCCGCTTCGTTGCGGCCCACTCGCCGGATGGTGCGTTGATCACATCACCAGCCGGTATTTCCGGCAGCAGCATATGCCCATGGTCCGCTGTAAACACCTGGTGTCTGTAGCCCATGCCGGATAGCCTCACCGATGCTATCCGCAGATCACCAATGATGCCGCTCATGTATTTTCGCGCGTCATAGAGGCTGAGGTTTTCGGCCATGTCATCCACTGAGCTGCGGACAATGAGGACATCTGCCGCCGAGACCTGCTTCTCGAGCGTTTTGGGAGAGATCGAAAGCACGTTTCCAAGGGTCATTTCGCGGAACCGGTCGCCGTATATGGACCGAACATAGGCCATTCTTGAAGCACTGTCCGGCAGAAGTGTCTCGCTTATAGCCGGCACCGCTTTGCCGTCCTTGTTAGTGATCCGAAGCCCTGCATCGGCGTTGGGCATCAGTGCAGCCATACCGAACACCGTAGCCGTCGGTAATACCGATGAGGCAGCAGTCAAGTCTACCTCACCAAGATCAGAAAGAGCTCCTGACAGGTCAAAGCCCATTTCATATCGTAGTGAATCAACAAGGAAGTAAGCGACCTTCTCCTTCGCCTGGAGCAGAGGCTTCACCCGGGAATCAAAAACTTGTGTCTGCCTTAGGATGCCGTCTGCCGGCCAACCATCACTTAGCACCTGCGACTGGAACCTGTTCTGAATTCGCTCAACCGACAGCCTGTATGCTGTCCTGCATACCTCCAGAAGCTGGGCAACCTCGCTATCTTCGGCGCACTCGGCGGCGCTGTTCTCCATAAGCCTCTGGCGGCGGTCCAGTTCGGCCCATCCACCCTTGGCGGCATAAAGCTCAACCATTCCTCGCAGAGTCTTCGTCCCATTGGGAGCCGATTGGATGCGCTCAGCGGCCTGCAGCAAGTCCATGCAACGTTCAGCGACTTTCCACAGTTGAGCGCGTTCGGGCAGCGTCTTCCAAATGCACCCCCGGCGAGCATCCAGCACGTTGCGCACATCCGCCAGATTGCCCTGCTGTGCCAGCTCCGCAAGCCGGCGCAAGAACACTCGCTCCTCGAATGGAAAAGTATCCCGCTCTCCGAGTTTCGCATCAGGTGACAGTATGTCCTGAAGCCTGAGTTGCTGCTCAAGGCTCGATGCAAGGATGACGTATCCTTCTTTGAGACCGTCGTTGGTACGCATCCTATGGCAGCAGTCCAATATCCGATCTCTGTAGCTGTCGCCCGCAATAGTGACGCTCTTCAGGGCATCGGGGAGATCATCTGCTGTATCGAACGCGAACTCGCTCAAGAGCACATACTGACCAAGTTGCTTTACCGGATCATCTGGGTCGGATGATGCGCCCACCGGCTCGAAACCCAGATCCTGTTTCAGCAGTCTCAGGGTCTCTTCTTTTGCGCCTGGAAGATCAAGCACCTTGTCCCAAGCGCCATCCTCGCATAATATCAGCGACGCTGCCTGCACGACCGATTCAGTGTCGAGGGCTTCCCGGACAAGCGGGTATGATCGTCCAGCCCCCAGACTGTCCAGAATTGCGAGTGTGGGCCTGCCGTTTACGAATAACTCATCGATCTGCTGGGTCAGTTCCGGAACTGCTTGTCTGGCCAACGATTGGAGTGTATGGGCTTCTACATCGCCGAAAACTGTGCCGATCACGGCATACTGCTCAAATGGGTCCTGAGGTCGCTTTTCCAGGTCGGTCTCTCGCGCGCGCGGCACATAGATCAGCAGATTTGCCGAGTTCTCCGCCATGTCACTGCTCACATTCATCTTCATGTAGACGTCATCTGCGGCTCTGCGCGCGGCCAGAGATGATTCAGCGGCGGATACCACTTTGCACTTGGCAGCCTTGAAACTACTGGCGAAATCCGTGAAGTCGCCCGGTGCGTCGTACCAGACGACGATCCGCCTTTCATCGAGCAGATCAATGAGTGTTCTTGTGATGAATTTGGATATCCTCATTAGGAAGCTCCTAAGCTATGTGCCATTGCGCTTTATCAACGGACCTTATAATCTTTGAAACAGTCTTCCAGTCTGGATCTAAAGCGATTCTCGATTCGGGAGTTAGGCTCCAACTCCAACTGCCAATGCTTACCATGAGCCGTGAGTACCTTCGCAACAGATGGTGCTGAGGTGTTGCTAATGAGACTACAGAAACCATAGTTAAGCTCGGCAGATAAACCTAGAAATGAACGTCCAAGGGATAGGCCCAGCGGAGTTGTGTAGTATTTGCACTCAGCAGATGCTACCACCTTGCTGCATCTAGGATGGCCGCCTCTGCGTGCCGTATCTGCTTCCTGAGACTCGAGAATAACGACATCACATTCATGCGCAACATTCGACCGGCCAGACACGTAAACGCCCAAGTGGATCTCAAGTTCGGGAACTGGTCCTGGAAACTGGATAGTCGCATAAGTGTAAGAATGTGTCGTCGAGTATATGGCACCAGGAGATGTTCGAAAGACTACGCCTGCAGAGGAGCTTACCGGATGTTTACGAAGGGTAACAGTTCCTCCCTCATTTCGTGCAGCCTCTACAGCCAATGCAAATATATAGGCTTCAAATAGGTCGCAAGGTAAGGCTCTTGACCGATATCGGGCTGCAAGAGGTGCCAACCGCTGCTCAATGGATTGGACTAGATCATTTACCGTCGCCATATACTATATCTCCTCCCGCAATTGCGAGATCACAGCCAATAACCCACGAGCTTGTTCAGCTGCTTTGTTGATATCGCTTAAGCTCATGCCAAATTCCTCCTCAGGCCCAGTTGCGGGGATATCTTCTGCTGCTGCAGCATCACGTTTGAATGCCAGTGCTGTGTCAGGCGATCCCAGTTCTGGCATTAAGACCTTCATCGTCTTCTCCGCCATTAATGACGGAGATACCAGTGCCTGGCTAATAGCATTTATCAGCAGTTCCAGCTTCTCTTTGTCTGTGTAAGGTATGTTCGAGAGTAGTTTGACTTTGCGTCGGCGTCCGCGCCGTCTGGTGCCATCGATCCATTGTTCGGGAATCTCCTCGACATCCTTGAGCACGACCTTTCCCTCTGCAATTGCCTCGTCCACCTCGTTGAGAACCCAGTTTAGCTCGTGTTGCCGAAGTACTGCATAGAGTCTTTCGTATGCGCCTCGCGCCTCTTCGTTTGTCATGCCTATGCATCCTCCTCTACATCGTGATTATCATTCTCAACCGCCTTACTGCTCTTTCGGCGTTTCGCTTTCTTCGGCTCTTTCACCTCACGCAGGTGTTCAAGATCGTGCGCTATGGCGATGGAGCGGTCTTTCTTGCAGACTTCTTTCACTCTATCCGGCCAGACGTTGAGAGCCATGTGCGCCCAGTCGTAGTCGCCTTTTTCCAGCTTCTTCCAGCATTCCTCGCAGGCTTTGGACCATTTGGGCAAGCGGAAGAGCTTGTGCAGCGGAGCGGCGTTGATGATGACGCCGTCGTTCAGGTCCGGCTTGTATGGTAGCTCGGCAACGCGCAGAATCTCGGACATCAGGTCGTTGAGTTCAGCCAGGAATGCTTTTGCCTTGTCCAGTTCGTCGCGTGCCTTCGTGCCGGCTGATCCAGATGACAGGTTAAGATCGGATTCTGCTGCGTTGATCCGGCGTTCCACATCGGCTATCTTCGGCTTCAGACGGTTGTTAATGGCGCTGTAGAGCGTGTCCGATGTCAGGCGAGGATAGTAGAGCCACAGCGTGTAGCTGCCGGATGCTGTCGAAAGCGGCCAATATATGGGAGCCTGCCTGCGGCTCTTGGAGTAGCGCTTCAGGTGGTCAGCAAAGAACCCGCCGGGTTTACGGAAGTAGTCCCGAAGAGTCTTTACTCCCAGTATCTCACATGCTTCCCGCTCGATTGCTTCTGCCCGGTCTTTCCAGATAAGCTGGAATGCTTCCCGCATACGTCGGATGATGTCGTCTTTGGAGTCCCGATCATCCACCAGAATGCCTTCCCAGGCAACCAGCATCGGATAGTACTCGTGTTCAGTCTGGTCTACGCCTGGCATCGCCTCATACATCTCAGCCTGTGCCCGCGCACGTGGCAGACGGAATTGTGACTCATCCAGCTTGTCTAATACGTTCTCTCTTGCCCGAAGCCACTCAGAAGATGCGATATTCTCCACAGTCGCAGGCAGCCCATCAGTCCCCACAAGCATTCCGGGCGGGCACACCGGCAGTGGGTCGAATGGGTCCTGAAGCTTGGGAATCAGTGATGAGTCTAATGCCATTCGGATGTCCCAGCGTCCGAAAGCGCAACCAAGGCTGTAGGATATACCAATGGCAGCGTAGAGGCCCTGATTCTCCTCTCGACGGCCCCGGGCTGAAATATCTGGTCGCGCCAGTGTGTTAGCATTCATCTCTATAACTTCGACTGTTCGCATGCCCAACAGTGCCGATACAGCCTCGTCTATCTGCCCAATGAGCTCTGCCAAGCGTTCACATTCTCTGCAGTATGCCTTGGCGGACTCCTGCAAAGAACGTTTAGCCTGCAGTTCATGCTGCCACACCCACGGCGTGCAGAAGAGTGGATCAACCTCGTATGTTTGGCATAGGGTACGGGCCGTAAGATACGCTGTCTTGGCTAAATCACTGCATTGACTTACTAAATCAGATGTGAGTTCTGGGAGAGGCAATATATTCACATATCCAACTTCCTTATGCTGTCCGCTGTAGAAGTTAAGAGCGTACTGCACGGGTTTGGAATTGAGATATGCAAGTAGGAACCAACAATCTCTATTGTCAGGAAATGGACCTCCAAAGCCCTCGTTGGTCAGAATGAAACCCGCAGGCAATACCTGCACATCTAAGTAATCGCCACGCTTGCCGAAACAGAGGCCGGGTCTGCCGTGCTTATCCGGATTGCGAAGGATGGTTGATGGGTGGTTGTTGAGACCACCAGCATAATCATCTACAATGGTCGCCTCGACCATAGAAACGTAGAATGGGGAGTATTCGGAGCCATTCCACATCCGCGACCATGAATGGCCGCGGCTTGATAAGGGTAACTCCCAAACCAGTCGCTTCAGAACGTCACTCTTTATAGTGTGTCCGTTGAAGAAAGCCCCAACTGCCTCGTCCATCCTTGGCCAATTGGCAAGTGCATGCTTTAGGTATTCCGGCAGTCTAAATGTAATTGCAGAGTACGGTGTATCGTCAAAATATTCTAGACATCGCCAGTCTGGTACTTCCGTGCACTCCAGAAGCCTATCTGCCTTGTTCTTATCGTTTGTCAAATCCACACCAAACACGTAGTGACACCCACCTGCATTGCCCGATGAAACTACGATGGCCGAGACCTCTACGCTTGCGTCCAGTACTTCCCAACCTAGATCAGCCACACCCATGAGCGGGATTGCATCGAGCAGTAGTTCGCGTCGGAATCTCTCGTAGCTGTTCCTAATGAGAATTGTCCGATCCACAACCGCGCCAAGCAGGCCTCCCGCCACCGTTCTCGTTGTAGTCATGGCCACAAACGCACTAGCAAGGTTCTTAGACCAAACAAGGCATTGCTTTTCTACATATGCCTGAATAGTTGCTGAAGCATCGCCAAACGGCGGATTCATCAGCACCACATCGTAGCGCTTCCTGCACAGATCAATGAACGCGAACCCCCTGGCGGCATCGCTGGCGAAAAGCCTCCGGCTAAGCGTGTGACCGTTTGTGACCTGCTCCGCATATCGTTCGAGGGCAGAGAGTACGTGGCTCTCCATCTCCTGCCAAAGCTCTTCATCTGTCTTGTCCGCCGCATCGAACAGCCTCTGCTGGGTCTCGCCGGCCATCTTGTCCATGTCGGACTGCGTGAACAGGAGCTCATTGCCTTTTTTGTCTTTGGCGCGTTCGACCTCGGCGCGACGCTCCTGCTGCGCAAGCTCAATCAGGTCACGTATGTCTTCCTCTATCTTCAAGAGCGACCCAGCCTCGCCAGCAAGCTCCATCTTCTTGAACACTTCCCGCACGATGTTCGCCAGCGTACCCCAGCGCAGGTCCGAGCAGAACTCTTCCAGCAGATCAGCTTCACCCGGCATCGGCTCGGCGGTCACTATATTGGATTTCGTTATCTGTGGCCTATCCGCGCCTTTCAGCCCCAGCTTCTGATAAGCCCGCTGCACCCTAAGCCAAAGCGCCAGCGCCGCTATCTGACACGCCCGCGGGTCGATATCGATGCCGTGCAGGTTGTGGCGCAAGATCAGATCAGGCAGGGCGAGTTTGAGGTCATCAAGGGTCTGATACTCGTCCTTGAGCCGCTTTCCCGTTTCAGAGAAAGCCGGCGAGTCATCATCTTGCCAGGCTTCTTCGTATATCGTCTCCAGTAGATCATACGCATAGAGAAGAAAGTGACCGCTGCCGCACGCCGGGTCAAGTATTCTGATGTCGCGGGGGTCTTTCTTCTCGCGGTGGGGAATGAACTCGGTTGTGATGTCCGGCTCAGTATCCTGGCGTGGCTGCTCACCTGGCGCCAGGAATACAGGGCTCTTGCGGACCACCATATACCGGTATTCATCAACAAGCCGGGTATCGCCTTTGCGCATCTCATACCAGGTGCGGCCGAGTGTATTGTCTGTGAGGAACTCGACCACATATCGCGGTGTGAAGAACTGGTTACGGACGGCGAGCTCACGGCTGTTGCGCGGCGCACTGGACGCCTTGCGCATCTCATCGCGTTCGCTCTTGGGGTTAAAGTATTGGTAGACCCAGCCAATGGTTTCATCTTCCTGCCAAAGGTCGCGGATGCTCACATCATCTATGAGCGCGAACACCTGCTCCAGACATCTCTCCGATGGAAAGATCACCGACTGCGGATCGGACTGATCGAACAGTGCGCCAAGGTCGACCGACATCTCGCGAAACATCAGCTTTATAAAGAAGCGGTAGGTCTCGTATCGGTTGCCCAGCGATCCCCCGACAAGCCGCTCATAGAGCCGAAATCCATCGGACTCCATGCCCCGATGCACACATTCTATTATGTGCCCGCGCTCCTCGCACATCCGCAGGGCTGCGAACCGGTTCAGGATGGTGAATGCAATCTCGCGGGCCATGCGTTCGTATGCCGCCGAAAAGCTCTTCCCAGGATCTGCGGATATCAGATGGGAAAGATATTCACGCAGCTGAACAGTCTGCGATTTCTGGCCGGCGGTAAGGTGCTCAAGCGAGTCGATATCCAGCAGCTGACCATTCGGATAGATGCCGTAGACAGACTGCAACTGGTCCCGCACATCATCCGTCAAGATTGTCCGGCAGGATTCCACCATTCTGGCTAAGGCATTTCTTGTCGGCTTATCGAAGCTCATTTGGACACCCTCAGGCGGACATACTTGTTGGCCTTCAGAATCTCCATCAAGCGTGTCTTAATGGATCCCACCAGCGCCTCGACGTCATCACGTGACCGCAGTACGCTCTCGTGGACAAGCTCGCCAAGAGCGACTTCCTCTTCTTCGGCAGGGCCATCGTCGCCGCCATCATCCACCGGTGGTGTGATCGGAACCCTGGTCTTCACCAGTTCTGTCCACATATCTCGCATCTTAGGTAGGCTGCTTACGCGTATCAGCAGCGTTCCCATCGAGTCCCACGGATACTTGGTGTTCACTTCGGGCACAGAGAAGGAATCAATAGATGCCATGGTCTCGGCGCGATCATCTTCAGCTAGAATTGACCATTCGGGCATAGACTGGATATGGTCCACTATGTCTGCCTTGCCCTGGTCGAACGCTTCCTGATTCTGTCTGAACAGTCCGACCAGCCTGTTTCGAATGCCATCGGCTACCCCGCGAATATTCGGCAGTCGATCAGGGAAGTCTTCGCTGCCCAGGAACTCACGCATCGCCTCTTCATCCGTCTCAGCAACAACACCCTGAACATCCTGGCGAAAGTCCTGTTCAAGCTTGGTGACTGCAAGGAGTAGATTACCTATGTCTCGAATCTCATCTTCGCCGCCTTCGGACAGGCACTTCGAAGCAGATTTTGCCCACTTCACATCAGCTGGTATTGCACAGCCCACAACGCCCAGAATACCGGCCGCGCCGCTCGCGTCCTCTTGCAGCAGCTCGGCGATATCACTCTTCAGGCTGGCAGCACGTTCTTCACCAGCCAAACCGAGAAGGCGAAGCCGGTCAGGCAGTGAGCCGATAGAGGAGAGCACAGCGGGGAAGTTGCGGCGCACGGCCTCGCTTATGTGGTCTTCCAGCGGAAGCACATCTACGCCGAAAAGGTCTTGCAGCAACCGGGCTGCCCGGTCCAACGCCTCGATTGGCACCTGAGAATCTCTGATTGCCACACCCACGCTGTTGAAGTTGTTTGTGTTCTTCATCGCCTCAACAGCCGTTGGGCCGGCGGTCTTGATCACACCGGATGATGCATATAGCTGTATCTGGCCTGCCCTGAGCAATGCTGCCAGCGCATACCTCGCGGCATCTTTGGTCCATCCGTATGGCGGGCCGGACAGGACGTCCTGCATTACCTTACCTGGAACACGACCAGAGCCGAGTTCGCTTGATTTCTCAGTAAGCACGCGCAGGACTTCTTTGAGCGTGGCATTGTCGGCATCTATGCGCGGGGTGCTGCCGGTCTTCACGACGAACCGTAAGGGGTCAATATCCGATGGAATTCTGTCGATTCGCTCAACGTCCAGGAACTTCGCAGCAGCGTCTGTCGCGGGCCGAACCGGCATGAGATGCAGCATATCAAAGACAACACTGCCGGCTCTGCCGAGAATGTGCCGCATTGCAGCATCCGTGGTATCTGCCATCTCGGCGACCGGCGTTGGTTTCCCACGGAAGATGAACGTCCCATCGAGCAATGCACGGCTGAGGAGTGCACCAATACGATCTCGATTGGTCTCGGCGAGTTTGCGCTGTGCTCGGAGGTATTGAGCGACATCCTTTTCCACTTCGTATTCATGATACTTCTGCAGAAGAACCTCGGACTTTACTACCTCGGGAAGCAGATCCTCGACTTCCGGATTATTCCTGGCAAGCAGAACAATCGCGTTCTTGTAGTCGATACTGTTTGTCGTAGACAGGAACTCAGTCCGCCGGTCGTCCCATTCCGATGGATCTATGAACTCAATCCGCAGCGTGAGGTCACCGCCGTCGTCGGTTATCAAGCTGCTGGCAGTGCGAACCGTCGCCCTTACGTCTTTGATGTTCTCAATGCGCGCAGCCGGCTGAGACGGGAAGACCTTTTCCTGAAGCGCCTTGTTGCGGACCCGGTTGCACTCGCCGCTCGTGGGATGATACTTGTCGCGTTCCTCTCGAATCGGCCGCACCCCCTCGCTGAGGAAGATGAAACCACCGGATTGCGGGTCTTCAATTAGGCCGCAATCTTTGTCGGCAACCATTGTCGAGAGCACATCACGAACCTCATTGATCAGTGCACCTGCGCCGATCTCTGAGTAGAGCAAAGCTGCGATGTTCTCAGCGGTCTTAGGGAAGCTCTCCAGCGGCTGCAGTGCGGCCACAGCTTTGGCTACACGCACAGCCAGAGCGATATCTGGAAAAATCGTCTCCGTTCGCTCCACACCTGCGATCACATGTGGAAGCACCTTGCCAATATCAGCACGCAGGACATCATAGAAGTAATCAATGGTGGCTAACGAACCTACAGGCCTGTCAGCGAGCCTATCCACTCCTGTCGGCAGGACGTTGCTAGCATCCACCAGAACATCCTGGATTACCCGAATTGCCGAGCGCAGCCCTATGCCGCCTGTAGACCTAGCAAGCGAACGTATCAGTTCCAGTAGCAGGTCAAAATGCTGTGGAAGAAACGGGTAGAACTGAACGAACGTCTCTGCGTTCAGCGATTCCCTATACAGCGCCGTGCCGGCCAAAGCAGAATGCGCAATGGTCGCCTGACCGGATAATTCGAAGAGCTTCTTAAGGGTGCTGGTGCCATCGACTGACTTTGTGAGTAATCTGCGGTAGGTGATCTCCTTGATGTCGCTGGCATCTATGTGTATGGAGACCGGGAAGCGATCCCGCAGCTTGTTGAGCTCTTGCGAGTTGACTGCTGCTTTCTCAACGATCTCAGCAAGGGTTTGCTGACCTGTGGCAATAACCCAGACCTTGCCCTTTCCCAGTTCTTTGACATTGCGCGCAAAGCCGTCGAGATTAAGTATAAGAGAGTTGTTGTGCGCAACATATTGGCCGGCCTCATCAATCAGAAACAGAATGTTGTCCCTGCCGGCCTTGCGGCGGATTACAGCAATCATCTCTTCAACGAGGTTGCGCGCATCCTGGGCCTCTTCTGACCTGAGCTTGCCAAATGTATCCGGCTGCTTGAAATCGCCGGGCAGAATCTCATGGACGATCTCCGATGCGCGTGTCACACCTAGCAGCGCATCGTTATGTATATCTGTCCACGCTTCATCATACTGGCTTTCGTAAAGCTCTTTGAAGCGATCATACTGGCCTTTGCGCTCCAGCAACAATTCAAGGTGAGCTGTCTTCTTAACACGCGAGTAGCCAGCCCACTGAAGTACCTTCCAGTAAAGCACACTGGAAACAGGGACTGTTGCCGATTCGACCAACTGCTCTGCACCAAGGTCGAGCATGACAACAGTGCATGGCTGCTTGGTGGCCATTGTCAGAAGTCCTGCTGCTACGGGCGAGTGCTTGAACCGATTACAGAGCAAATTCAAAAACCTGTCCCCATCGATCTGCTTATCGGCGTCCAGTGCGAAGCCCAGATACTTTGTGAACGAGCTCTTTCCAGAACCGTAGAAGCCGGAGACCCATATTCCAATGTTGGGAATGCCTGAAGCTGCTGTTGTATCACCGTAGTTATCTATGAATTTCTGGAAGCATGCCTCCAGGTTGTCGGTGACCTCGTATTCCTCAATCTCGGCCTTCAGTCGCCTGTCATCCGTTGCATAGTAATCTATGACCTTTTCGATAGGCCTATCTATCGGGCGTTGGGTTGAGAACAGATCCCGTATGGAACTCATAGGTCGCCTCCAATGATGGTCGAGCGGTAGTTGCCGTCTTCAGCGTAGAATCCCAGAAAATGAAGCCCATATTGCCCGGTGCGCCTTCCGGGATAAAAAAACACAGTAGGGATCTTGACCCGGTCATGTAGTGCGCTCTCGATAGCACGAGTTCGGAAGAACGGATGAAGCAATTCGATGTCCATAATGAACACAGCAGAGTCTGGTTTGTCTTGTGTAACAAGGTTCGCGATTCGCTCGACGAGCCTATTCTGATAGCAGAGGCATTCCCGGACAGCATTGTTGATCTCTGACTGGGCGAAATCACCTTCTACCTCAACCCAGCTATCATACCGGCCTGATTCATTTATTGTCTCCCAAAGCAATGTCCCTGCTGACACCACTTGAATATTCCAACCGTCGTTTCTCAAGGCGGCAACCCAGATGGGAATCTGTTTGCGTAACGCGAGCGCCTGCACCGGGTCGTAGACGGCGTAATATATAGGATCTGATTGCGCCGGATGCAAGCTGTCGGCTTTGCCCAGCTTGCTTCTCAGTTCATCGAATAAGGCGCTCTGCGATTGCATCAATAGCTTCCTCCATTGACCCAAACTGCCATGTGATAGTGACCACGGAGCCTGCGTGCTGCATAGCGAACAAACCACGGTCCTGCAGATCTTCAAGCCTGGATATCACCGTGTTTCTGTTCAAACCGTATAGCATCCAATCATCGTGTGAGCAGACGGCTCCATCACTCAGTCCCAGTGAATGTAGATCGTAGGCAAGATACGCTACCGCGATATCCGTTGGCCTGTATGATGCGATCTCACGAAGACCGCGTTTGTGTTCTTCGATCATTCCAAACTCCCGCAGCGCCCCCAGCAGCCCGCGGGCAATTTTGATTTGTACTGCTGGTGACCATGGAGTGGGTATTAGGCCGGCTCGTGATGCGTCATCGAGAAACGCCCGGGCATCATCCATGGTGACTACAAGCTTTCCGTCGTTTCTTGCTCGCCAGAAGAAGTCGCGCACGAAGTCATATAGGAGATCATCATTCCTGCACGCATAGAGCATCACGATATCCGAGAAATCGCGCTGTGAACAACCCGCAGCAAGAAGTTGCTTGAGACTCCTTGCCGGCATGCTGCTTGGACGCAGATAACGCCGTGCGAAGACGCGACGGACAATGTCGCGGGTCCGGTATGCCGTGCATTTGCTCAAAACACCGGTGGATTGTACGCGCTCAGAGAACGAGTTAAGACTATCGCTGGGAACCCAAGATTCCAGCAGTGTTCTCGTCTCATCTAGCAGCCCAGCCCCTTTGCATATGCTGATTGTGTAGCGTTTGTTATTCATAACGCTAATATCACTTCACGTCCATCACGAAATACGGGTACGTCTCTTTCCCGTCTCGGAACCCAATCCAGTAGAGTCCAGCCAGGCGAGACAGCATATCAAGCAGCTCTGACTGATTGACACTACCTAATGAAACCGGACCCGATCCTGCTTCGTTCGGAATGGACAACGCAATCTCCGCAAGCAGTGACCGCAGTTCCTCACGATCACTGGTGGAGATAAGTTTTATCTCCCGTCTCTGTGCCTCAGTGTTACTGATCATCGCTTCCAAGTTGAGTCCATCGGAGCCAGGAAGTCGAAAGAGATGAAACACGCTTGTGCTGCCCACATGGGAATCGTGGACACGTGCGGCAGCCTCTGCGGTCGTCAGAACCACCGCGGTGTCACCCGTCCTCGGCAGTATCCTGTTCATCATACTGACGCCTGTAATCGTTGCAGCATCGGTTTTCCACCATCCATATTCTGGATCCGCACCCAACCGAGCCACTATCATTGCGAGTCTTGCCCATGCGCTCTGATCATGCATGTTAATTGTCCTGTCTTCTGCTTAGGAAATACAAAACCGAGATGTCCCTTATGACAGACTACAAAGCTCTTGTCAGTCCTGCTTACGGTCATCCGCGCCGCCGGACTTAACCCATTCGTCGACCTCATCCTTGCGAAACTTCCACCGGCGGCCCAGTCTATGGACCGGGATGTTCTTACTGTCGATCCATCTGTATATGGTGTCCCTCGTGATGCCGAGGTACACAGCGATCTCATCAACCGATAACCAGCGATCTTCCATCTGAGTGGCCTCCGTCTATTCCGACTGCAATGCCGAATATCTCCTAAAACTACTATGAGTAAGGCGGAAGTATTGGTGTGGTGACAAGCTAGCCCTGTCATCAAATGGATTATAGCAGGCTGGCGTAGTCCTATGCAAATTTCGTTTTGCTTTTAACCGACTTGATGCGTGTTAACTGGATGCTATCCGAGATTAGTGCGAAGCGACAAGAGCGGAATAAAGAATTAGGTTACAGCTAGCTGTAGTCGAACTAAGGAAGAAGCGGTGTTCAGGTTGCACGACAACACCAAAGATGAGATACCTATATGAACTGTTTGGTCAGCAGTAGACCCACACCCTGCATGTGTCTGCAGCACTATGGCTATATAACCAGAGGGTTCCTATATCACGTATTTTACTACAAAAGTGCCAGGTGGCCTGAACATGATGATAGATTCGAATCTGTCACGATTCCGGACGATAGCCCGAGCTTCATCCAAATTGAGAACCTTCGGGACAGCTCTCAGGTGGTGACTGCCTGCGCATTGGTAGAGAGTCAGGTGGATTATGTTCTCGAACACCAGCAGACCAGAGATGGCTTCCCTCTGCTTGGCCATTATCCCAACATACTTATCGTCTTCAGGATAGTAAAGAGCGATCATAGCCTTTGGCAGCTTGCCTGGCATCACGTTCAGCTTACTCATGTCGTTCCTCTTTGCCGTTACTGGAGGACGCTTTCCTTGTAGGTGCCGTGTCAGCTCTACGTGGGTAACTCCTTTTTTGGATCGTTCCGGAGACGCTTCTACTGACCCAAATAAGCAGCATGATAGCCAAGCCAAGAGCGGCGAGAGTCAGTGCAACAAACAGCAGTGGTAAGAGAATCATATTCAGCCAGTCTATGACTGCACAAATGCCAGTGACCAAGAGCACGAAGCCAACACAGCCCATGATTCTCTGCTCGCATCCTCCCACAATGTCCACTGGTTCTGCATTCATCCGTATCACCTCATTCCTGAGTAATATCACCTTGGCTGCGTGGCATCACACGCTGTATGACGAGCACACTGCGGCGGCAACAAACACGATATCATGGAGTATACTTCAGGACAGTCAGGGTTGAAAACAGGTACAATTGCGGGGATTCTATCCGTGCAGTTGTCGGTGTCTCTGATTGTTCCACTGCATGCCGATGCCGATCCTCGGCAAACTGATCATAGACCCAACTCGCGCCGCTGAGCAATTACGGCAATGCCGTGTCACCTCGAGGCAGCACTGGGTCGTGTGTCATTCTGCCGAGGCAATTGTCGTACGTTCGCTGTGACACCTGATTTGTTGCGAATTTTGCGCAGCAGCGACTCGACATAGCTTTCACGCAGATGTAGATGCTGGGCTATCTCGTGTCTGGTCAGCCCGTGCTCCTTGAGCTCAAGAACCTGACGTTGTCTGGGAGACAGGGGACGTCTTGGATGCTCTGTGGCTGAGTGTGCTCTATTCCAGGTCGAAGCAACCGCTTTCTCTCGCCGTACCGCATCGACATACCGAGCAAGATCCTTTGGTGTATTTATCCGCTCACGGATCGAGATGGCCTGGATCTTCAGTGGGATCAGGTACTCGGTTATTAGCTTCTGCCAGGAATCCGGATCCAAGGCTGCATTCTGACACGAGTAAAACACAAGACACTTTACCTCGCGGCGCCGAATCGTGTCGATGAGGGCCGACAGGCGTGACGCACCACCGGAGTTGCAGGCAGCATCGCGCCGTGATGTGTCCTCGACCCAGACAATCTCTTCATCGTATCGGAACTTTACCCGGCATGCGTTAGTAATGGCTTCCTTTTGTTCGGCGACTGCGACGCAGCCATTTTTCATCAGAAGACCGACAGCGACTCGGTCGCCACAAGGTATGTGTTCGACTCGCGGTTCAACACTATTATCGTTTGTCACGACCCCGATGCAGGCATCATTCACATCGTCAGTTTGTTCGCTTTGTCCCTTCGCTGTGTCGCATTCGCTCACTTCTTCGGTGTGGGGTGCCTGGAACCAGTTCCTTTTGTGTGCGAGTTCGAATAGCTGATGTGGTTTTGTCACGCAGTAGGCAGCGCAGAGTTCCTTCAGCCGATCCATCAGCGCCTTTACGCTCAGACCATGTTGAGATGCAACTTCAGCATAGCTAGTCTCCGCAGACAGCTTCCTGATTATATCAAGGTCCTCGGATTCCGGCGGGCCGGATTTCTCAGGGTCGGGCATCAACCCCAGCTCTACGGCTTTTTGGAGGGCCTGTCTGGGACTATGCGCATCGAACCTGCGATAGAAAGCAGTACGTATGCGCTCGATCTCACGCATTTCAAGACCGGTCACTTCGGATATGTCGCGTGGAAGGTGGCCTGCAGCCAACTGAATCAGGACCTGTCGGTGTAATTCAGATGAGACTGTGACATCATTTTCTGGCCGGGTTTCGCACAGCTCAAGCTCTTTCTTTCGAAGCTTAACAATCGGCGCCGCCAGTTCCAGAACTTTGAAAATATCATCCGTCCCCGCACGCACGCGCAGGTTGTGCACGTGCCACATTACAGTAACTATTGCTACGCCGCGTATTGCCGCTATCTCTTCAATGGTCATGCCCTGCAGCAAATAGTGCGCAGTGTAGAGTTCGGCCCTAAGCATGCCATCCATCTTTAGGGACTTGCCTCCCCATGAATACAGGCGCCGCGTTATTTGCTCACCGGTCACGAGCCGCAGAGATACCGCGATGTAGTCTCCGTCCGGCTTTACAGATGCATCAGTAACCAGGTTCGCGGCTACTTTACGCTTTGCATCAATATCCAGAGACTTCCACATCTGCGTGAAGTGACCCCTAAGATGCGAAGCCGCTGCTGATAGCTGATTCCTTCGTTTGTCTTTTTCTGCCAGCTGCGCGTCAATTGAATTGAGTTCGGCTTCAAGGGACTCCCTTTCTTGGCAAGACTTGTCGGCAACGTCGTCAAGATCAACTCGTCTGCGAATACTGGTTCGAGCCTGCTGGACGAAGCTCCGCCTATTGGATTCTATCTGAGCAAGGAGACGTTTCCGTCTGTCATCGAGCTTGCCGAACTCATCATATAGCATTCTCTGCATACGGGCCTCGGATAGGTCGGTAAACCTCTCTGAGTTTGCCAGTTCCATCAATGTCGTATGGATGATGTTGTAGAGATTGGCCGATAAGACAGTGAAGCAATCGTGCTTTGAACCTTTCTTGCGCCCTTCGCAGCAACGTTGCCTGTTAACACTGCGGTAACCCAACTTGGCCCCGCATATCCCGCATTTCAATAGATCGCCGTATATCCTGTCTTCAGTGCTGGTCTGATACCACTCCCGTGTCGAGATATCAGCCAGCAATTCCTGCACAGCATCAAACTCCGATTTCTCAATTATTCTGTGTTCATAATGAGCTCCACGCACGATATTACCATCATAGTCTCTCATATACCCGCAGTGAACGGGAGAGCGCAGCATATGCATAATGCGTCTCTCGGACAGCCTGAGACTTCCACTTGCTGCAGACACGCCACATCGATTGAACTCTCTGGATATCCAATAGGCAGCGCGGCCCGAAAGGCAGAGATGAACTGCCTTTCGGACAACGGGAACTTGCTCTTCCACTGGTATAATGCTGCGCCGCTGATCGTCTCTTCTGGTTGTTGGCTCTTCCCAACGCCACCCAAACGGCGGAATGCCACTTAAATATCCTGCCGAGGCACGGTCATGAAGGCCCTTCTTGATACGTCTAGCCATATGTTTCAGTTCTGCGGCAGCTCTTGCCATGTGCTCATCGAGTTCGCAGGTCCGTTCGGGGTCAAGTGTGTCAATCTCCTCGAGAACCGAAATGAACGCCGCACCATGAGGATCAAGGATTTCCTTCTTTAGACGCTTCCAGATAAAAAGATCTCTACATAGACGGCTGCAGTCGAGAGTGATCACAAACTGAATTAGTCTACGCTCAATGAGCTCGACCAGAAATGTTAGGCCAGGCCTATTCGGTCGAATTGGACAGTCCCTGTGCGAAAACGGCACATCGCCCGAGAAGCCCAGATCCTCAATGATGACCAGATGGTAGCCATTGCCGAATCTACGGAGGCATTCATTTCGAGCCTGCGCTATCTGGCTCTGGGGAGAGTGGCCCCTGTCAGCTTGGCCTGGACTGGAGACACGGATATACCCACAGGCAACCGGCAACCCATCAAAGAAGTGAAGCATTTGCCGGGCCCCGTCTATGTTGTAATCGTCGATAACGATCTCACTTGATTTCATCTATCCAACCTTTCTCCCTGGCACAATTCAGCAGCTGGCTGATCCGGTTGAAGCCATATCTGCGAAACATGCCCTTTATGCGCTGCTTGAATGCCGCTTCGCTGATCCCTATTCTTTTTGCGGCTATGCGCTGTTTGCAACCGCAATTGGCGGCCCTTAGAGCCTCCGCCTCCTTTGGGGTGGGCACATCTTGAGCATGCGCTCCACTTATCAGGCCCCGCACGCGCCCCTTGCGAATTGCATCGCGCGCATTCGTCACACCAAGCCTGTCGTAGAGCCTCGCCCGCTGGGTCGCAATCGTTGCCGGAGACTTACCTGTGACTTCAGCGATCTCGCGGTTGCTGAGTCCTTTGGCTATGTAGTCCAGCAACTGACTGTCAATTCGGGTGAACCGTCGCTTTACGGACCGCGCTCGAGCCGTACCAAGGAGCAGTTCTCCCTTGCGGCTTTCGAGAAGAGGTTTCACGATCTCAAGGGCTTCTTCGAACGTCTTGGCCCCTGTGTGCTTTATCAGGCGCTGCCTGTGGATGTAGACGGTATCGATGGCAAGCTCACGCTCGACGGAGATCTGCCTGTCTGTGTGTCCTTTCAGCCAGTAGTACGCGCTGGTGAGTTCGGTTGGTGCTATGCGTTCAAGACCCTCGCGCTGCCTTATCCCATTTCCGCGGTACGGGATTGCAATGACCTGCGTCTCGCGGAATATCAGCTTCAGGTGCATGTCGGCGTGCCCCCGCTGCGGCTCAAAGAGAACACTCTCCACCACAAGAGACACCAGGCGCTGTCGCTGGTCCGGACTCATAGAATCCCAGGCAGAAAATGAGCGCAACATCCCCAGGGCCATCTTCAGCCGGTTCTCGCGCAGGTCGCGCTGACCAGAACGCGCACGAATCTCGGCAAGCCTATTCTCTGCCCGTTTGAGGTCGTTCTCCACGCCCTCCAGAACAAGGTCGTAGTCGTCCTGACTCAGTCGCAGGGCTTTCTGTCTGAATTGGAGAATCAATTCCGCCTTTTCTCTGTTCAGAGCCTCAAGTTCCTCCAGCTCTGCCTGTTCCTGTTCCTCAAGCAGCGCTTCCTCTTCGTCGAGTCTTTCCTGCAGCCTTTCTCTCGCTAGCGACAGATTCCTCGGATCTGCAGCCAGCTCCGCTAGGCGTTCGATAACACGAGATTCGACAGCATCGAGCGCCATGCTGAATGCATCGTGCTCGTGCTTGCCGTCTTTTGTTCCGAGGCACTTGTATCTTGGTTTTGAGTTCGAACCGGCGCTAAAATGCATTGTGGAGCCGCACAGAGCACATCTGGCAAGCGTTCCGAGAAAGCAGTTTGACTTTGGGCCGACAGAGGATTCCTTTCGCTCCACATGCTTTCTTACGGAGAGATACCTGTAGTAGACATCATCATCTATGATCCGCTCCTGATCGAAATGAACGCCCTTGACAAGCTTATCGCCCTGCCGGAGCAGTCCGCAGTGAACGGGGTGATCCAAGATTCCGAGGATGGTGCTGATCCTCCAGATGGACTTCCCTAAGGGACTGAGAATACCCTGGCGCTCGAGTTCTGCCTTGATCCAGTAGGCACTGTGACCGGAGAGATACCAGTCATACATCTGCCGAACGATGAGTGCTTCTTTCTTTACGATGCGGATTCCAACCCTGTTGGACCCAGCGCGTTTGCCCCGGCTGAGTGTGGGCCTATCGTCAAACTCCCAACCGTATACACAGCGGCCACAAAGGTATCCGTCCTTTGCACGGTCGGCCATCGCGATCTTTACACGTTTCGAAAGCTTGCGGCTGAACTCGGCGGCGTAGATTGCTTTCTGTTCGAGAACATAATCTCTTCCACCGCTTTCGGACTCATAGCCGTCCATCGCAGAAATCAACCACGCGCCGGACTTGACCAGGTAATACTCGCAGAACTGAAGATATACCAGCGTCTCACGGGCCAGGCGGTCTATGTCCAGAACGACGAAATACCCAAACAGCTTTTGGTCGCACATATCGGCCGCCATGGCAAGGCCCGGCCGGATTTCGCTTTCTCGATTTCTGCTGCGGTCAAATGACCGCGTGCCACTCAAGCCGCCGTCGTCTATCCAGAGTGCATTGTACTTTCCGATACCGAACTTAGTGTCGAGATATTGCCTTAGAAAGTTTTCCTGGCCCTCCATGGAGTATCCCTGATGGACCTGCCAGGGTGTGGAAACACGTATGTAGCACAAGCAGTTCGGCAGACCATTGCGAAACAATCGGTGTTTTGCAACCTGATCTATGTTACTATGCTTATTGATCCATAACTCGGCCATGAATCTTTATCCTCCAGGTAGAGCTAAGTGGTGTCGCAATACTACAATCCGCGGATGATAGTTGCACTGTGCGTATCAGCAGGTGGGTCGTTTAATACGTAGGCTCTGAACTCGCGTCAATTGACAAGCTAGCTTTCTTAGGCTATTACTGTGGTATAGAGGTGCTAAAACGCTTTAGCTATAGGAGTTGTGAGAATGCGCAAATTCTATCATCCCTTAGCGGTTGTTATATACGCTACCATCATTCTGATAGCCTGCCTTGCTAGCTCATCCCTTGCTGTTACGAGTGGCGACGCCTATATCACGTACAGCGGAACCCAGTGGACGTTTGGTACCGCAAGCGTGGAGCGAGTGGTTGCTCTTGAAAATGGCAAGTTCTTGCTGAAAAGTTTCAGGAACAAGGTGAGTGGCCGCGAGATGATCCCGTCCGGGGTTCAATCCGAAGAGTTCTTCGTCGGAAACTCCACGCGCAGGTATACCGGCGGCAGCGGATGGACTTATCTCAGTTCCAACACCACGACGCTCAGCCAAGGCGAATTACAACTGGATGTAACCCTACAGAAGGGTTCTCTACAGGTTACAAAGACCTATGTAATCCACCCATACTCCAGCTTGATACGAGAGTGGCTTACGTTCAAAAATGTTGGTTCGGCTTCGCTGCAAATCTATGAGCCGAGTATGCTGAACTTTACCGCAAAGACGGGTGAGCCGGGTTCGCTTGATCTCGACTGGATGACCGGCGGAGAGAACCAGGCGGGGTCATGGAACCTGAAAACAGAAACTCTTAGCACAGGCACTCCACGAACATTCAACTCCTACCAGCCTTTCCCAAAAGAAGGCCCATATTACCCCGGTGATGGAATTAACGCACGCATTACAAAGAATGGTCAGCAGGTGTGGCCGGCTTCAGGATGGCAGTATGTCGCAAGCGCTGATGTGACGGTTCCGTTCGATTTCACTATAAATATTGCAACGGGCGATAAGCTGGCATTCGTTGTGAACATGAGTTCAAACATCATGTATGACACCACAGCCTTTGACCCTACAATCAAATATACGGATGGGGAGACCCATACCGCTTCATCCGAATTCAGCGGAGTACAAGGTCAAAACGGTTGGCGGTATCAATATATCGAGAACAGTTCATACGTTGATTTGGCCTATTACCCAACACCAAACCAGTGGCGCAAACAATTGGATAACGCTACCGGAACCCCGTTCATTGGGGTGAACAGCCAGCACCCGGATTCAGGGCAGGATTCAGCCAGAGTGTGGACGGCTACAAAGTCCGGGACGGTAAGGATTACCGGATCAATCTGCAACACGGGTAACCAGCAGTCAAGCGGGCTTGGGTTCAAGCCGGGCACTTCGAGCTACGCCCCGTGGTATGCTCTTTACAGCAAGGACACAAAGGACGGAATTTTCATCGGATGGGACTACTTCGGCCACTGGGCGTCTTCATTCACCCTGGGGACGAATGGAGAAGTCACCTCGCAATTGACTGTTGCAGGGCACAACCAGACGCTTGCCCCGAATCAATCCGTTACCACACCTAAAACCTTCGTCGGACTCTTCAACAACGATCTGGACAATGCCGGCAATGAATGCCTGGACTGGCAATACCGGTATATGTGGGACTACACCCGTGATGACTGGTTCCCGGCGATCAGGATGCTTGGGTGGTGGTGGAACGGCACAGGCTGGGGCCAGCCGGGTACAGGCTGGGCCGGTGGAAACGCTGACTGGACTAGCACGTTCCGTAAAGTCTTCCGGGTGGCGGACCTGATGCGCTATTGTGGGGCTGATGTTTATCACCGAGACTGGGGCTGGTGGGATTGCGCCGGTGACTGGAACGGGCCGGATTGGCGAACGACGATCAATTACCTGCATAAGTATGATATGGGGCAGCTCATATACGCATTTCTCTACACGATAGATCCGCAGTCGCAAGTGGCGCAGCAGCATCCGAGTTGGTCTTATGGGGGCACGTTGGACATGTCCCAGCCGGTTGTGGTCGATTTCATCAAGGGACAGCTCGATGGGTTCGCCAGCCAGTGGGGGAACTTCGAATGGCGAAACGACAGCTTCTTCACAACTCCCATAAATGGCAATGACACGCCACTTCTCGCCCAAGATCAGGGATTCCGGCAGGTGATGCAGGGATTCCTTGATAATCATCCAGGGTGTGCGTTCCAGGCTGTAAATGGTGGTGGGAACTACGGAGGATACGATTACACGAGGTTTGCATCATCGTTCTCATTCAGTGATGGCGCGGTCGGCATCCTGCGTAACTACTATGCTTCGCTGTTGTTCCCACCGGACAAGCTGAGCGATATCCCCGACGCATGGCAGCCACCGAACTATGACAAGTCTACCTGGAGGGGGCTGCTCTGCATCAACTTCGATATGACCGGTGATACATTCGATACGGTAAAGCTCGAAGGTATTCGTGAATTAATCGATATCTATCACTATCTGCATGCTCAGGGAGTGGTGGGCCGGTGGGTTCATGTATATCGCCCGACGATCACTGGAGATGACCCTACGATGTACTTCCAGCGCCTGAGCCAGGATGGGCTTAGGGGCATAATCATCCCGAAGCGGCCTATTGGGTCGGCGGTGAACGTAAAGCCTAAGGGGCTATTACCGAATCAGAACTACATCGTGTCCTACCACGAGTCTACGGCCAGCGTGACCCGGACAGGGGCTGACCTGATGGCAAACGGGATCAGTTTGAACTCAATACCATCCGGAGAGTTGATCTATCTGAACCTGCCGCTTCATCCAGGGAGCAGGCTGGATACGATATCACCGACTACTCCAATTACTGCAACAAAGAGTCTTGGAGAGAACATGGGGTATCCGGGGGTCGAATTGACTTGGACTCCCGGTGCCGACAACAATTGGATCTCTTACTATGAGGTCTTCCGAAACGGCACATATCTGGACAAGATAGCGAAGGGCACATTCTACTTCGACCATTCGGCTGGCGCGGATCTCGCGGCGGTATATGAGATTCGGACGGTAGACGGGGCTGGTAATGCGTCACGAAAGGTTGTAGCGATAGGACCTGCAGCGGACTCGTCACTCATAATCGATGATGCAGTCGGCGCAGGGGTCACATACACCGGCAGTTGGAGCCATCAGACGAGTTTATTACCGGCGTATGCTGGGACGTTGAGTTCATGTAGTCAGGCAGGTGCCGCGGCTCAGTTGGTATTTAGGGGGAGCGAGGTGCTACTGTTCGGTAAGATTGCGAACAATTGCGGCAAGGTAGCGATCAGCATTGACGGTGGGACACCGGAGGTGGTCGACACTTATAACGCAGATGAGATTTATGGAGTCTGCATCTACCATAGAACTGTGACGGCGGATGTTCAACACACACTCCGGGTGGAGTTGTTGAGTGACCGAAACACAAGATCGTCGGAAACGATGTTCTACCTGGACGGAATCCGTGTCACGGGCTCGTCGAACACCCATGATTGGGATGCATCCAAAAACTTTTCCTCAGGCAATACCGAAGGCAGCGCGTGGTCATACGGCTGGGCAGTGAATTTGAATAACGGGTATTCGTTCACAAAATATGGCTCTTCGGACACTGTTGGAGGGTCGCTTACTCGATGGTTCTCGCCTCAGTTGGGCAACAACCCGTGTGTGGTCTACAACCCGACAAACCAGAGCCAGGATTACAGCGGGACAATACCAGCCGGTGGCGTTGCGGCATGTCCAAGCCCGGGTGGTCAGAAGAGTATAATCAGGTGGACCGCGCCGAGGGATGGGAAGTATGCGATCTCGGTTATATTTGCGCCGAATTCCGGCGCTTCGACGAATACCGACGTGCACGTGCTTCGGAATGGTGCCAGCCTGTATGACGGCGTAATGGACGGCGATTATAAATCCTATTCGGTGCCCACTTCGCTTGTGAGTGGGAATACGGTAGACTTCGCAGTTGGATTTGGCCCGGACGGAAACAGCGAGAGCGATACGACAGGGATCAACATTGTCATCGATTATACCCCGGAGCCTCCTCAACTTCTTGCCTGGGATGTGGCAGCGGACTTCTCGCTGGCCAGTAATCCAAACGGGCAATGGTCCTATGGCTGGACGCCGAGCCTGAGCAGCACCTATACATTTAACTTGTATAACTTGCCGAACATCTACCCACTTAGCTCACTGGAACGATGGAGTGCGACTGATATCACTCCAGAGTTGAGTGTCGTTCACAATGCAACAGATCAGCCTCAGTCCTATGGCGGACCGGTGCCACCTGGAAATCTGGCGCTCCATCCTGGACCGAGTGGGCAGAAGTCCATCGTGAGGTGGACTGCGCCGAGGAATGACTGCTACTCCGTGAGTGCGCTCTTCTACCCAATAGGGGGAGGCGGGACTGATGTGCACGTCCTTTACAACAGGTTCAGCTTGTTTATCGACGAGGTCACAAACAGCCCGAAGCAGTATTCGACAACCAAATGGCTGAATTCGGGGGATGCCCTGGACTTCATCGTCGGTTATGGTTCGAATAACTCGTACGCATCGGATGCGACTGGACTGGATGCGGTGATCATGGAAGCATTGGGCGTAACAGGGCTGAATGGCGCCAAGTCGCTTCCTGACGGCTATCTGGTAAGCATAACCGACGCAAAGATCATCACCGCAGCATCAGGTATCTTCAGTGACGGCACCTTCTACATTGAAGAACCCAAAAGGGCTACGGGGATTAAAGTGGTTCCAGTATCCGGTGTCCCGAGCGTAGCCTTGGGAGAAGCTGTAACACTCTCGGGCATATTGGATACTGACGCAAATGGCGAGAGAGTTATCAGGGCTTTGTCTCTTTCCAAATCCAATAGCGCGCCTGCTCCACTTCGCCCACTTGGAATGATCAACAAGTCAGCCGCCAGCGGAGCAGTATCGGGAATCCTAGTGCGTGTGTGGGGACGAGTAAAGTCAACAGCCAACAATGGCTATGTCATCATAGATGATGGAAGCGGCGTTCTACTTCGTATAATGGTAACCGGGCTCAGCACTCCGCTCACGAAAAGTATTACCTCAGGTCAGTATATCGCGGTCACGGGACTTGTTGGCTCAATGAAAGACGAAACATCAATAGTGCCGGTAGTTCGGCTGAGAGGTAACGGGGATATTACCAGCATTTCAAGCCCGATCGACTAGATAGATTACTGTAAATGACCATGTCAAAAGTCCACTCCTGGTTGCGGGAGTGGACTTTTTTGGCTTTTCAGGATTAACACCTGCTCCTATTGTTTCACTTCATTAAACTTGCGAACAGTTTCGTCAACTCTGAGCTATGGGTATATGTAGGGAGCTAACTTGAAGTTGGCATCCGGTTGAATGAGCAAGACTCAAGCATCTTCAGAAATAGAAGTCCTTATTGGAGCACTGGATGGGGAGAGCTTTCACATTACTACTGGTTTTATTTGGCATATCTTCAGTTGCACTAAGAGCCGAACAAGCTCAGCCGGTTTGTCTGGATCTGGCGCGCACTGCCGATCTTGCCGTTCAACGAAACCTGACAATTAAAGCATCCAGGCAGGATATAACCACGGCTGGCAAAGTTGTTAATCAAGCCAAGGGTCAGAACAACTTTTATGCAGATGCTAACTTGAGCTATTACCGGTTGAATGATGAGATTACCCTGGATTCTGAAACAATCACAGCCAACGGCACAACCATAACAATCCCCGGACAGACTGTCGCTAACGAGAACGTCTATTTCGCCAATATATATGCATCTTATCCACTATATAACGCCGGTCGCATTCGTTACGACATACGCAGTGCGAACTATGGGGTAGCGGAAGCGCAGAACAGTGCCGCCGACACTGAGCTGTCCGTAGTCTTGCAGACGACTCGGACATACCTTGCCGCTGTGTATGGCAGGGAGAATGTCAAGGTCAATCAAGAGTCCCTGGCATCCTACCAGGAGCACCTGTCCCAAGCGCAGAAGTCTCGCAAAGAGGGCGTAGCCACTGACTACGATGTGATTCGCGCAGAAGCTGCTGTTGAGGATCAGAAAAAACGGCTGACTCAGGTGCAGAATCAATATGAACTCGCACTGGCTAACCTCAGAACTGCCCTGCTTCTGCCTAAGGATGCTCCTATAGACCTGCGAGGTGGTTTCTTTGATGTCTCTGCCCAACAGCCGGTAGACCAGGCTGAAGAAAGCGCAGTGCAGGCAGATCCTTTACTCCGCAGCATGTCCAGCAGGTCTAGTTCATTGTTTTGGGATGAGAGATCTATAAGGGCAGAGGGGAAACCTCAACTGGATGCCGTTGGATTTGCAAACATCTTCAGGCGGCAAAACGGTTTCCTTACTGATCCACAGTGGTTTGTCGGGCTACAACTATCGCAAGTTGTATTTGATGGTGGAGTCATTCGGGCGCGTGCCGAGGAAATAGGCTCAAAACGTGTGAAGAACGACACACAACTCAACAGCACCGCCAATGACGTGAGGTTATCAGTTCGAAGTGCTTATCTTGATATGGATACCGCAAGCAGTGCGATTACGGCTGCCCGAAAATCGGTAGATTTGGCTAAAGAAAGTCTGAGGCT
Source organism: bacterium (assembly GCA_021373255.1). Classification (GTDB taxonomy): domain Bacteria; phylum Armatimonadota; class UBA5829; order UBA5829; family UBA5829; genus UBA5829. The sequence goes on from JAJFTD010000199.1 coordinate 120,899, forward strand.
GGCGGAACGCAGGTTTGCCGAAGGAGTCGGGACAAGCCTGGAAGTACTCGACGCCAATGTAAATCTTCTGTCGGCTGAGACAGGCCTGCAGCAGTCGCTTTACCAACTTGATTCCGCTTACCTCACTACCCATAGATACCTTGGAGATCTGGCGCAAGTGGCTCACAGTGCGCAGTCGACCGGACAAGTGAATTTTGAGGGGAGGTTGCAGTAACGCAACTATGAGAAAGCTGCTAACCCGCAAAAATATAATAATCATAATGTTGGTCTTGGCTATAGGGATTACCACTTACCTTCTAGTGCGCAAGACTCCACTGCCTGAAGGGCTTGTTCAGGTTAATGGACGAATTGAGGGAGACGTTGTAGTCATCTCCAGCAAATACAGCGGCAAGATCGCTCAACTCCTTGCCAGAGAAGGCGACAGCGTAACGCGAGGCCAGATGGTGGTCTCTCTGGATGACCCTGAAACCAGAGACCGACTAGAACAAGCTCAACAAAACATGGATGCCGTTACAGCTCAAGCCAAAGCTGCCGGCCAGAATGTTGGCCTTACGTCCGAAACCGGCAGTTCCAGCATAGAGCAAGCAAAAGGACAGGTGGAGCAGGCTCAAGGTGATATAGAGGATGCACAGGCTTCTGCCAGCAGCGCAGGGGCGAATGTGAAAAACGCTGAGGCTGCTGTGCGTTCCGCATCGGTATCAGTCCGGCAGGCGCAAGAGGCAGTCAAGCGATATTCAGCAGATGTGGCAACAGCCAAAGCTAATTTGCAATCTTCTCAGAAGACAGTCGAGGCTGCGCAATCGCAGGCTAAACTATCGACTGCGAATGCACGCCGCTTTACCAACCTGGCCAAAGAAGGCGTTGTCACTGAAAGACAACGCGATGAATATGTTACTGCGGCGGCGAAAGATCAGGCTCAACTCCAAAGCGCATTAGCGAATGCGAGTTCAACAAAAGCACAGGTAACATCAAAACAGTCTGACCTCCAAAATGCGAGAAATCAGGTTGCGGCGTCTCAAGCCGATTTTCAACGTGCGCAGGCCCAACTCGCCGCCGCAAGGCACGATCAAAGTGCAGCGAATGCACGTGTACTCACCGCAATAGGGAAGAAAACCCAAGCTGAGGGTATCCTGAAACAAGCAATGGCCTCTCCAATACAGGTGGCTATCAGCAAAAGCAGCCATGCCAGTTCGTCATCTCAGGTGAAGCAGGCCCGGGCTGCAGTGAATGAACAGTTGAGCATTCTCAACAATCTATTTGTTGTGTCACCGATCACCGGAATGGTTGTCACTCGCATAAGAGATAATGGCGAGGTTGTGACTGCTGGCTCTCCGATATTGGAAGTTGTCGATCTTGACAAGCTGTATCTCAAGGCTTATGTTCCTGAAAATCAGATTGGAAAAGTCCGGCTTGGTTTACCGGCGAAGATTTATGTGGATTCTTACCCGAATGAGCCTTTCGATGCTACTGTCAAGTATATCGCATCTCAAGCCGAGTTCACCCCAAAAGAAGTGCAGACGCCGGATGAACGCGTGAAACTGGTCTATGCAGTCAAACTTTATCTTAACAAAAACCCTGGCCACCGCCTGACACCCGGCATGCCGGCTGACGCTATCATTCGGTGGAAGGAGGGCGTTGCATGGCGACGGCCTCAGTACTAAATGGTGACGGATCTGCACTCCCAATCCGTGTCAGTGAATTCGGCAAAAGTTATGGTAAAGTGGTCGCCGTGCGAGAGGCAAGCCTGGATGTGGTCAAGGGGGAGATGTATGGCCTTATCGGTCCTGATGGAGCGGGCAAGAGCACTCTGATGAAATCAATTGCCGGAGTCCTGGCTTACGATGCCGGCAGCATCGAGGTATTCGGGCAGAAGGTTGATTCTGAGGAATCCGCAGAGCTGATTAAGAGCCGGATTGGATTGATGCCGCAGGGGCTTGGTCTGAACCTGTCGCCCGACCTGTCAATCGAAGAAAATATAGACTACTTTGCCAGGGTGAGGCTTGTTCCTCCGAGCGAATTGGAGGCGCGTAAAGATCGTTTCCTCAAGATGACCCGCCTCGACAGCTTCCGAAATCGACCAATGAAGAACCTGTCCGGCGGTATGAAGCAAAAACTCGGGCTCATCTGTTCGCTCATTCACCTGCCGGAACTGATAATCCTGGACGAGCCGACCACTGGCGTAGACCCCGTTTCACGCCGTGATTTCTGGGCGATTCTATCCGAACTGAGCCGGGCCGAGGGTATGACGGCTCTGATCAGCACTGCCTACATGGAAGAAGCCCTGCGGTTTGATCGCGTCTCACTTATGCACGAAGGCCGCTTCCTTGCATCAGGCACACCTGAGGAGCTTGTGGGGCTGGTTCCGGGCACGATGGTAGAATTACGATGCCCTAATCAGATCGAAGCGCTTGGTGTGCTAAGAGAGTATTATGCGCAAGTTGAGCCTCGGGGAGAGTGGGTCAGATTACTGGCAGACACTGCAGACCGCGACAAAGCAAAATCCGAAGCCATATCATTCCTGCCGCCAGACCTGCAGCCAACAGAAGTTCGAACGTGGGACCCTGATCTGGAAGATGTGTTCATCGCGCTTCTTCGGCAGCGCGAGCAGACCGAAGGTGAAGCAACGTCTGCTGCAGGCACGGTCGAGACTTATGCTGCTCTGCCTGAAGAACAGATGGAAAGGACCGCAATCGAGGCGATGGAGCTCACGCGGATATTCGGCAGCTTTACTGCAGTTGACCACGTGACATTTCAGGTCAAGCAAGGTGAGATATTCGGTCTGCTTGGGGCAAATGGAGCCGGTAAGTCGACCTGCATCAAGATGCTGACTGGCATACTGCCTCCCTCCAGCGGAGAGGGGCAGGTCTCAGGGGCGGATATGCGCTTCGCGGGTCAGGAGATTAAGGAACGCATAGGTTATGTGTCGCAGGCGTTCTCTCTGTACATCGATCTAACTGTGCTGGAGAACATCATGCTCTACGCAGGGATATACGGCGTTCCCAAGGATCTAAGGCCGGAGCGCGCGGAGTGGGTTTTGAATGTAGCCGGGCTGTCAGGTCGCGGGGATGCCAAGGTAGCGAGCTTACCAATGGGACTTCGCCAGCGTCTTTCACTAGGCTGCGCACTTGTTCACCAGCCATCAACACTCTTCCTTGATGAGCCCACTTCAGGAGTCGACCCGGTAGGACGCAGGCAGTTCTGGGATATACTCTATCGCCTTTCAAGAGTGCATAACGTTGCGATACTTTTCACAACGCACTATATGAGCGAGGCTGAGAGCTGCGACCATATTGTTCTGATGTTCGCTGGGCGAGTCGTGGCTGATGCTCCACCTGAGTCACTCGAAGATAACATCGAAAACCAGGTCGGTCACCTGCTAGAGTTTAGAACTAGCGATCCGCCCAATGCGCTGGGATTAGTCACGAGTATCTTTCCGGAAGCTTTGGCTTATGGGAGTCGCATTCGCCTGATCTCCAGCGACCCTACAGGAGATGAACAACGAATTCGTGAGATTCTGACAGAACATGGGATACAGGTTCTCTCAGTAACTCCAAAGCCTATATCGATGGAGGAAGTCTTCGTTCATACGGTCACCTCTCTTGAGCGGGAGTCAGAGAAAGCGAAAGGAGCGGCATAATGAACGGCAGAAGGATCATTGCTGTCGCGTCTAAAGAAATCCGCGAGGTGGCCCGTGACAAGCTGTTCGCTGTCCTTGCTTTTGTGCTGCCATCGTTTCTGATGCTGCTTCTCGGAGTGTGTCTCTCGATGGATGTCGAAAATATACCGATTGCAATCGTCGACAACGACAACACTCCTGAAAGTCGCGACTTTACTAGCCGTTTCTCCAGTTCGCGTTACTTCAACCTGGTGTCGATTGCCTACGACGACCGCGAACTCGACCCATTGCTGAAGAACAATGTAATCCGAGCCGTAATAATTATCCCGGCGCACTTCGGCAAGAACATCAACAAAGGGCGACCAGCGCCAATTCAAACGTTGCTGGATGGCACTTACACAAGCCGGGCTCAAATTACTAAAGGCTACATCTCGTCAATCATTGCTTCAATGAATGGAAACCTGCTGGCTCAGTATATATCGCGGATAAAGGGGATACCTCTTGATCGCGCACAGATTGCGGTGAGGCCTGTCAGCGTTGATAGTCGCTACCTATATAACCCGTCAATCAAGAGCGTATTAGGACTGGCGCCGAGGCTACTGGTCTTGATTCTGTATATGGTGCCTCCGCTATTGACTGGTCTGGGTGTTGTAAGAGAGAAGGAAACAGGTTCCATCTTCAACGTGTATGCATCGACACTGACTCGCGGCGAGTATCTGATCGGAAAGCTGATTCCATATGTAGGTATTGCATTTCTTAATGCAATAGTACTTTTATTAATAGCCTTGCTTGTCTTTGGCGCGCCGTTCAAAGGCTCAATGCTGTTCTTCCTGGTATCTACACTTGCCTATGTTGTCAGCACCTGCTGCCTGGGGCTGATGATATCGACTCTCATGACGACGCAAGCCGCAGCCATGATCTTCACCGCGATTGTTACTCAGATCACAGCCGTCAACTTTTCCGGGGTGATGGTACCGGTGGGATCACTCTCACCTGGCGGGCAGAAGATTGCGCATCTGTTTCCGTGTATGTTCTACACCCGGATAATTGAGGGCACATTTCTGAAGGGCACGGGAACTGCGCAGCTCTGGTTGAATGTCCTGATTCTGGTAATATTTTCAATTGTGCTGTTCACAATCAGCTATTTGCAATTTCACAAGAGGACAAACGCATGAGCCTGATGAATGTCTGGAAAAATTGGGCAAGCCGTCTGAGTGTTATGACTTACAAGGAAATACTACAATTCCTAAGAGACCCAATCTTGATGCTTATACTGGTCTATGCATTCATCCTGGGAGTGCGCAATGCAGGAACATCGGTCTCGATGCAGATAGAACATGCACCAATCGCATTCATTGACAACGACCGGTCCAACACATCGCGGGAGGTTATATATAGTTTTCAGGAGCCATGGTTTTCGCCGTATGGTGTTATATCGGGGCCACGTGAGGGACAAAGGCTGCTTGATTCTGGAAAAGTGATGGCTGTCCTGGATATACCTCCACAGTTCGAGGAATCACTAATGCGAGGTGACCCTGAGTCGATACAACTCCAATTGGATACCAGCAACTCGAGTATTGCCGAAATTGTAGAGGGATACGCGTCGCAGGTGATGGCCCCATTGGGGCAAACCTTTGGTCTGAAAAGCCTTGGGATATCCTCATCATCAAGCAGCCTGCCGCCGGGTATAATAGATGCCCACAGGATATGGTTCAACCCAAATGTGCTGGACTCGTGGTTCCAGTCAGTTTGCCAGCTCATTCAGGTCATTACAATGCTGGCTCTGTTGCTTCCGGCTGCGGCGATGGTGCGCGAGAAAGAACGAGGGACAATTGAGCAGCTTACAGTCTCACCGCTGAGCCCACTGCAGATCATCCTCCCTAAAGTCATCTCAATGACACTTGCAATCATCATAGGATGCTGCCTCAGTTTGTTTATAGTAATCGGCCCAATGTTTCACGTTCCGATGAAGGGCAGCCTGCTCTTGTTCTTCGTGATTACAGCGATATATGTGTTCTCCATGACCGGAATAGGAGTGTTCATCGCTTCAATCAGCCGAAACCTCGCCCAGGTGGGACTTCTGAGCATAATGCTGCTCACACCTATGATCTATCTATCAGGCAAGTTCACTCCCCCAGAGGCAATGCCGGGGGCGTTATTGGCCGTCATGTATATCCAGCCGACTTACTACTATCTGAACATAGTCTTCGGTATACTGCTCAAAGGCGCAGGCGTACAGATTCTCTGGCTGCAGATACTGATCATGATTGCGCTTGGCTCGGTAATATTCATAGCAGCAATGCGCCGGTTCAAGCGGCAGATGGGTTAACAGAAAGTCATAAGGTCAAAAGGTTGTGAAGGGATGGCTTACCTAATGTTCGGGCAGATCTCTGATCTGCGCCGAAAAGGACAAGATGGGATCTCCTGATCCAACCCCGTATCGGTCTATAAGTCAACTTGTAGGGGCGCGTTACGTGGTGGCATCAGGAGATGCCATTTTGCCAATGCGGGCCACATCAGAGATGTGCCCGAACATTCTTTTAGGTTATGGGAGCGACAATCCGTATTTCTCTAACTCCGCTCTGGTCGTTGCAACATCCGAGTGACATATCGTTGGTATGCCCAGCTCTATACCTACTTCACAAAGTATAGGTGTGTCATCAATGTAGATTACTTCGTCTTTAGATAACTGAACCTGGTCCATTGCGAAGCTGTACATTGCAGGGTCAGGTTTCCGCGTTCTCACAAAGCAGGAAAACACGAAAAAGTCTATAAGGGACGGGAGATCAAACTTCTGAATGCGGTGCATAGTGATCTCCCGACCTTCGTTGCTGAGCGCGACTGTCTTCAGGTTGTAGCACGCTTTGAGTAGTTTACAAAAGTCAAGCATATCCGGGTATGGCTGTGACTGCTCATAGATAAATTGCTTGAACTCATCCGGGGAGAAATCGCGTTCCCTATAGAACACTATCCTCCTCAGATATTCATCAATGGTAATACGACCTGTCTCATAAGTCTGAAAGACAACGTTGTGCCGTTCCTGCATTTCCTCCAGATCGAGTCCAAACTTGGCAGCGGCACGCTTGCGCGCGTCACGATCCCACCCCTTTGTCAGGAGCACGCCTCCTATGTCCAGCAGAAAAGCCTTTACACCCGTCGATGCCATTTGAATACTCCTCCAGACTGTGATATCACGCTACAGTCTCTGTCTCACTTGCCTGCGACGGCCATCTCCAGTTGCGAATCTCCGGCATATCTTCACCATACTCACTGATGTATGTCCTGTGCTCGACTAGCTTGTCCCTTAGCGCCTGCTTAACGTAAGCCGCAAGATACCCCAGCTTAGGCACGCGCTCAATCACATCAGCAGCCAGTTGGAACCGGTCCATATCGTTCAAAACGAGCATATCGAACGGCGTCGTGGTTGTGCCCTCTTCCTTGTAACCGCGAACGTGCAGGTTCTTGTGATTGGTGCGCCTATACGCCAATCGGTGTATCAACCAGGGATAGCCATGGTAGGCAAAGATGATCGGTTTGTCTGTTGTGAAGAGGCTGTCGAAGTCCTTGTCCGAGAGACCATGCGGATGCTCTTCCTTGGGCTGAAGCGTCATCAGGTCCACCACGTTCACAACACGCACTTTCAGGTCGGGTAACTGCTTTCGGAGAATATCAACAGCCGCGAGCGTTTCCATTGTCGGTATGTCTCCGGCACAGCCCATTACCACATCAGGCTCGGTACCCTTGTCATTCGAAGCCCATTCCCATATTCCAATACCTGACGCAACATGCTTGATAGCGGCATCCATGTCGAGCCATTGCGGAGCGGGATGTTTGCCGGCCACAACTACATTGACAAAGTCACGGCTCTTGAGACACCTGTCCATAACACACAGCAGCGTGTTGGCATCCGGCGGAAGATAGACACGAACAACATCGGCCTTTTTGTTCACCACATGGTCTATGAACCCAGGGTCCTGATGGGAGAAACCATTATGGTCCTGTCTCCACACGTGAGAAGCGAGGAAATAGTTCAGCGAGGCTACCGGTCTGCGCCATGGAATGCCTTTGGACACCTTGAGCCACTTCGCGTGCTGGTTGAACATCGAATCCACAATATGGATGAACGCTTCATAACAGTTGAAAATACCGTGCCGTCCAGTCAGCAAATAGCCTTCCAGCCATCCCTCGCACGTGTGCTCGCTCAGTATCTCCATCACGCGCCCGTCAGGTGAGAGATGATCATCGTAGGGATACATCTCAGCCATCCAGGTTCGGTCGGTTACTTCAAACAAGGACCCCAGGCGGTTAGACGCGGTCTCGTCAGGTCCCATCACCCTGAAATTGGACATGTTAAGCTTCATGACATCCCGAAGGAAAACTCCTGTTACCTTGGCGGACTCCGCATCGACCGAACCGGGAACGGGAACATTCACGGCGTATTCACGGTAATCCGGCATCCTGAGATCTCTGAGAAGCAGGCCTCCGTTAGCATGCGGGTTCGCGCCCATTCGCCGCTGTCCCTTCGGCGCCAGATCAGTCAGTTCAGGAAACAGCTTGCCGCTGCTGTCAAAGAGTTCCTCAGGATGGTAGCTCTTCATCCAACTTTCAAGCACCTGAACGTGTTCCGGTTTACTCGCCATTTCGGCCATGGGCACCTGATGGGAGCGCCAGAAGTCTTCTGTCTTCTTTCCATCGACTTCCTTCGGCCCCGTCCAACCCTTGGGTGTACGCAATATGATCATAGGCCAGAAGGGGCGCTCAGTCTCATCGTTCACACGAGCTTCATGCTGGATAGTCTTGATTTCAGAGATGACTTCTTCCAAAGTCTGCGCCATTTTTTGATGCATTGTAGTAGGGTCGGACCCTTCCACAAAATATGGTTTATAACCATAACCTACGAACAGTTCTTCGAGTTCCTTATGGCTTATTCTTGCCAGTATAGTAGGGTTATTGATCTTATAGCCATTCAAGTGTAGGATCGGCAGCACTGCGCCATCGGTCACGGGATTAAGGAACTTGTTAGAATGCCATGCTGCGGCGAGAGGACCAGTTTCCGATTCACCATCGCCCACAACACATGCAACAATCAGGTCAGGATTATCGAACGCTGCTCCAAAAGCATGAGACACCGCATAACCAAGCTCGCCGCCTTCGTGAATAGAGCCTGGAGTCTCAGGCGCGACATGGCTGGGAATGCCGCCGGGGAATGAGAACTGCTTAAAAAGCCTCTTCATACCCTCAATGTCCTGAGATATTTCAGGATACACCTCGCTGTAAGTGCCTTCAAGATACACATTGGCGACTATTCCAGGGCCGCCGTGTCCGGGGCCACAGACATAGATCATGTCGAGATCACGTTCTTTGATGAGCCGATTGAGGTGCACATAGATGAAGTTCAGCCCCGGAGTGGTGCCCCAGTGGCCCAGCAATCTCGGCTTAATATCCTTAATAGTCAAAGGTTTCTTCAGCAGAGGATTGTCCAGCAAGTAGATCTGCCCCACGGACAGGTAGTTCGCAGCTCGCCAGTAGGCATCCATTCTCCTCAGCTCATCATCTGCTAGAGGCCCGACTTGCGCTGCCATCTTCTTTGCTTTTGTTTCCATTTGCTCGCTCCTATGAACTTGTGATTTTTACAGTTATCATGACAAACTAATCTATACCCCACGATGCTGTTCAGCTACCCATGCGAACGCAATGCAGTGAGCAATTCTTCCATGTCCACTCGTGCAAACTTTGTAACTACATCACTAACTGCATAGGGAATGATGAGCGATTTATTATGTATCATAGCGCCACATGTATACACGACATTGGGTACATAGCCCACGCGCTCATCGTCTGCAGGGGAAATCAACGGCTCCTCAAGTTCGCCGATAATGCGTGCCGGGTCCTCCAGGTCGAGGAGCACAGCGCCGATGCAATATTGCCGCATGGGGCCGACGCCGTGGGTGAGCATCAGCCACCCCTCTTTAGTTTCAATAGGCGAACCACAATTGCCGATTACCGAGAACTGCCACCAGCGCTTCGGCTCCTGAGAGATATGGCCTTCGTTCCAGACCAGGGGGTTGTCTGACTCAAGAATGTAGAGGTTCTCACCATCAAGCCGCCCGGACATTATAAACTTGCCTTTGATCTTCCGTGGAAAGAGCGCCATCCCTTTGTTCTGGGCAAGCTGGCCCGATATTGAGTGACTTTGCACGCATCCGTTGTCACGGATCACCAACATTGTTGGAAAAATGGTGTATCCGTTGAAAGCAGTGTAGGTTCCACAAAGGTTGGTGGAACCATCGCCATTGGTGAATTTAACCAGCCGCAGGTCTTCTATGCCCCGGCTCTCGTTTTGTGATACCGGAAAGATCACCAA
>JAJFTD010000039.1 GCA_021373255.1 bacterium
ACAGCAGGACGAGACCTCAGCACCCTGATGATAGATATCTGCAACGATCCATTACGCTACGAAGCCAATATCAACGAGAATATGCGCAAAGATGGCCAGAAGGTTTGGATAGCGTGGACAAACAAACCAATACTCGACGAGAACCAGCAGCTCAAAGAAGTCTTAAGCATCGGTGTTGATATCACTGAACTCAGGCGGACCACAGAAGCCTTGCGGGAATCAACTCAGATGATGCAACTGGTTTTTGACACCATTCCCGCACGTGTCTTCTGGAAAAATAAAGAGCTTGTATTTATGGGTTGTAGCCGCTTGTTTGCCATTGATGCCGGCCTAGAATCTCCCGCGGGAATCGTTGGGAAGACCGATTATGACCTGCCATGGAGAGATACAGAGGCGGAAAAATACCGCGCTGACGACCAAGTCGTCATGGAGACCGGGGTATCTAAGCTGGGTTTTGAAGAGACTCAATACACAGCCGAAGGTCGCACGACCTGGATAATAACAAGCAAGGTCCCACTAAAAGATGTGGATGGAAACATAATCGGAGTGCTGGGAACATATGAAGATATTACCGAGCGAAAACTGGCAGTTGAAAATCTCCGCAAAAGTGAAGAACGCTTTCGTAACCTGTTCGATCGTGCTGCCGATGCTCTTTATCTTAGCGCACGTGATGGCAGGTTTATTGGGGTCAATCAAACAGCATGTAATTCTCTTGGCTATTCTCGCGATGAGCTGCTAGGGCTGACAGTTCAAGATATATTAGTGGGCGATACCTTGGAAGAAATGGCTGAACGATGGCGCATACTGCTCGAAGGAGGGGCATTAACGATTGAGGGAGCCAATATGCGCAAAGATGGCACCACCTTTCCTGTAGAAAGCCGCCTCAGCTTGTTTGATTATGGAGATCAGATACTTTTACTGGCGGTCGTGAGAGACATCACCGAACGCAAACAAGCAGAAGAGGCAATAGAGCGGCGTGGAAGGCAACTGGAGGTGCTCTCCGACACCAGCCGGCGGCTCAATGCAGTCCTTGAGGTTCCGGCTATTATGCGTGAATTGGTAAGATCCGCTCTTGAGTTGTGTTATGCGGAGTCCGGCACCAGTGGTCTGCTGATCAATAACAAAATGGTTTTTAGTGAATACAACTATGGTGACAGGGTTATGCCGATCGATTACGAGTTCCCTCCAGGCTACGGCGCACCCGGATGTGTAATGGAAACGCGTAAGCCCTATATCAGTAATGACGCGAAGAATGATCCACAAATAGTCCCCGAGATACAGCAACGGTTTGGCTTTTACAATCTTGCAAACGTGCCTATTATCAGCCGTTCCGGCGATCTGTTGGGGTGTTTTGAAATACACAACACGAAGGATGGTCGGTCTTTCGATGAAACTGATGTCACTATGCTGGAGGGACTGGCAGCTAGCGCAGCCGTGGCACTTGAGAACGCTCAAATGTTCACTGAAAGGCAGCGAGCTGAAGAAGAACGGCGCGCTCATGAGCAACGTGTGGAGGAACAAATGCGCCAGTTCTATCGAGATACCATATTCAGCGTAACCGGAGGCAGGCTCGATATCTGTGATCAGAGCGAGTTGATGCCATACCTTGAGCACGCCGAGAGTGTTTCAGAAGTACACACTGCGGCCCAGGTATCGGATGCGAGACATGAAGTTGAGAGGTTCCTCAGGTATCATCAACTTGATGGAGATCGTTTGGACGATTTCATGGTGGGGGTCGGCGAAGCCATCACAAACGCCATAAAGCATGGATATGAGGGAATCGTATATGCTGGCGAAAAGAATGGAAACCTGTGGGTTGGAATTGAAGACCACGGTACCGGAATCGATTCTCTGGTTCTCCCACGTGCCGTGCTGCTTAGAGGTTATTCAACAAAGCCTTCTCTCGGGCTGGGTTACTCGGTCATGCTCGAAGTCGCCGATCAAATCCACTTAAAAACCGATAAACATGGTACAACAGTAATCCTGGAGAAGTCCGTGCACGAGCATAGCATCGAGCTGTCCCTGCAGAACTTACCGGACACTTGGAACAATATCATGGGGTAAGGTTGCCGGTGGGCAGAAATATCGCGACCCACCGGCTGATACAGACCCTGCTTACTTTTTGTTCTTGTTTTTCTTTCTCGCTGGCTGTGGTGCGCCGAGGTCGTCGAAGGACGCCGCACCGCCCTTTTGGCTACGTGATTTGTTGTCTTGTTTGCTTTTCTTCTGGTTGTTCTTCTTGTTAGCCATGGCAACAAGCTCCCTGACAGAGTATTACTGCAGGTTGTACCCACTGCGCTCTTGGGCAAAACGAGAGGAGTAATGGTGCGACATTTATAATATAAAAAGTGAGATTGTACCAGGGAGACATAGGCTATGAAAATGATTCTCAAATATGCACTACTCGTTATGGTTATTACTGCCGCTTCGGTAGCCTCATGCACAGCAGACAAGATCACTGTGGACCCCAACAGCCCTGAGGGCAAGGCAAATGCTGAAGCTGGAAAACTGATCACCGATACCAGACTTGCTCAAAAGATAACCTACAACGCCAAGCATAAAACAGTGCAGGAAATTCTTTCAGACCTATCAGGCATGACGGGCGTAACTCTGAGCGCCGGCTGGAATGTGAAAGACTGGCAGGTCCGGGACCGCAGGATGAACATATTCGCGAGGGAAGCGGCGCTGGCTGACTTGATGAGTTCGATTGCGAGGGTGATGAAGTTCAAGTGGCAAACCGGTGATTCCGAAAATACTCCAACCTATCGCCTGTATATGGACCGCAAGACCCTGCTCGACTCCGATGCACAGGCACAGCGTGAGCAGGATCGCCTTAACAGAGAAATCGCAGAGAAGCGCGAGAAAATGTTCGAGTCCTATGGCAAGCTGGGACAATTATCTCAAAGTGACCTGGCTGCCCTGAAACAGGAAAATCCATTTATGTATGTTGCGGCGACGTCGGGCATAGCCGGTGGGCTGGGCCAGTTTTTCCAGTCGGTCCCGGCAGCTATGGATGCGCTCTCAACAGGACAGGAACTGAGCATGGGAGGGGGCAATCTTTCAGCGTCCGCACAGCAGGGGCTGCTGCAGTCGGTCTCGGCAATCGCGCAGATGGCGTCAAAGGTGACGGGTGGCAGAGGCCCGAAACTGCCTGATGATCTCTCCAGCAATATGAGCCAGATTAATATAAACATAAACAGGAATCTGGAAGACTTGAATGCTACTCCGATGCGCGGAATGATGCTCGGTCAGATAGGCGTAAAAGTTGGTGGTGATTCAATAGACATACCGCTCTTCGACCCCGACAGTAAAATGGCTAAACTCCTTGGAAAGGCTTTGGTCAAGAGTGATGAAGAGGGAAAACCACTTAAAGATGTGATGAAGGACATGCAGGGCGAAATGATAGCCGCTGTAATGTCTGAGATACAGTCCAACGACACGGGAGAACCGCTCAATGAGCATCCTGAAGACCCCGATCTGGCAAAGAAAATCAAGATGAACGTAGAAACCCCAGGGTTTGATGGTGTTCTGGCCGCACTGGCAGATGCGAGCGAGTTCAGCGTAGTATCTGACCGGTTCGACTCGCAGCGCATGCCGATGAACATTAGCAGTGACGAGAGCGAGCTGAGCGCAGTGCTGGAGAAGATAACTGATGGCTACCATTACAATTGGGATAAGAGAAAAACAGTGCTGGAGTTCCGAGATCGCAACTGGTATTCCAAACGACAGGCACAGATTCCACAGGCGTGGATAGATGATTGGAAGTCCACACTCAAAGAAACCGGTACACTCGACATCGACGACCTTGCTTCCATAGCGCAGCTTACGCAAGAACAGTTTAATATGAATATTATGGATGACGAAGATCTTCTTAAGAGCGGGCTGATCGGCGTCATTTACCAAAACCGCGATATCCTGCGTATGTACGCATCATTGGGCGAAGGTCAGCGTGACTTGGCGCTCACTGGAACGGGCATCGACCTTAAAACGGCAACGTCTCCCAGCCAATGGCTGCAGGTCGACAAACTGATTCGACGATACGGTGGTGATCAGGCTCAGGATGAAAGTCAGCACTTCACCATGAGCGGCTCCCGGACATCAATAGGCAAGACCCATCAGTATACATTTACTTTGAAAAACTCTGATGGCACTGAACTGAAGAAATGGATCTTTACGACCCCAACCTACCAGGAGCCAAAGAAAGAGCAACCTGATAAAGCACCGGAGAAGGCGAAGTAGATTATGTTGTGCGTTAATGCATTTTGCGTTGCGCGTTAGTTGATTCCAATCACATTGTGTGTCCGGCGGTTTCGGGAAGAGGGCTTCCCGAAACAACCCGGCTTATCTCTTCGACTTTCTGACTCTGTGACTTTTCGCGTTTTCGCCCTTTCGGGTAGTGGCATTATTTGGCGTGATAATTAATCTTACTGCGAAGACGAGTGTTGGGCGTAAGCTCACGCCAGGCTAACATCACGTTATAAACGCCCAACACCCCTTTTCGCGCTTTCGCGATTAAAAGCACCCTTGGTAAGATGCATTGCCCTGGCTCTCTTCAGATTTGACAGCTCAGCGCTAAAGCTGGATAATACATCGTGAATAAGGATGTTTGTGAAATACCTCACGATATGGTCTTACCTCGTTCTGGGAGAGATCGATCGTAAATATAAGGAGTGACCCAAGTTGGCTATACCAGTCGCAAATCCAAAAATTCAGAACTATGCCCTTAAGGATGATATTGCTGCTGCAGTGGCTCAGGTATTCGAGTCAGGTGCTTTTATCCTAGGTCCGAATGTCAGTGGGCTGGAAGAGGAAGTTCCGATTGTTTGCGGCTCTAAATATGGCGTGGCTGTCAACTCGGGGACTGACGCTATCGTAGTTGCATTAGCAGCGAACGGAATCGGACCCGGCGATGAGGTCATCACCACTCCATTCACTTTCGTTGCCACTACCGAGGCAATATTGATAGTAGGCGCGAAGCCTGTATTTGCTGATATCAATCTTGATGATTTTAACCTTGACCCTGACAAAGTCGAAGAAAAGATCACCAGCAAGACAAAGGCAATCCTGCCGGTCCACCTTTATGGGCAGTGCGCGAAGGTCGACAGGTTCAAGGCTATAGCTGAAAAGCATAATCTGAAACTGATCTATGATGGAGCGCAGGCTATAGGCGCGAAGAATAATGGCGTCGGAATGGGCGAGTTTGGAGACGCATCCACGCTCAGCTTCTACCCTACGAAGAACCTTGGTGGCTGCGGGGATGGTGGAATGGTGCTGGTGAACGATGAGCAGGTCGCGGCCATGGCAAAATCACTGCGGTTCCATGGAATGGACGCCACATATTCGTATCAATACGTAGGCTATTGCAGCCGGTTGGACGAGATTCAGGCTGCCGTGTTGCGCGTAAAGCTGAAAAAAATCTCCGACTGGAACGAAGCACGCAGAGCCAATGCCGCTTATTACATCGAACAGCTCAATAGCCTGCCGGTGAAGCTGCCTGTGAGCGCACCTGAAAACTATCACATATATCACCAGTTTACACTGCGGTTTGCCAAGCGTGATGAGCTTAAGGCCAAGCTGGCTGAGCGTGGAGTTGGGTCCGCTGTATTTTATCCCAGCCCGCTGCATCTGCAGAAAGCATACCTGAACCTGGGCTACAAGCCCGGCGATTTCCCGGAAGCCGAAAAAGCCGCCCTTGAAGTTCTAAGCCTACCCGTTTACCCAGAACTAACCGCCGCCGAGCGCAACCAAGTAGCCAGCGCAGTAGCCGAATCCATAAAGGAACTGGCGTAACAAGCGCAAGCGTAAAGAAATTGAGAGTTGAGAATTAAGAGTTAAGAATTAGCAGTTACGCCACGGCGGAGGAGATTGCTTGGCAAACAGCGTTGTGCAGGGAAAAGTTTCAAGTTTGCGTTGGATATAATTCGACTGTATGGCGAGTTGCGGGATAAGCACGAATATGTAATATCTAAGCAACTATTGCGAAGCGGTACGAGTATTGGTGCAAACGTTGAAGAAGCCACAGCGGCGCAAAGTCGTAAAGATTTTTTGTCTAAGATGTCCATTGCACTGAAAGAGGCACATGAGACTAAGTATTGGCTCCGGCTGCTGCATGAGTCACGTTTAGCAGATGTCTCAGTTGATGCAGAGATAGCCGGTGTAGATGAGTTACTGCGAATTTTGGCCTCTATAGTCAAGACGACAAAAGAGAAAATGAAGCTCGCTGATGTTATCGCACCAAATCACAATTCTTAATTCTCAATTCTCACTTCTCAATTGAATTTCCTGGGAGATAATAGAAATGAAAGCCATGATCCTTGCCGCTGGGGTTGGGTCTCGACTTGATCCGCTTACCCGCAATATGCCGAAACCGCTTGTGCCGATTGTTAACAAGCCGGTTATGGAGCACATCGTCGAAATGTTGGCGAGGAGTGGCTTCAAAGATATAATGGTCAATCTCCATTACCTGGGGGACCAGATTCAAGAATATTTCGGCACCGGCAAGAAGTGGGGCGTGAAGCTGCATTATTCTTCGGAAGATCAGCTCTGGGGCGACGCCGGGAGCGTGAAGAGATGTGAGAACTTCTTTGATGAGGACACGTTTGTGGTTGTAGGTGGCGACGACCTTGCGGATATAGACCTCAAACGTATGCTCAGGTTCCACCAGGATAAGAAAGCGATGGCGACCATAGCGCTTTCGCTGGTTGACGATCCGTCCGAATATGGAATCGCACTGCTAAACGACCGGGGCCGCATCACAAGGTTCCTTGAGAAGCCTAAAGGTGAGGTTATATTCAGCAACTCGGCTAACACAGGTGTGTACATCTTCGATCGCCATGTGCTCGAGCTGATCCCCAAGGGCACGCCCTACGGGTTTGGTAATAACCTTTTCCCACTGCTCCTCGAACAGAAGACTCGATTTTATGGATATCTCACATCTAGCTACTGGAAAGATGTAGGCAATCTCAAGCAGTATCAGGAAGCCCATCGTGATGCATTGAGTGGGCGTGTTACCATCACACTCCCAGTTCCAGAGGTTAAAAAGTATGTGTGGAAGGGTGAGAACGTAGAAATTGACCCTACTGCCGAAATCGGTTATCCAGTGGTGATCGGCAATAACTGCCGTATCGAAAAGGGCGCTAAGTTGCTCGAATACTCCATCCTGGCTGATAACTGCGTGCTGGAAGAGGGCGCGGTGGTCAAACAGAGTGTGCTGTGGCAAGGCGCATGTGTTATGCGCAACACTATGCTTGAGAGATGCGTGGTGGGAGCGAAATGCAGCGTGAAATCGAGTGCGGCGGTCTTCGATGGGGTCATAGTGGACCCTGTTAGGCGCAAGAATAACCACGAATAGCTGATATGTTATGAATTAGGAATTATGAACCGGGGCTGGCTGATAAAACCAGCCCCGACCTTTTGACCCTATAACATTGTGACCTAATAACCCCAGCAACACACGCTTGTTGACTTCCCTGCCAGCGTGCTTTATGATTTCTGTAAGCTCTACGCTAATTTGCAAATGAAGTAAAGAAGGTAAAGAGATGAGAAGATTTGCTGGACTGACACTACTGATTTTTGCTTTGATTGCCGTTTTAGGAACCGTGGGTTTCTGCGCGACCACAAAGAAGACTGCGACCAAAAAGCCTGCAGCGAAACCTAAGGCCACTTCGACCGCGCATTATGTGCAGGGAACAACACAGCTCAAAGGTGAATACGCCGATTTTGGTACTACATATACTCTCGGGAAAGAGTCTCCGCTTAATATTACTATCAAGAGCGCGGAATACTCAGTGGAACCGGTAAAAATAGGCGAGATGCTATACGTTCCTACTGCTGAAGAGAAACTGCTTGTACTGCACATGGTTTATCACAATCCGCAGCCAAGCGAGCAGTATGTGCGCTGGGATACACTCGGTTTTACAGTGGTAGATCCGCAGAGCCAGAATCACGACGGGCTCAAGGATCTTGGAATGGAGAAAGACAAGCTGGGTTGCTCGATGAGTATGAAGCCTGCTCAGAAGATAGAGGTTTACGGTGTGATGATGGTGCCTGCGGCGGCTGAGATGCCGAAGCTCATTATCAAGTCTTCTGATGAACTCGTGCTTCGCTATAATCTCAAAGGCAAAGTAAAGGGTCTTCAGGCGCCGTTCGCTGATCCGGCAGACAAGACCGGTGCAACCGCTCTCGCTACAATAAATGCGCAAATGGGTACCTATTATCCGTTCGGTGAGTTTAGTGTAAAAATTGACTCAGCCGAATATAGCGACAAAACTCAAATGGCCGATATTGAGTTGGAAGAAGGCCAGAGGTTCCTGGTCGTACAGATGGGCGTGAAGAACGTCTCTGCCGGTAATCAATTCCTGAGATGGGATAGCATTACGAGTAAGGTCACAGATACTGACGATACTGATGTTTCTGATTGCAGGGATATGCTGCAGAAGAGTAAGGATAAATCTTTCTCTGCAGACGTTAAGCCCGGTCAAGAATTAACGGTCCGATGCATATACATAATACCCGACGATACCGATCTCAAGTCTCTCTCCGAACAATTGGGAGAGGGAAGAACATTCATATTTGACCTGAGTGGGGTAAAGTAGTTATCAAACGGCCGCAGCAGAAATGATATGCTGCGGCCATACTTCAGCTTTTGGTAGTAATGGAGATTATGGCAGAAACATCGCCTGACACAACTGAAAATCGACCGGGTGGCAAGTCCATTCCGAGCATAAGCATGCTTGGCGTTAAGGTGCATCGGATAGATATGGCGACCACACTTGAGGCTATCCGAGGCTTTATCGTCGAAGATGGACCGCACATGATCGTAACAGCCGACGCTTCGATGATCGCTATGGCACAAGAGGACGATGAGCTCAAGTCAATCATCAACAGTGCTGATTTGGTAACGCCTGATGGATCGGGGATTATCAAGGGCGCCAGGATATTGGGCACGCCATTGATCGAACGGGTGAGCGGTGTAGATATATCGCGGCATCTGTGCAGGCTGTCGGCTGAGGACGGCTTTTCCGTATTCCTCCTCGGAGCCGAGCCGGGTGTGGCGGAACTCGCTGCGGAGAACCTTACTAGAGATTATCCAGGTATGCATCTGGCGGGAACACACCACGGATACTTCAAACCCGACCAGGATGCTGAGATCGCCGCAAAGGTCCGTGACTCCGGCGCGCAGGTATTGCTGGTAGCAATGGGCATACCAAGGCAGGAGAAACTTATTCGTGCCCGAATCCAGGAAATGGGCGTGAGCGTGGCGATGGGTGTAGGTGGATCGCTGGATGTCTTCGCGGGGAAGGTAAAGCGCGCACCGGTATGGTTCCAGAACCACGGCCTTGAGTGGGCGTATCGCCTGGCGAAGGACCGCTCAAAGATATCAAAAGTCGCCGTGTTGCCCAAGTTCCTGATGATGGTGGTTAAGGAAAGGCTGTTCGGGTCTCGTAAATAGGATTAATAACTGAAAGGATTCTTCCCTCATGTCATCCATAGACAATAGCGTTCTTATTATAGGCAGCGTCGCGCTGGATACGGTTGAGACACCGCTCGGTAGGGTTGAGAGAGCCTTGGGCGGGGCGGCGGTTTATTCGTCGGTGGCTGCCAGTTTCTTTAGCCCGGTGCGCGTGGTCGGGGTGGTTGGTGAAGACTTCCCTGAGGAGCATATCGCGTTTTTGATGTCTCGCGGGATCGACACTCGCGGAATTCAAAAAGTACCCGGCGGCAAGACATTTCATTGGGCGGGTTCCTATGCCGGTGATATGAACCAGGCTAATACGCTGCTCACCGAACTCAATGTCTTCCAGAGTTTTAACCCCGATCTACCGGTGGATTATAAATCATCGAAATATGTTTTTCTTGCTAATATCGACCCGGAGCTTCAGCTAAAGGTACTGGACCAGGTGCCCCAGGCGGAGTTGGTGGCGTGCGATACCATGAACTTCTGGATTTCCGGCAAGCGCGACGCCCTGCTGGAAGTGCTCAAGCGCGTGAACATCGTGTTTATCAACGATGCCGAGGCACGGCAGCTTACGGGCGAAGTAAACCTCACCAAGGCTGCAACCCTTATCCACGAGTACGGTCCGAAGTATGTGGTCGTAAAGAAGGGCGAACACGGCGCTGTGATGTATTGCGATGACACTATTTGCTTCGCAGCGGCGTCCTATCCGCTGGAAGAAGTTACCGACCCTACCGGCGCGGGCGATAGCTTCGCGGGGGGCTTTATGGGCTATGTGGCAAGCACCGGCGACCTCAGCCCCGACAACATCCGCAGGGCTGTGGTCTACGGCAGCACACTGGCTTCTTACAACGTGCAGGACTTCAGCCTGGCAATGTTCAAGCGGCTCACAATCGATGACATCAATCAGCGCTACAATGAGTTCAGGCGCATAGTGCACTTCGACCCACTAGGATAACCTGATTTACCATGATCAAACAGGCGTTAGGATCTGCTCGCGATGTTTGGTCGGGGGTTCTTGACCTGATCTACCCGCCCTGCTGCCTCGTCTGTGGCAAGGCGGGTGATGAATATCTCTGCGCTGATTGCCTGGAAAAGGTCGACACCATCGGGCCGCGTCATTGCAGCAAGTGCGGCATGCCCGATGACGGCATGGTCTGCCGCGATTGCCGCGAGCGCGAGTATGCATTCGACTCCGCATGCAGCGCAGGGACATTTGACGGCGTGTTGCAAACCGCCATCCACAAGTTCAAGTATCGCAACCACATAGTGCTGGCCGACCCCCTGGGCGACCTCTTGTATCGCTGCTTCGCCGACGCCCACCTCACAGGAAAGGTGGATGTGGTGATCCCGGTGCCTATCCACAAATCACGGATGGTGGAGCGCGGGTTCAACCAGGCTATCGAACTGGCGAAACGCTTCTGCAAGCGAACATCACTCCCGCTGAACACAGGCATCCTAATCAAGCACCGAAACACCCCGCACCAGGTAAATCTTCGCCAGGAGATCAGGCTTACAAATGTGCGCGATGCATTCACTGTAGTGAACGTGGAGAATGTGAGTGGAAAGCGAGTTCTGCTTGTGGACGACGTTTTCACCACCGGCAGTACTCTCCACGAGGCCGCCAAGGCGCTCAAAGCCGCCGGAGCATCACAAGTCCACGCTTATACATTGGCAAGAAGCCTTTGACACGGAATAATTAATATGTAGCGTTTGGTTATAATGGATAACTGAACAACAAGGGTTAGTTTGGCATCGTTATCAACTAGGTAAACCTAAAGCAGGAAGTAGGTGTTTAGCCAACTAATGTACATAAGTCCCGCATCACTTTTTGAGGAGGGAGCATAATGCCAACTTGGACGGCTACCGCGATTGCAGTTTGCCAGATCATCATGACCGCTATGTTCTTCTTGGTTTCCGCTACGTTGATTGTCGTGCTGATCTGGTTCAAGGGCATGATCGAAAGAAAAATCAATGATGCAATGGCTAGAGTTCAGCCTATCATCAACCAGGCGAAAGCAATATCCGATGACGCCAAAGAGACGGTGGATAAAGTCAGTTCCACGGTCGATACTGTGATGACCAGAGTTGAGAGCAGTGCAGGACAGGTCGGAGACAGGCTCGATTCAATTATGGAGAAAGTTGAAACGGCATCCGGCCAGATCAACACCACTCTTGAGAACATCACCAGCCAGGTTAACACAACCGTAGGCTCCATCATGGACAGGGCCGATAACACTGCCGGCCGGGTCACCGGAGCAGTTGACACGATAGTTCACAAAGCCGAAACCACTGCAGATAACGTAAGTAATAGCGTCTCAGGCGCGGTGTATGGCGCATCTAAGAAAGTGGAAGCATCTCCCCAGATGGCTACAGCAGCGAGCCTGGTCGGGACCGCGGTGCGCGTCTTTGAGATCTACCGAGATATCTCCAGAATGAGGCAGTCACGAGAGGCCTCTACGACAGGGCCACAGCAGCCACATCCATCGGTGCAGACGGATGTTGATATAGAGCCTGGACCACCGGCTATATAGAGGCATTCCGCGAGTGTAGATTGTATTATGGGCCGTGTGTTCAACGCGGCCCATTGTGTTATGTGGTTTACTCCTCGTGAATGTCCTGATCAGGTGGCCTCTCGCCGCCAAGCGCACCCATCTCGGCAGTACGCCCTATAGCCTGTGGGTAGCGAACTTCATCAGCAGCCTCATCCATGACACCCACTCCGTGTCTATAAACAACCTCTCCGCCATACCATCCCGATGCTAAAAGAAGCAAAATGCCGACGACATCAAGAACGAATGAGGCTATGATGGCCCAGGTAGCCACCAGCCCTACCCCATCCAGCGCGTAGAAACTCTTAATAACAAGACTCGCCGTGAGAATAGTCAGCCAGGTCACGTTAAGTGCGAAATGAATTGTGGCTTGCTGCCTGGCTTGGTGGGACATGTGAAGAGTGAAATAATCGGTGATGCCTGTGAGTGCGGAGAACACAGTGGCACACAAACCCACCAATAGTGTCCAGAACGACATCACAAACCACACCGAATTGCCACTGCCAAGCATGGCAAAGTTGAAAATCAACGAGGCCACTATCGCCCCAATAGCTATGGGCACAATTATTGGATGGATAGGATGACCGGCTATCTGCACATTGCTTTTCATATTGACTCGCCTCCATTTACCACTTAGCTCTGGCACCGTTCACTTAGCGCATGCGAGAAACTTTTTTAATCGCAACAGCGCGAAAGGGCGAAAACGCGAAAAGGGACGAGGAGATAACGTACGTTGCTTCGGACTGCGAAGCTGCCGAAGCCGCCGGACGCACCATGTTGTGTTCCCTGAATCGCTGAAGGGACTAACGCCGGACACTCATAATTTCTTATTCAGCGTCTTCATGTCCTTTCAGTGCCTTAGCGATTCAATCTCCCAATTCCCTTTTCGCGTTTTGTAGATTCCGCGTTTTCGCGATAGAATTCCCTTCCACTCGGCTAAATGAACCGTATTGCACCTAGACCTCATTATTCATGCTGTGGTGAATAAGATGGTACCCGATGTGAGGCGAGGGCGAAACAGTAGGGTGGCCGCTGAAACACTGCGGCCACCCTGTTCAATTACGAAGCAGGCCTTACGCCCATTTGAGAAAGCTGCGTTCTGAACTCATCTGAGGGTAAATAGCCTTCATGTCGTGTGACCTGCTTGCCATTCTTATCGTAAAACAACAACACCGGCACAGCAGTGACATTGTATTTCTGCGTAAGATCCGGATTTTGATCTATATCGACTGTCATAACGTTGAGCCTGCCCCGATAGTCACTCTTAATCTTATCAACAATACTCTTCATCCCACGGCAAGGCTCGCACCACTGCGCGGTAAACTCCATCACCCCAGGTTTGCCACCCGCCGTCAATTTTGCTATCTCAGGGGGGAGTGACTGCCGGGCTGCCTGCTGTCCTGCTTGTCCCTGGGTGCCGGTCTGCGCTCCCGGTCCTGCCCCCTGGCCGGACGGGGGTGTTACAACCACTGGAGGTTGTGTCTGCCGTGGCTGGGGCTGTTGTGGTGGTTGTTGGGATGGCTGCGTGCCCCCCGCAGGTTGCTGCGGTGTTGTACCCGAGGGCTGCTGTCCACCGGGTTGCGCTTGCGGAGCGGGAGCTGGTTTTGGCGCAGGCTGCGTTTTAGGAGCAGTTGCCTGGCGTTCAGTCCGCTGTGTCTGCTTTTGTCGGGCGGTCATTTGTGGTTTACCACGGCTGCCCTGCAAAGCTAATATAACTGCACCCGCCACCGCCGCTATTACTAAAAGGGTTATAACGATGGCTGCAACAGTCCACCGTTCCCTGGTCATGGTGAATACTCTTCTCATAGAGGGCATCCTCCTCGGTGATTACCGATATTGCATCACCACTGTTGGTTTACCCTTGTGCCCGTTATGATTAACTATTCACTAAGCACTACTTGCCTCCAGCTACCAGCACATCTTGAATGCGCACTGTGGACATAACAGCGCCGGGCTCGGCGCGGTAGTCGCTGGAGATAGCGTCGATGTTCTGCAGCATATCAAGAAATCGTCCACCGACAAGGCAGCTCATTGCGGGATAGGCCAGCTCGCCATTCTCGATCTTGAAGCCGAAGTCCACCGAAGCCGAAACGTCGCCAGTCGCGCCGTTGGGAGCTAAACTGCCCATATTTATATACAGACCTTCCTTGGTGTCCTTAATAATCTGCTCGCTGGTCATATCGCCCAGCTTGGGAATCACGTTTGAAGCTGACGCTCCGCCCCCGCGAGTGCCGTGGCCTGTGTTGGGAACCTTGGCTTTTCCTGCAGTGTATGAGCTGTAGATATAGGTCTTGAGGATACCGTTCTCCACGATAGTGAGTGGCTTACAAGGAAAGCCCTCGGAATCGTGCTGACGTGATCCAAGACCGCGATGGATCAATGGCTCATCGGTAATCGTGAGAAAATCGGGTCCGATCTTCTCCCCCAGCTTACCTATCATAAATGACCGTCCGCGCTGTATGCTCTCCGCATCAACGTTTGAGACCACACTGTCAAACACAGACCCGCTGGCGAGCGGACCGAGAATGATCGGCATCTTCTTTGTTTCCAATTTGCGAGCGCCCAGGAACTTCACCGCCTGCTCAGCTGCACGCACGCCTATCCCCTCCGGCTCGAAATCGTTGAGGACGCGAGCGGAGTCAAAGTCGTAAAAGCTGCCGACATCATCCCCACGCCTCAACACCACCATAGTGTAACCGCCCACATAGGAGCTGTCATCACGGAGGCTTACACCAAGCGAATTTACAAACGCAGATGAACCGTAACCTGCTGAGAATCTACCGCTAATTATGGCGCTTGGGTATACACTCCGCGC
>JAJFTD010000054.1 GCA_021373255.1 bacterium
TTCCTCGGCCAGCTTGCCCAAACGTGTGCGTGTGAGTTCGACAGGAAAACAATCACGGCTCACGCCAACCAGCGCCAGCGTAACTTCGGGTGCATTCATCATTATATTTACTACTCCTCTTATTCATCTAATGCAATTCCCTATACGTGTCTATATACGTGTCTACCTGGGGTTGGAATTGCAGGAGGCGGCGTAATCGTCAAAAACTGATTGCAACACGTATATCCCGTGCGCCCAGTCCAGCAAAAGAATACGCCAAAACCTGCGTCAAATCCTGCATCGAATCTGGCGCAGGTTAGCCCGCACTATTCATGATGAGATAGCGGTTACGTCAGTAGTGCTTGCCGTAACCGCAGTTCGTGAATAACGCGGGTTAGTTAATTGCTAATTACTGATCAGATGAATAAGAGGAGTATCAAACACTTATTGATTATCTTTTAATGAAGTCCCAGAAGTTGCCTCCCAGCAGGCCGGCTATGTCTCTGCGAATTTCCGCCTCCGAGACGATCCAGCCTGTGGCGGCGAGATCCGTATATTTTTCTGTGAGGACATCGCCTATAATCTTGCGCGAGTGCGACCATTTATAGATCACCTGGTCCAAAACGCGAGCGTCGGAGTGCTGCGGGGTCATACCGAGGCCGAGCAGTTCCACACGCATCCGGGTGATCTCTTCAATTAGGCTGGGAATATTTACATACCACCAGCAGCCGAATACATGCAAATTTCTAAACTTGCGTGCTGCTACGCATACCTCGTGCTGGTTCTCACGCCCGAGCATGGTGAGGAGGAACTTTATATTTGGGTTCTCCTGGCAAATATGCTCCACCGCTTCAATGTTGCCCCTGCCGACTGAGTCACCCGCGAGCTTGAGCTGGGGATTCACTGCTCGTTTTGAACCGATCATCAGGCCCATCGGCAAGCCGGTTTCGGCGGCAACAGGAAACACGCAATTTTTAAGAAGATCGCTTCTTACTGAGTCATCGGGGTATGCGAACGTAGGAGGCAGCGAGGCAGCCATATAGATAGCATTGATGCGGCCAGCCCAGTCGCGCAGGAACCTTCGGATCTCTACATAAGTCTCCCTGCCAGGAACCAGATCCACTGTGTAGCCCCAGGAGTTGAGCTTTGGAACTGCATTCGGCCAATCGTTCAAAAGCGTGTCTAGACGCAGAACAGCGTGGAACCTTGGATCAACAGCCTTAAATTCTAACCACGCAGGACGCTCCAGATCGTCAAATGGATCGTTGGTCATAACCAACCCTTCGAGGTTTGCTAGTTCAAAAACTCGATCGACATAATCCTCGATCTTCCACTCCGCAAAGAATCGCCGGTAGGAATCCAGGTCACGTGAAGAGGTATCGAGACCGAGCGCTTGAAGGGTTGTAAGCACGCCACGACTGGCTTCACTTATGGGGGAATGGTCAATAAACAATGCTTTCCAAATCAGATCAGCCTGGTCCCGCTTAGACATCGCCCAAAACATGTCATAGGGCACATCCAGCCACCGCATCGCCTCGGCTACAAGATAATGATAGACCAGCAGGTCATCTATCCCCCAAAGCAAAATATCACCAAACGAAGGTGTGTAGAGATGGGTGTGTATATCAGTAATCTTAGTCGAATTAAGAGCGTCGAAGACGGTTTGGCGGATCGCCGTGTTTTTCTCTGTAAATAGCAGGGCCATGGTATCTCCTCTGGAGGTAAAATATAAAGAAACAGGCCAGTGTAAGCGGTTACAATTACAACTACAGCATACGACTTGCTGTGGCGATTGTCAAGACGGGATTACCTCAAGAAAGTGGGCTTTGTCAAATTGGCTCATACTTATTATAATATAGTGGTTTAGCAAGCCCTCCATACGCGAAGGGTAGTTACAAGCGAACACAGACGAAAAAGAGGAAAGCAAGCAACATGAGTGCCGATAAATCCTGTTTACAAAAAGCGCGCGTCGCATACCAGCCTAAGCTGCCTAAAGCGTTGCGTGAGGGTAACATCAGAGTCGAACTCGGAGCGCCGACAGAACCGGCCACCGATAAGACAGACATCAAGAAACTTTTCCCGCACACCTATGGCCAGCCATTGGCTAAGATAATCGAGGGAGAGAGCAATCTCAATTCAGGTCCGATGAAAGTTGGAGTGGTCCTTTCCGGCGGACAGGCTCCCGGCGGACACAACGTCATCGCCGGTGTGTATGATGCTTTGAAAGCCGCGAATAAGGACAACAGGCTGTTCGGTTTCCTCAAGGGCCCCGGCGGCTGCATCAAGGGCAAGTATAAAGAACTCACCAACGAGATTATCGATAACTACCGCAATACCGGCGGTTTCGATATGATTATGAGCGGTCGCGATAAGATCGAGAAGCCTGAAGACCTGGCGGCCTGCTTGGCCAATTTCGCTGAGATGGACCTTGATGGGCTGGTCATCATCGGCGGCGACGACTCGAACACCAACGCCGCGATGCTCGCTGAGTATCTCCGTGCGCAGAACTCCAAGACCAGGGTTATCGGTGTGCCCAAGACTATCGACGGCGACATGAAGAACGAGATGATCGAGGCGTCGTTCGGTTTTGACACAGCTACAAAGACCTACTCCGAACTCATCGGCAACATCTGCCGCGATGCCACTTCGGCTGTTAAGTATTGGCACTTTGTAAGGTTGATGGGCCGCGCAGCGAGCCATGTAGCTCTTGAGTGCGCGCTTCAGACGCACCCGAACATCTGCCTTGTATCCGAAGAGATTGAAGAAAAAGGCACCACGCTGGACGAGATCGTAAGCTATATAGCCGATGTCGTCGTTAAGCGCGCAGCCGCCGGCAAGAACTACGGCATATTGGTCGTGCCTGAAGGGCTGCCGGAATTCATATCCGACATCAAGGCAATGATAGATGAGCTCAGCAACATCCTTGGAAAAGATGAGAAATACATCCGCGAGTTGGGTGAGCACTCTGAGAAAGCTCAGTATCTTAGCGGACAGCTCTCTGACCATAGTGCGCGCGTGTATGCTTCATTGCCGGAGGATGCTCAGGAAGTATTGCTCAAGCGCGACAGCCACGGCAACGTGCCGCTCTCACAGGTTGAGACCGAGCGCCTGCTGATCGATCTGGTGCACGACAAGATCAGATCGATGAAGTCCAAGGGCAAAACCGAGGCTAAGTTCAGCCCGCTGGGACACTTCTTCGGCTACGAAGGCCGGTGCGCGTTCCCGTCCAATTTTGATGCGGACTATTGCTATTCACTCGGTTACGCAGCCGCGCAACTCGTTCGCGCCGACCTCACCGGCTACACCGTGAACGTCCAAAACCTGACCAAGTCCTCTGATGAATGGTTGGCGGGCGGCACTCCTGTTACTATGATGTTGAACATGGAGATGCGCAAGGGCAAGCCCACCCCTGTCATCAAGAAAGCGCTGGTGGAACTCGACGGTGAGCCGTTCAAGCACTTCGCCGCGAACCGCGAAGAATGGGCAATCAACGACTGCTACGTCTTCCCCGGCCCCATCCAGTACTTCGGCCCCTCCGAAGTCTGTGACCAGCCCACCTGCACACTGGCTCTTGAGAAGGGCCTTGTTAAGAAAGATTGCTGCTGCGGGTGTGGATGTAAGTAGCTAATTAGGTATTGGGTTATGGGTGCCGGGTATCGATGAAGCAAGACCCGGCACCATCCCCCAATACGAATAACCCGGTAATCCACACAGCGACTATTTGCCACCCTATCTGGAACAAGTAATTGATATACCTGCAGAGTTTGGAGGATGGCATTGTGGGTTGCCTTTACAGGATCATAACAACTGGTGAGGTAGACGCATCTACTCCTAATGGACCAATAGGCATACCTGTGAGTGTGCATTGGTTCCGTGATGGCCGAGATGAGCTGCCGGAAGTGTGCCGTTGTGCTCTCGACTCGCTGCAGGCCGATGTGGAACTGAGCCGGGAGGATGTTAAGGCATATCTGAGCCAGTTCTTTACTTACGATGAGATGATGGCAATCAAGGACTGTTTTATCCACACATCCGACACAGATACTGTGATAGAAGAAGTAACAGAGCCACTAATCGACTTTGATGCGCCTTATCGAAGCATTCCGGCACCTGAGATCGGTGATGGTTACGGGTTCGTGCAGTTGGTTGGAACCCCTCAACGTCCGCTGCCTTTCCCTGTTAGCGGATTCTTTGATGTGGTATGCAGCACCGTGTCGGACAGGCGGCGGCTGTCGGTGGTGAGGTTGCTGTTTGAACGATCCGGACTTGATGAGTCTAAAGACGCTGGCACACGCAAAAAGGCTGAGGGGCTTAAAAACAAGCTCACGGATCTGAGGTCGGCCATTATTGAGCTACAGCGAAGCCTTGATGATCTTTGCAGTAAGTTCCCTGAAGATAGCATATAAGAATTCACAAAGCGCCCCGGGAATCCAGGGCGCTTTTTTATTAATATAAGTTGGGGCTGGTGATTACCAGCGGCGTCCGCCGCCGAATCCACCGCCACCACCGCGGCCACCGCCGCCACCAAATCCGCCGCGACCACCGCCGCCGCCGAAACCACGTCCGCCGCCGCCACTACGTTCGGTCTTGGGTCTGGCCTCGTTAACGGTCAATGTGCGACCGCCAAGTTCTTTACCATTGGTAGCTTCAATAGCAGCTTCCATGTTCTCTTCCGGGATCTCAACGAACCCGAAACCCTTGTCGCCAATGATGCGGACTTCCACGA
Source organism: bacterium (assembly GCA_021373255.1). Taxonomy (GTDB): domain Bacteria; phylum Armatimonadota; class UBA5829; order UBA5829; family UBA5829; genus UBA5829. Next base: position 4,703 of record JAJFTD010000054.1, read on the forward strand.
TCGGACCAAACGGCTCGAACAGGGCACGAACGTCATCTTCGGACGCGCTGTAGGGCATGTTACCTACGTAAAGTGTCTTACTGGCCAATTGCTTTCCTTCTTTCTGGGATACACCCAAGCAATTTCAACGGGGGCACTGGAAGGAGTCGATCATTCGTAGAAGGTGAAGCAATCCACGCGGTGACCTAGACGCCGATGCGCCTGCGTTGATTCACAGTAAGTATACCTGCTTCTGTCCATAAATGCAATTATTCAAATTGCTTCCGAAATTCAAGAAACCCAGCCTTGAGTTCCGTAAGCTCTGCCCGAAGCGACTGTATCTCCTGCTCCAGCAAGTCGATTCGTGCGGAGGTTTCGCAGTCCACTGCCTCAGCCGAAGCGTTTATAGCCGATTCAACACCCTGCTCCCCAGCCAGTAGATGAGCGTAACGACACTCTTTCTGCCCCGGCTGCCTTGGGAGCTTGACGACCAGCGGTTCCTCATCCCGGTTCATAAGGCCATTGAGTGTCTCATCGACCTCGTCCAGCCCTGAGAATTGATATAAACGCTCGCCGCGCGTTCTTAATTCGCCAACAGTCTGTGGGCCTCGCAGCATCAACTCACACATCACAGCTACTTCCACCGGTTTCAGGTCCAGTTTTTCTGCGAAATAATTGTCATACTTAGGGACCCGGCTATCGCGCCCACGTACCGTTATGACAAGGTTTTTCTCACGAAGCGAGTCAACTGCTTCCGCGACCCGGGTCTCGTCGTAGGAGACCACCGGGTCGCGGTTTGATTTCTGATTGCACGCCGTAGTAAGCGAGTTCAGCGTGAGCGGGTAATACTCAGGCGTCGTTATCTCTTTTTCGACAAGCGAGCCAAGGACCCGCATTTCGACGTCGTTTAAGACAATCATATCAGCGACACTTACTCCAGTGAGTCCAATGGACGCAATCCAGCGGTGCGGGCAGCGGACTCTATCGCGTCCAGATTATCACCCTTCACCACAAAAATCGCGCGCTTACCACGTTCGAGTATGCAGCCGTAGGCATCGGTTATGTTCACCCCGGATGGCTCCAGAGCTTTCGCCAACTTAACCAGGCCACCGGGCTGATCATTGATCTCGATCACCGCCACGCTGTTGAACGCGACAGTCATACCGGCATCGGAAAGGACTTTCTTAGCGCGGTCGGGCTTGGCAGTAAGGATCTTGAACACGCCAAACTGTCCTTCATCAGCGATTTCGAGGTTGATAATATCAATACCGGCTTCACCGAGGGCGTTGGATATCTTCCACAGCTTGCCGGGCTTGTTCTCCACAAATACTCTGATCTCGTTATACATAGCCGCTCCCACCTATCCTCTCTCGTCGATGACTCTCTTCGCCTTGCCTTCGCTGGCTGGAAGACTACCGGACTCAACCAGCTCGATCTGCGCCGTAAAGCCGATCTGCTCTTTGAGTTCTTTCTGAAGCTCGCCACGTTTGCTCCGCAGTGTATCCAGCGATCCGTCAAAAGCGTCTTTGGCAATCTCGACCTTGACTGTCATCTGATCCAACGCTGCAGCGGTAGATAAATTGATGAGATAGTTGCCACCCAGCCACTTGTGGCGCATCAGCACTTCCTCAATCTGGCTTGGGAAGACGTTCACACCTCGCACAATCAGCATATCATCTGAGCGCCCCACCATTCTGGCTAATCGTCTGTGGTTACAGCCGCAGGAGCATTTATCAGCTATTATCCTCGTGAGGTCACGGGTCCGGTAACGTATGATCGGCATAGCGGTCCGCCTGAGTGTGGTAAGCACTAGTTCGCCGACTTCACCCTCACCGGCCGGCTGCAGTGTATCAGGATTAATGATCTCGGCCAGGTAGCTGTCCTCCCAGAGGTGCATGCCATTGCGATTCTCGCATTCAAACGCTACGCCCGGGCCATTCATTTCGCTCAGGCCGTAGCTGTTGAACACCTTGAATCCATAGATATCCTGCAACTTCTGGCGCATCTCTTCGGTATAGGGCTCAGCTCCGAGAACAGCCATCTTAATACCCAGGCTCTTGGGATCGTCACCCTCCTGCAGCATCCGCTCGGCCACGTGCATGGCATAGCTGGGGGTGGCATGGATGACTGTGACGTGGAAGTCGCGGATAAGCATAATGTGTCGTGCGGTGTTACCAGCGCCCGCAGGAATGACCCACATTCCCAACCGTTCAGCGCCGTAGTGCAAGCCCAGACCGCCAGTAAACATGCCATAGCCGGTCATATTCTGAAATACATCATTAGACCGCGCACCCGCCTGATACAGGCTCCGCGCCATCAGTTCAGCCCAGTTGTCAATATCTTCACGAGTGTGGAAAATAGCTGTAGGCTTGCCTGTAGTTCCGCTGGAGGTGTGCATGCGGATGACCTGCTCTTGGTCTACCGTAAGCATCTGCGCAGGATAGCTCAGGCGAAGGTCTTCCTTGCTGGTCAGCGGGAGTTTGGTAATATCCTCCCAGGACTTGATGTCACTGGGGTCAAGCCCCATGTTTTTAAATCTTTCGGAATAAAATGGTGACTTTGCCGCCTGCGCCACGCTGCGCGCTAACGCCTGGGACTGCCACTCCCGAATCTCATCGGTAGACATCGCCATAAAGCGACCACCGATTCTGTCATGCAGCTCATTCATTGAGATGTCCCCTGTCGTGTGAATATGGATAAACCCATCAATTGTATACTTCGCGTTCACCTGCGGCTGTCCCTTCCAGCAGGACGTAAAACTTAATAATTTGTGACAGCTCTGGCCTTGTGACTGTTCTCATTTACTTAAGACTTACCGCAGGCACATCAACCGGCATGCCACCGTTCCTCATAGACTCAGCCCCGCAAACCCCCGCTGCCACGCTCATCCTGCCATCAACAGCCGTAGCCACCGGGTCCTTGCCGTCGAGGACCATATCGAGGAACATATCAGTGATCACCGGGTCCGCACCGCCGTGATCACCGGTGATAGGCTTCATTTCATAAGTCTGGTCTGAATAGTCGCGCCAGGTATTTGCGCGGCGAGTCTTAACCCACACTTTGCCTTCCGGTTCCGAGTTTTCCATACGCCCTTCAGTGCCTATGAACACATAGTTCCTATGATAATCAGGAGTGAAGTGGCACTGAAGATACGAAGCTTTAACCCCATTATCAAGGCGCATGATCATGACATTGTTGTCCTCAACATCGATCTCTTTGCGATAAGCACACTGAGTCAGACCCGCGAGCACGGCCTCGGTGCAGGTGCTATTCTCGTCACACTCAGGGCATCGGAGATCATTAGGCTTGTCACCTCCGAAGAAATCCAGATCGCCGAAGGCCGCGACACGCTTTGTGTAACCACCGGATATCCAGTGGATAATATCAATATCATGCGAGCCTTTCTGGAGAAGAAGAGATGTGGTGTTGGCGCGATTGCCGTGCCAATCGTGATAATAGAACTGACTGCCATAGCCCACAAAATGTCTCACCCATACGGCTTTAACCTCACCGATGGTCCCGGAGTCGACAATGCCTTTCATCATGCGAAACATAGGCATGCAGCGCATGTTGAAACCAACCATTAGCTTCACACCTGCAGACTTTTGCGCATTTATGATGCGGTCGCAACCGTCGATAGTGATCGCCATCGGCTTTTCCAGATACACATGCTTTCCGGCAGAGATAGCCGCAAGAGCGTGCTCCTCATGAACGAAATCGGGAGAGGTTACCATTATGGCGTCAATGCCGCCCCTATCGAGAAGTTCGCGGTAGTCGGTAGTGGTAAAGACATTCTCCCCCACCCTCTCACGAAAACCAGCCAACTGCTTCTCACTAACATCCGCGCCGCCCACTATAACTGCTCGCTTGCTGTGCAGCCAATTATTGCTCAGGGTCCCACGTCCCCCGACACCAATTACGCCAACCCGAAGTTTATCCATCAGTATCACTCCAATTGAAATTCAATGGTTTCTGTTCTGTTAGTGCATAAAATATAATTCTCCTTCTGATAATTAATAGCCATA
>JAJFTD010000075.1 GCA_021373255.1 bacterium
CTACTCTTGGCACTGCAATTAAAGATAAGGCCCTTTATGCGATGGCTGACGCGTTTGAGGCCAATAAAGACGCTATATTCGCAGCCAATAAGATCGACCTTGAGGCCGCCTCTGCTGCCGGTATCAGCGGGCCAATGCTCAAGCGCCTGGAACTTACTGATAAGAAAGTCGCGCAGATGGCTGATGGCGTGCGTCAGATCGCCGCTTTGAGAGACCCAATCGGTGAAACACTCGAAGGCTACATCCGGCCCAACGGTATGGAAGTTCGCAAAGTACGTGTCCCGATCGGAGTCATCGGCATCATATACGAGTCCAGGCCAAATGTCACCGCCGACGCTGCCGCGCTGTGCCTTAAGTCGGGTAATGCGGTGATTCTGCGTGGCGGCTCTGAGGCCATTCACTCTAACCTCGCCATCGCCGCGCTGATCGACAAGGCCATCACAGCCGCCGGAGTCCCTGCGGGTGCGGTGCAGATCATCGAAACCACTGACCGCGCGGCTGCAAGGGAACTGATGACTATGAAGCCCTATGTTGACTGCCTCATCCCACGCGGTGGTAAGGGTTTGATTCAAACAGTGGTCCAGAACTCGACCATCCCCGTTATAGAGCACGGTGACGGCAATTGCCACATCTACGTCGATGGTGCCGCTGATCTTAAGATGGCTGAGGAGATAACGGTCAACGCCAAGGTGCAAAACCCGAGCGTATGTAACGCCACTGAAACTCTACTCGTGAGTGAACAAATTGCCTCTGAGTTTCTTCCTACTATGTGTAAGCGCTTGCTTGATGCTGGGGTTGAAATCCGGGCGGATGAGAAAGCGCGCGCCATTGTGCCGGGTCTTAAGGAGGCCACTGATGAGGACTGGGCGACAGAGTTCCTCGATCTCATCCTTGCCGTCAGAGTCGTCTCGGGTATAGACCAGGCTATAGAGCACATAGCTAAATACGGCAGTAGGCACACTGAGGCCATCGTGACTGAAGACCTAACCGCAGCCAGGCGATTCACCGGTGAGGTGGACGCTGCGGCTGTGTTTGTCAACGTCTCGACCCGCTTTACTGATGGATACGAATTTGGCAAGGGCGCCGAGATGGGAATAAGTACACAGAAGCTGCATGCTCGCGGCCCAATGGGCATTGGAGAAATGACAACGTATAAGTATGTAGTCATGGGCAATGGGCAGCTCAGAGGATAGGAGCGGGAGCATCAAGCTGAAGCGAATCGGAATAATGGGTGGCACGTTCGACCCGATTCACTACGGCCACCTGATACTGGCGGAACAGGCGCGGGAGCAGTTCAAACTTGATACGGTGCTGTTCATAACGGCGGCGGACCCGCCTCACAAGACTGGTCAGGAAGTGACGCCGGTATTGTACAGGCACCAAATGGCTTGTCTTGCCGTAAAAGATAACGGGCGGTTCGAATGCTCTACTCTTGAGATTGAGCGTTCAGGCCCGTCGTATACAATTGATACTCTGAAACAAATAAAGGGGCTCTATAACGGCCAGGCAGACGTCTATTTATTAGTAGGCGCTGACGAAGCCGCCAGCTTTATGAGTTGGCGCGATCCTTACGGGATTCAAGAACTGGCAACGGTGGTTGTGGCGAACCGTCCAGGGCAGGAAGTAGCTGACGTGATAAAGTCACTTCCCGAAGATTTCGCGCGGTGTGTTGCGCCGCTTGAGATGCCTGGGGTTGATATATCTTCCACTGATCTGCGCGAACGCGTGAGGTCGGGGAGATCCATAAAATACCTGGTGCCGGAATTAGTGGAGAACTACATTTTGAAAACAGGGTTGTACAGGGGGAAGGGATGAGAGGCACATCCTGGTTAATTGTTGTTTTGGTTATCGTGTTTGGCTCTATCCTCGGAGTCGCAGGCGGGACATTCCTCGCTGTGGTGCTCCCCTCTATGAGGGCGACCGGCACCGGCCTGGGAGATATGATGTCCGGCCCGTTCCACGATCAGCGCTATGTGCGCATTTTGATGATGGGCGAGGATGATACCTCCAAGCGTAACAGTAATGGCTACGGCTTGTCAGATACGCTGGTTGTGATGGCTATTGATACCCAGACGAAGGACATCCGAGCAATCAGTATACCTCGCGACACTATGGTGGAAATCCCCGGTCACGGGACGTGCAAGATCAATTCGGCAAACGTGCATGGCGGGCCGGAACTCGCCAAGCAGGTGGTGCAGAGCCTCATTGGAGTGCCGATTGATTATTATGTGATGACCAACACCGGAGGTCTTCGGGGTATGGTAGACCTGCTTGGTGGCATCTATGTAATTGTTGATAAAGATATGCATTATACCGACCGTCACGGCGGACTCTACATCAACCTCCATGCAAGCCCTGAGAAGCAGCTTCTCAATGGCAAGCAGGCGGAGGGGTTCGTCAGGTTCCGGCACGACGCCATCGGCGACAGCGGCTACACTATGAAAGATGGCAAGCGTGTGAGCGCCGGTAGAATCGTGCGCCAACAGCTCTTTATGAGATCGCTTGCCAACCGGGTGCTCAGCTTGCCCACCAGGCGCGAACGTGCTGACTTCCTTCGCAAGGCTTATGAGAGAAAATACATCATCAGCAACTTGAAGATGCGTGACTGGGACGGGCTCTCGGAGTTCATGAAAGATTTCAAGCCCGAAGAGATGGCAATGGACGTGCTCCCCGGTGGACCGCAGCATATAAGTGGGGCGAGCTATTGGGTGCCTGATATGGAGGCTGCAAGGACAGTCATCGCTCAGAATATGCTCTTCCAGGGAAGTCCTGGGCAAGAGAACCCGAAGATTGAAGTATTGAACGGCTCAGGTATATCCGGCATTGCTCGCAGGGCTGCTGATAAGCTCAAGGATGCTGGTTTTGAAGTAGAGCGCTACGGCAATGCTCCGAGGTCGGATTATGTCCAGAGTTGTATTATAACGCATAAGGGTAAGATCGAACCTGTCCAGCGGATTGCAAAATTACTGAACTGCGAGGAGATCCGTGAGGAATCCGGCTCCAGTGATGGCGCTGATGTAACAGTAATAGTCGGCCGCAACTACAGCGATTAACTACCTGCCCACGCATTCATGTCCCCTCTCCCCACCGCGGGAGAGGGTTAGGGTGAGGGGGCGGGTATAGTCTACGTGAACGCTATCGAGGCTAACGCGTATTATTGAAGAATTTGGGAGTGACCACAATAGAGACACAACAGAAGCTAGAGATAATCAAACGAATACTTGATGAAAAAAAAGCGGAAAACGTCGAGATACTGGACGTTACTGGCCGCACTTTGCTGGCAGATTACTTTGTGATCTGCAGCGGAACTTCAAACACCCATATTAAAGCCATTGCCGACGGCCTTGTCGTGGACGGCAAGCAGGCTGGTCTGCGAAAGGACCATGCTGAAGGTTATTCCGAGGCGAAGTGGGTGCTGGTTGATTATGGCGATATAGTAGTGCATATATTCGCTCGCGAGGAGCGGGAGTATTACGATATCGAGTCACTTTGGAAAGAAACTGCCAGCAAATTGGAAAGGGATACTCAGTAAACAATGACTCCCCAGGACTTGGACGCAGCGAAGAAGCAGGCTGAGTTTGAACGGCTGATGACCGCGGCGCATGTTCACCGGCGTCGTGGTGATTATGGGGCGGCGGAGACTGCTGTCTCCCAGGCTCTCGAGCTGTGTCCTGCGGACTTGGATGCACAAGAGTTCGCAGCTGATATGCTTTTCGCACGTGGGGAGTTGGAGGTCGCGTCTGATGCTTACAAGCGGATGTTCGAGTCAGATTCCTCTAGAATATCTGCTGAGAAGAAATACGCCCAGACCATCATTCAAATATCCGAGGGCAGAAGGCAGCAGGACCTCCTGCGCCAGATGATTGAAAATCCCGGCAAATATTCCGCACCCAAGCGCAGCGCATTAATAGCGTTTCTTATCTCAATAGCCCCTGGGTTTGGCCAGATCTACTGTGGGCAATTCAACAAAGGCATCGTGCTGTTCACTACCACGATGATAGCCTGGTTCCTGTTTGCCGTCTCAACGCCGGATGTCAGCGGCCTCGACGCCAGCCACCGCCTGAGCGTCTTCCTGCAGAGCCTAAGTCCACTATCTGTAATCCTAGCCTGCATAGCAACTTTCATACATATCTATGCTATGGTCGATGCTCCCGTCTATATCAGCAAGCATCAACAGAGCTCAGACCCCAAGTCTCTATCCGAGCCCAGAGCATAATACATCTTTTGGCACATGTACAACCTACTCCCCCAGGAGAGGATATACAAAGCTCTCATAAAAAAACAAAGCCCCTTCTTTACAGAAGAGGCTTCATTGTATAGTGCTTATCCCTCAGTTGGTGATGCTTGATCCTGAGGTTGATTTTCTCCACTGGTTCCCCCGGCTTGATCGGGCTTGCGCCTGGGTCGCCGCGTGTAGGACCGGCGTTTCTTCTTAGGTGCTTCTTCCACAGCAGCCTCTACGGGGGCTTCCGGTAAATGTTCTACTACCGGCTCGGCCATGAGTTCTGGCTGTGGCGCTTGCTCTTCAGTGCTGCCTTGTCTGCCTGCGCCGGACCGTCTGCGGCCCCGCCCACGTGAGCGTTTTGCAGCTTTCGGCTGTGGAGTCTCATCGGTCGCCACCGGCTCTTCAACAGATATTGCGGCCACGACTGCCTCAGTCGTAACTTCAACTGATGTAACCTCACCTGCCTCAGTTGTTGCAGTCTTAGAACGCCTGCGTCCGCCTCTGTGGGAACGTCTTCTCCTGGATTTTTGAGCTTCCTCCGCAACGGCGGGTTGGGCTTCTTCGGGCTGTGCAATCTCTATTTCGGGAGCTTCCTGCTCAACGGTTGCGTCCGTTGCTTCTATCGGTTGTCCGGTCTCACTAGAGCGGCTTCTGCGGCCCCTGCGTACGCGGCGTCTGCGCGGCTTTGCTGCAGTTTCTCCAACCGCCGCGAGTTCGCCTTCAGTGGCCTCGGGCATGATTTCACCCTCACCAACCGTGGCGTCTATCTCCGGTGCCGGCAACAGCTCTACCTTCGGCTCAACTTCTGCCTCAACGCTGCGACCTCGTTTACCGCGTCCGCCCTCTCTGGTTCCTGATCGACGACTTCGGATGCTTGTAAGCCCAAGGCTCCTGCGCATTTTTGGTGATAACTCATCAAGCAGTTCCACTATCTGAACTGTTGATGTCTTGAGCATCTCCTCCATCGAGATCTGCTTAGGAGGCCGCTGCGCGGTGACTTTAATCTGGTGGTTTCCACCACTGATAGTTACCAGTCGGGACGCCTGCGCCTTGCCATCTGCGGTTATCTTCGTATATTGCGGACCCGGAGGATACACGTCCACTTTCAGCCCTTGTGGGACATTAACTTCCATCGCGAACACACGCTGTGTGGCATGCCATTCAACCGTAAGTGGCCCGGCTTTGGTGTTGATCGAACCTTTGGCCCACTTCAAGTCGCAGGGTTGCGGCGCTATCGAGAACCTGTGCGCGCCCAGCACCGGTTTTATTCCCACATACTCGGCTATCAAGTCTCGGGCAGGGCCGGTGGACCACCCGTGGCAAAGCCCACCGTTCTGATCGAACATCTCCCATACGTTAGCCGACCCGGCCTTAACCATCGCGCCCCACTTCTTGCGCAGGATATACAACGCATCCATGTAGCGGTCAGCCGAATATAGTAGTTCCAGCAGGTGCGAAGTAAAGAACGGAGTGATAATCTCAGGCAGCGAGCCGCCAAGCACCTGACGGATGATCGCCGATTTTTGATAATGGTCGGCAATATCAAATAGAGCGGCCAGCACATTGGTCTGGCTGCTGAACTTGTCCAGGAGCTTGCCATCCACCATGGAATCGGCGTATAGCCCTCGCTTGGGTGAAAACAGATATTTGTTAATAGCGATCTTCAGCCTGTTTGCGGACTCTATGTAATCTGTGGCTTCTTCTTCGTGTTGAAGCACACTCGCCATTACACTGGCCACACGCAGAGCCTGATAATACAGGCAATTAAGCGATGTGACCGTGCCGCGCTTGTCTACATCAGCCATGTCTATGTAAAGATCACCCGGCACGCAAGCCAGCAGTTCATCCTCACCTCTGAAGCGCTCGAACCAACCCAGCAGTTTCTTGACGTTTGGGTAGAGGTCACGCAGAAGACCAATGTCTTCTGAAAATGCGAAATAGTCCAGTATTGAGAAAATCCAATATAGCGCGAAGTCTGGAATAACCTCGCTATTGGCCGGAATCGCTCCTGAGATAGCCCCATCGGCTTTCTGCGAAGCCGCGACCTGTTTCAATCCGTGCGCCAGCAACTGCGTATCATCAAAAGCGTAATAAGCTGCACGTGATTCAAGCCGCGCATCAGACCAATACATGCTTCTGTCGTGCCGGGGATCTGTTATAAATGTGTCCTGCATACACAGGTGTGTGGTCCGCATCCCCGCGCGCCAGATATCGTTGAGAATGCTGTCGTTACATTCAAAGCTGCCCGTTTGCTGGATAGGATATGTAGTCTGGTTTACCCTAACATACTCCAATGGCACAGACTTGGAGCAGCGTCTGAACTCAATCTGCAGGTAACGGAATGCCCTGGGCTCAAAGCTCTGCCAGGCAAGTTTCCCCTTTTTCAGGATCACTTTGTCCGCATACTTCATCTCACCACGATTAGGCTTTACTCGCCCGTCTTCCAGGATTTCGCCATATCCCAGGTCGATACTCCCGCTTCCAGTGCCGCCGATCCCGAGCTCTACGTTTCCAAAGACTTCCTCGCCGAAGTCGAGGATCATCACAACCCCTCTGTCCCCGCGCGGCGTCTTTATATGGCTTTCTCCAGATTCAGAGATCAATACGTCTGGGTTCTTTACATTCCCCGCAGTAAGCGCGACGAGTTCGGAATCCGCCATAGCATCCGGTAGATCCTGGACGGGTGTATCTTTACTCCGCTCTGGTGAATTATACAGACCAACCAGAGTCTTGGGATAAACTTTTTCTTCCTCAAGCAGCGGGACGCCGCGCTCCACCAGTATGCCCCACGGCATGGACGGCGCATTGCCCACCACGACAGCGTTCTCCCAATTCTTTTCGCGGCACTTGATGGCTTTCCAGTCATCTATGCTCCCGGCGGCGTCATATGCCTCTTGGAATCCGAGGCGCTCGCCTACGCGGTCGCCGAGACCGGTCCAGTCATCAGCGCGATGCACCAGCCACGTCTCGTCCGTCTCCACGGTCTGCTGTTCTTCACCGGTGTCAATCTCCACTTTGCAGATGAGACCGGCTTTGCCTTCCGGAGCAAATGATGTCCTCTCACCAATGTGGTGCACAAGAAACGCAATAACATTCTTGCCCTTGTCGAGCAAGTCGGTAATATCGTAAGGATCGTAATAAGCGACGCCCGATGTGCCCCGTGCGGGACCCTTGCCCACGTACTCACCATTGACATAAAGTTTATAGCGGGTGTCGGCACTGGCTTTGATGATTGCGCTGGTAGGCTTGGCTTTCAGTTCAAAAGATTTGCGGGCATAGAGGTAATAATTGCGAGGTTCTTCGGACCCGGCTATCCAGATCCACTTGCCCATGTCTTCGTGGGCTGGTCTGTATTGACGGCGGGAACGTCCCCGCCTTGAGCGATGACCTCCACCATCAGCTCCGACGGCGGCAGGCAGTATGGATATAAGTGTTTTCAGCATGACAAATTATAATTTAGTGCGGACCAGTATCCTTCCTCGTGGTTGGGTGTTGGGCATCCATAACATGATTTTAGCCTGGCGTGATTTTACGCCCAACACTCGTCTTCACAGCAAGATTTCTATCACGCCAAATAGTACCACTACCCGTGGTTGTGAATCCAATGTTCGCCCTCGCTATCAATTATCTCAGAATTCGGCAAAAATTGCCAATTCGCCGCCTGTTTGCTTAATAAAAGCAAAGGCCACGGTAGAGTTACCCTCTATCGTGACCTATATCTTACGGGTTACTACAAATAATTACTTCCCAAGCTCTCTGATAATCGCGTCTGCAACTTCAGAGGTTCCGATGGCTGTGGGGTCATTGCGATCCGGCTTCATGTCGTAAGTGACATCCTTACCTTCGGCGATAATCTTGGCGACCGCCGCTTCGAGCCTGTTGGCTGCGTCTATCTCCCCAAGGTGCCTCAACATCAGCATACCCGAAAGGATCATAGCGATTGGGTTGACCTTGTTCAAGCCCTTATATTTGGGTGCACTGCCGTGTGTCGGTTCAAATACTGCTGTGTGCTCACCGAGGTTTGCTCCAGGCGCAACACCAAGCCCGCCGACCAGACCCGCGCAAAGGTCGGAGAGAATATCGCCATAGAGGTTCGGCAGCACTATCACATCGTAGAGCTCAGGCTTCTGTACGAGCTGCATACACATATTGTCCACAAGTCTCTCGTTGTAGACTATGCCCGCGCCTGTGCCTGCCACCTGGCTCCCAACCACGGAATCGGCGTGTTCAGGCTCAGGTGTGCCGGGTTCAAACTGTGCTCCATAGGCCTTTGCCACTTCGCGGGCCACTTTGTAGAACAGCCCATCCGTGTATTTCATGATATTCGCCTTGGCAACGGCTGTAACGCTCTTGCGGCCGTTGGCTATAGCGTAGTCGAATGCCTGCTTTACAATCCTGCGCGTACCTGTTACGGATATCGGCTTGATTGAGATCGCCGAATCGCGCGGTATCTTGCCGCCGCTCATCGCGATGATCTGTTGCGACTCCGCCGTGTTCAAATCAAACTCAACACCCGCGTAAAGGTCTTCTGTGTTCTCCCTGACGATCACCAGGTCCACATCCTGATATTTAGACCGAATGCCGGAGTAATATTTGCACGGCCGCACGCATGCGTAGAGATCCAGTGTCTTTCTCAGAGCAACATTAACGCTGCGGAATCCTTTTCCGATAGGCGTCGTGATCGGGCCCTTGAGAGCGACTTTGTTGCGCTTAATGCTTTCCACAACTTCGTCCGGAAGAGGCGTTCCGTATTTCTCCATAATATCAACGCCGGCTTCCACGACTTCCCAGTCTATGTCAACGCCCGTGGCGTCGATAACGCGCCGCGTAGCATCCGAAAGCTCCGGCCCTGTGCCGTCCCCCGGTATGAGAGTAACCTTATATGCCAATTAACCAACCTCCGTTGCCAGACTTACACCCAACTGTACCACGGGAGCCCATAGAGTGTCAAACAGACGAGGTGGGGAAGAAGTGGAGAGTGGAGAGATGAGAGTAGAGAGCAGGGAAAGGACGGCTGTACAGCCTCCCTTCCCCAACGTAAAACGCATTAACGCGCAACGACGCCCGACGCAAGACGCATGACGCAAGACTCAGAACGTCCTATTAATCATATAATGCGCCCAAGATGTAAGAAGCTCTTTATATTCCGAATCCGGCAGCGTATTAAGCTCGGGCAGGGCTTTGTTTACGTGTTCCAACGCCAGTTCGGCTGTCTTTTCGATGCCGCCGAGGGCTACCATCATATCCGTTGCTTTCTGCACGTTCTCCTGGCTTGCATCGCCACGTCCGAGCACCGACAGCAAGAACGCGCGCTCCTCCGGTGTGGCTGATTTCAGTGCAAAGTAGACTATGGTAGTCTTCTTGCCCTCACGCACATCGGAGCCTACAGGCTTACCCAGCTTTTCTTCTTTGCCCATCAGACCTAGAATATCGTCCTGAAGCTGGAAAGCTGTGCCGCAGCTCGATGCGAACCTGGTCAGAGCCGACACATAGGGGTGGTTCATATCAGGGGTGTCCAAGCCGATCATCGCACCTGCCCGAGCGGCAAACTCATACAATACGCCCGTCTTCATCCACAGCATATGGACGATGTCCTCGCGGGTGAGCTGCTCAATAGGCGTGCGTGAATACTGTACGTCCAGCGTCTCGCCTTCGATCAAGGTGTTCACCACGTAGGATTCGAGGTTATAAATAATCTCCAGCACAGTAGCCGCGCTTACATTGCCGTTACGAGCGCATTCGCACAGTAAGCTCACATTCCATCCGTGCTGAGAATCGCCCGTAAGGATCGCGAGATCCCTGCCGTATTCTCTGGCTTTCTCTTCACTGTAGCCAAGTTTTTGTGTGGCGAACGTCTCACCCAGCTTATGGACAGTAGGCCCGCCGCGCCTCATATCGTCGTTGTCGATCACGTCATCGTGGACCAGTGTCCACGTGTGGAACATCTCTACCGCCGCCGCTGCTGGTAGTGCCATGTCCTCGTTTCCACCCACGGCCCCGCAGGACCACATCATAACCGCTGGCCGAAGTCGCTTACCTGACCGTTCAACATATGCAAAAACCGCGTCCTGCAAATCTTGTGGTTTGAACCATTCGCGGAACCGCGGTTGCTGGAAATACGCGCTTACCTTGCGCTCCCTGTCGTGCAGGGCATCAAGAAGATCGAGAGCCATACTGCCTCCTGTAAAACTAAAAGCGGAGAGTGGGGAGCAGAAAGCCCGTCAAACTCCTACCGGTCAGAATATACCCAAATTGAGGGTCGCCTGTCAAGAGCACAGACATTGCTTGGAGAATGCTACCGCCTATCAACTATAAAGTTCATGGTATAGTGTATGTAGCAAACGTGCATTAAAAATAGCACGCAATGATTGGGGAGGTTAATTATGCGACATATAGCAGTTACGATTTTGTTTGTGCTGATTTGCGTGGTGACATGCTCGACAATGTCACTTGCCCAGACTCGCACTACACCGGTAGAGGTAAAAAATGCGCCCTCTGTGAAAATTGACGCGACGGCAAATACCGTGAAGATGGACCCGAGCGGAAACTCAGTTAAAATAGACCCCACTGCCAATACTGTGCAGGTTAGTGGCACTACAAGTGTAAATGTGGCCAATACACCTACAGTAAGCGTAGGAAACTCTCCTGTAGTGAAGATTGATTCTACACAGAACACTGTGAAAACACCTGCGCAGAGCACAATCATATCTTTCGCAACACCCAGCATACCCTTGGCAGCCAATGGCGGTACCCTATCTTCGCCGTTAATCAACTGCGCAGGTTACAGAGAAATGAGGATCGTGTCGACGATTCCTTCTGCTTGTGCTTCTCCTGAGAACATTCATATCGATGTTCGGTTCCGAGCTCAGTACAGTGGCGCTTATGCTCTATTTGGCACCGGTAGCTTTGCTACAGCCACCACTCAGATGACTCCTTATGCCAATTTCACTCAGTCAAACCTGGTAGCTTATATGAGCGTTCCGATTGTAAGTGATTACGCCAGAGTCGATATTGTAAACAAGCAAACTTATTCCATAAGTATCTCAGATGCATGGGTGTATTTGCTGAATTAGGACGGGGAGGTGTTGGTCATGAAGAAAGTAGGCAGTTTGCTTGCTGTCCTGTGCCTGTTTACAGCCACATCAGCCAGCCACGCCGAGACGGCATATACGGACGCCACCGCGTTCAATACGGCGGTTGCGGCACATGGTCTTAACTTTGTGGTGAGCCTGGATTCGCAGGACGCAGGATCTGATGCCGACGCATACGGTATGTTGACGATGAGCGCGGATGGGCTGCAGTCGGACGGTTCGACTCATAATGCTGTTCAGCCTGTCGCTACCAATGCCTACAGTGCCACCAGCAGCCCCAACTCGATGGGAGGGTCCAACTCTAGGAACCAGTTTCTTGCGGGCAATGGAGACAAGATTGTTTTCAACCTCTCATATCCGGTGAATGCATTCGGGGTGCGCCTGATCGGCAACCCCAGCCCAACCGGTGATCCCGCAATCCCGTTCTGGCGGATGCACGCCAATACTGGGTCCGGCTTCGATGCCTATAGTGCAGTAGAACCACTCCAGACACTGAGCATGGGTAATGACGTGTATTTCCTGGGGATAGTCTCGGAAGAATCTTTCAATCAAGTCGAGCTTTACTCAGACAACGATCTTGCCGCTGTCTTCAGCTTCAATGTAGATGATATGGCAGTAGCTGCGGACGTAAATACGCTCAGTTTGGCTCAGGTGAAGTCATCCGGCTCGCAGGCCGTGGTGGTGTCGGGTATAGTAGTCACCCGTATCCACTCGGACAGGTTCAATGTAGAAGCTAATAACCGGGCAAACGGACTGGCGGTTCTAGGAAATGGAGCCACCAGAGGGAAGGAAGTATCTCTATTTGGTGAAGTGCAGACTACGCCGGACGGTGAGCGGGTCCTAAACCTGATCCACCTGATAAATGAGCAGGAACCGACTACCGGTATACCTGCCCCACTTGGAATGGGCGGTCGTGCCGTTGGCGGAGGGGCGACTGAATGCCTCCAGATCGGGTGTGACGGCAGCGCAGGCCCCAATAACATCGGCCTGGACGTAGTAATCTGGGGAAAGATCACCGGTATCGCACCCGACTATACCTGGATGACTGTTGATGACGGCTCAGATCGAGAGAATGGAACAATCTACCACGGTGTCATGGTATCTGGAGACATACTGGCACAAGACAGGCATGTAGGCGATCACGTGAGAGTGCAAGGTTCAGCATCCCTGTTATTGTCAGGAGAAAACCATTATCCGCTGGTACGGGTGGCTCAGTCTTCTGATGTTACGGGCTTGTAGTGAGTAGGGGGTTGATATGCTTCGGGACTGCTTTTCGTCCCGAAGCATAGAAGCTACACTACCGCTCGTGCTCAACTGCCCACTCTATCGCTTGGTCATAAGCCTCACTTAGGTTTGGATCGTTACGCCAATCAAGGAAAAACTCACGCCACCGAGGTTCTTCTAAAATATGCTCCAGTGCACCGGTGACAATAGCATTCCTTACTTCCGAATCCGCTGCTAGATATAATTGCGACATCCAATGCTTCATGCGCAGAAGGAATGTCTGTAAGTGCGTGTCCTCACTCTTGGGTACAGCTGTGAACCATCCTGTAATTTCCTGTCCCACAGCATACCGGCTAGCAGCCCACTCGCTCTTCGGATCTTCTCTTAGGCATCTCTCGTAGTATTTAAAAAGAAACGCTTCAAGTTCTTCTTGCGGCAAAGGTGGCCTCACTCGTTCATAATATGGTAGATAAGTAACTATGTCAGCCACCGCTCCAATAACGTCGATGCTGTCATGGTGCATCCAAGACCTGACATCATCCAGTGGTATATCTGCCTGTGAGGACATATAGATCTCAATTTTACGTAGTATTTCCTTGACCTTGTACGTCATGGTTGATACCTCCGTACATGGGCTGACAATGATCTATGGACATACAGCATTTGATATGCTTCAGGACTGCTTTTCGTCCCGAAGCATCGAAGTATCGGCTGTTAGGGTGGAAGAAGGAGCCAAAGCATAGAACGACGCGCAACGCACCCCTACCGCGGAAACGTTACTGATGCCCGCGTCTTGCCGTCTTCATTGACTATGTTAAATTCGCCCAGCAGGTTGTCGCGTACCAGACTTTCAACTATCCGTAAACCGAGGCTTCGGTCGCGCTTGATGTCGAAGTCGTCTGAGAGTGGTACACCGTCGTTGAAGACGTCCATGACCACGTTGTCTTCATCGCGGGTGACTCGCACTATGAGTTCGCTGCCTTTGTTGCCGATGAACCCGTGCTCGACTGCGTTCTGGATAAGCTCGTTGAGGATCAGTGCTACGTAGGTTGCCTGGCTGCTTGGCAGGAGGAAATCGTCGCCAACGACTGATGTCTTTATTGCTCTGGCGTCAGGCAGCAGCCCTCTTGCGGTTGCTGAGACGATGTTCTCGCCCAGCTTCTTGATGCTCACGTCATCCAGATTGTCGATGGAAAGCATCTCGTGCACTGCGGCAATGCTCTGTATGCGGTTGATGCTCTGAATTAGAGCTTCTCTGGGAGAATCAAGCTTCCCGACACGAAGCTGCAGCCTGAGCAGGCTGGCGATGGTCTGCAGGCTGTTCTTTACCCTGTGGTGCATCTCCTGGAGCACGGCGGTGCGCACCATCAGTTTGGCGTTGTGGATTGAAATCGCCGCCTGGTTCGCGAGAGCCGTGAGCAGGTTAACATCTTCCTCGGAAAAATCGCGGGGAGTGGCGGTATAACAGTTCAAGACCCCGATTATCTCCTTCTTCACCGACAGCGGCAGTGCAATGAGCGAGCACAGCCCCTCTTTTTTGGCGATGTCGGGATATTGATAGCCCGGAGTCTTGCGGACGTCGCGAATGATCACCGGCTGTTGTTCTGTAACCGCTCGCCCTGCCACGCTCTCTGTGAGCTTAACATTGGGTTTCTTAGTGTAAGCGCGGCTCTGGCTCTGAGTAGCCTTGATGACCAATTCGTCCTTGTCGTCGTCCAGCAGCATGACCGAACAAATCTTAAAGTTCATACTCTCAGCCGTCATTGCGACTATAAGCTGGAGTATCTCTTCCAGATAAAGGTCCGAAGTAATGGTGCGGCTGATTTCGGAGAGGGTGCTGAGCTGAGATGCGCGCTGCTCCATCCGGCGGTATTCGTTATAATTCTCTACAGCCCCGCCCACCTGTCTCGCCACGCTGTCCAGCAGGTTGACCTGCAGCTTGGTGTAGTCGTGGGGTGGGTTGGTGCGGACATTTATAACCCCAACCAGGCCGTTTCTGCCTCTGAGGGGAACTGAAAGCATCGACTGATATTTGTCCTGCATAAGGTTGGGCACAGGCTTGAACCGCTCATCACGCCACGCCTCCCGGCTCAGGACAACATGCGTGCCTTGTTGCGCCACCCAACCGGTGATGCCTTCACCCACTTTGAGCCTGATCTTGCCGACCACATCCTTGACATCTCCACTGGCTCCACGCAGGACCAGCTCCTCGCCGTTAGCGGCAATCAGATATATGAGGCAGAGATCAGTTCCGGTAACCTTGACGACTATATCGGCTACCTTCTTGAGCATATCATCGATGTTGAGCATCAACCCGATTGCCTGCCCGATCTCACGCAGCGCATCGGCTTCAAGGAACTTCTCGGCTATCCGCTTCTCCAGGTCAGCCACGCGCATGCGCAGCGCTTCAAGTTCCTGCTCCGGTGGGAGTTCTCGTAGCGCCGCGTCCGTCGCGTCCTGCTCCTGATTCTGGCGAATATTCCAAGGTGACATATATCAAATTTCGTGTGCTATAATAATCGCGTCGGCTATTTCTTTCATCGACCGGCGCTGGTTCATGCTCTGCTGTTGGATTTTACGGAATGCTTCAGCTTCGGAGAGCTTATATTTATCCATCAGAATCCCCTTGGCTCGATCCACTACCTTACGGGTCTCAAGTTTCAGTTCGAGGTCACCGACCGTATCCTCCAGGTCCTGCTGTTCAAGGTAACGCGCAAGTGCGATCTCGATAGCCGGCAGCAGGTCGGATTCCTGGAAAGGCTTCACGAGGTAAGCGTATACCCCCGCTTCCTTTGCGCGCTCGATCAAGTCTTTCTGGCTATAAGCCGTGAGCAGCACTACAGGTGCGATCTTCTCATCCGAAACGATCTTCGCTGCATCCAGCCCATCCATCACCGGCATCTTGATATCCATAATCACGACATCAGGCTTTAGCGTGCGTGTAAGCTCGAGTGCTTTCTGACCGTCAGCGGCTTCGCCCACGACCACATGCCCCATCTCTTCAAGCAGGGCCTTAAGGTCCATTCGTATAATAGATTCGTCGTCGGCAATGACTACTCTGATTTGGCTCATGGGTACTCTCTTCTCCGATGTATTGCTTCATCTTAATTGTAAACCCGTGGTATAATATTGTCAAAGTCTAGAGGTGCACCATATTGCGTAAGAAATCACCTGCGTTCAGCCTCCTTGCAGCCATACTGGCGTATTTCGCGCTTTGGCTGCTGGTTCCACGAGCCACATTCCTCCCGCTGATCGTGAAGCACCTCATTACTTCTGCTTCCCACGCAGGCGCAGCCGCTTTTCCTCTGCATGTTTTGGCACTCTGCATCATTGCACTTCCAACTGTGGCATTTATGGCAATTCAAATAGGTATTGTCTATTTTTTTACTAAGATAAAGATGAATCCCTTGCAGAGCCTGCTTGCATTGCTGGGATTTCTGGCTGCTGCATTTCTTTTGATGAATTTGATTGTCATTCAGACAGGCATTCCGCACAAGATGGGACAATACCCTGGCATTCGTATGCAATTTTTCATATTAAGCAATGTAATTAGTGGATTCAAACTTCCATATTATCTTATGGTGATGCTTGCTGCGGTTGGGTTGGGGTATATTATTTCATCGCGAGTGAAGGACAAGAACCTTCTCCTTCCAGTGGTGATGTTTGCTGCTTTCATTGACCTCTGGACCGTTACAGTGGGCCCGGTAGCGACTGTCTTAAAGAAAGCGCCGGAGGTTGTGGGTGCGGTGAGCACGCCGATCCCTCACGCTGGGGCGGGAGCTTTTGTCCCAATGACAATGATCGGGTCCGGGGACTTTATCTTTATGGCGTTGGTGTTTGCAGTAGTGCACCGCTTCAGTATGAGACCCAGGCGCAACTATTGGGCGATATTTGCCGCGATGACTATTGGCATGCTCGTGGTAATGTTCGGATTCTTGAACGCCCTGCCTGCGCTGGTAGTGCTGGCGGTGGCAGTGATAGGTGCGAACTACCGCGAGTTCAAGCTTTCTCGCGAAGAGAAGATATCTACTGCGATAGTCGGGGTGCTGCTCATGGCATCGCTTCCGCTGATGTGGTTTGTGATCGCTCCAAAGCTAAATAAGGCTCACTCACATAAGCCCAAGCTCGCTGTTACCGCACCGGCCTCCAATGCGCCCAAACCGAATCACAAACACCTCAATACTGAACCCAACCTCCACCGCAACTAACAGCCCCTGTTTGATGGTCATTCCCCAAGGGTACGCTTTGATAGCTGCGATTCATTTTGCTGAGCGGCGATAGGTTTGCAAAGGAGGTCGCTGCAGTGTATTCCCGGGAGACGTGCGACGAAAAGCTTCACGTAGCCATTGAGGCGCTTATCTACCTGATGGGCAGCCGTGACGACCTGCAGCGAAGGACTGCCCGAAGATCTCTCGTTGCGATGGGTGAATGTGCTGTGCCTGCACTGATAGATTCCCTCAAGAGTAAAGCAAAAGAGATAAGATGGCAGGCTGCAAAGGGATTGGTCGAAATAGGTAGCCCATCGTCCGCATCGGCGCTAGTGGAAGCGCTAGAGGACAGTGAGTTTGGCGTCAGGTGGTTAGCGGCGGAGGGGTTGATTAACCTGGGCCTTAAGGGCGTTCCCCCGCTTCTTTACGCACTGATGCGCAATCCTGATTCCGGCTGGCTTCGCGAGGGCGCACATCATGTGCTCAGGGTTCTTATGGACAAAACTCACAGGGATGTGTTGGCGCCTATGGTCCACATGTTGGAAAACTATGCAATGGTTGCTGATCTTGTTCCGACGGCTCGTGACTTGCTGGAGAAGCTGGAAGCAGTCGATATTGTGGATGTTGAGGATCAGAGTTCTTCACTTCAATAATGCGCCTGAATAATGTATGTTCTTCGCCATAAAACTGTAGTTATCACCAGAGACACCCCCGCCAGTGCTGCAAGCGCCATATAGGGCGCACGTTGTGATACTATTTGTGCCACAAGCCCGCCTATCAGGTTTCCAGCTACGTACCCCGCGCAGACCAGCGACTCGTGTATCCCGGTCATCTTGCCGTGTGGCGCGCCTGAGGCCAGCCCGTGGTAGAGTGCGGCTGTATAAGCCACTCCCTGCGCCAATCCTGTGATCAAGAATGCAGCACCCAGCGCCAGCGGTGAATTTGCCCACACGCAAACCAGCGCGCACACCATCATTGCCGACTGCGCCACAGCCTGCGGCCAAGTTTTGCCTCGCCACCAATCCGATGTCCCGGTTGTGATCATCGCCACTGCTTGCCCTACAAGTAACATCGCAACCACTGTGGCAATACGTGACTCCGACCAACCGAGTGACATACCAAGTTTGGGGAACAATATACGGATGACTCCTGCCGCAAAGAATCCGATAAAATGCCCCATTCGTGCGATGAAGAGAAGTACATGTGAGTGTTCGGGGGGCGTCTGCTCTATGACTGGTGATACTGCCAATTTTATCGGAGTCTCAAGATCAGATGCCTGTGGAACCGGTGGCCTTCTCCTCTGCCATATGATAACCAGACCACCGGCTACAAACGCTCCTGCGGCACCGGTAAAAAACGTCAGCGGCAGTCCTAAGCGTACCAGCCAACGCGCCGCTATTGCGCACACCGCTCCGCCGATGCACCAGCCCAGATTAAATGCCCCCAGGTTCTTCCGCAGATCACCATGTTCTGATACATCCCCCACCAGCGCCTGCAGCGGAGGGTAAAACGCCCCATACGCAGCAGTGATCAGGGTATAGAGCACAATGATCTGTAAATAAGATCGTGAAAATCCAATACCCACCGCGCACAATGCTATAACGCAAGCCGCAGGCACAATAACCGCCGCTCGTCCCGTCTTCTCCGATAACTGGCCGGAAGTCAAAGTAACAGGCAACCTGGCCACCTGCGCTACCCAACCTATGGTGCCCAGCATCAAAACACTTACTCCAAGCCGCAGCGCCAACAACGGCACAGCCGTCACTATTAACGCAAACGCCCCATCAGAAAACCACGGAACAAGAAAAGAGAAGCCCCTGTTCTTCAAAATCTAATAATACTCCCTGTGAAAATCCTATCCAGTGTATCAGAAACAACCTCAAGGTGCGACCTAGCAAGCATCCTGAACTCAATCCAATGGTGTTTGCATCATACTCGCTGTAATTATGTGGTACCAATCGTTCCTAAATTATTCCCGGATCGGTATTTATCTTTGTGAATACTTGTTATAATATGCAAGTTAAATTGCCATGAAGGAGAGAACAGTGCAGTCAACCAAGAACAGAGTTACTCTAATCGGCATTACGGCAGGGCTTGTTTGGTCCCTACTGATCGGAACGTCAACTTCCGCAATTGCAATCCCGGCATTTGCCAAGAAGTACAAAGCAGACTGCACGATGTGTCACTCCAACTTCCCACGGCTCAATGATTTCGGCACTGTTTATCGCCGGAATGGATATAAGCTGCCGGGTCATGAGAAGGAAGAACTTAGCACGCTTAAAGAGGTTATGCCGGTTTCAATAATAGTCAAGGCTAATGCGAGTTCAGCGTCTGGTGATACTCGAACATATTGGTCAGGCAGGCTGGATGCCGCATCTGGTGGCTATTTGGGAGGTAACCTGGGCTTTTTTGCGGTCATTCCAACATATTCTGATAATAACGCCTATGCTATTACTGCTCATGTGCCGAACAGAGCGAGCATAGTTATCACCAACCTCCACTCTACGTGGCTGAACCTCCGCGCAGGTCAATTCGAACCAGCATATATCCCATTCAGTTTGGAGAGACGTATTGGTACATTACCCTACCTTGTATATCGGTTTGCACGTGTAGGTGACAATTACGAGTCCTCCTTCGCGTCTGCACAAACAGGAATTGAGTTTTATGGTTATGGTGCAAGTGGAATTGAATATGCTGCAGGGTGTATAAATGCATCAGACGGTGAGTATGTCAAAAATGCAGGTCTTGGGTTTTATGTGCGGGGAACCAAGACATTCGGCCGGGGAGAAGGGCAGACAAGCGGCCAGCGAATAGGAATTACAGGGCTCTTCGGTCGTGCTCAAGTCCAATACACGGACTACAATTACACTATCGAATTCCCTGCAGGAAACTATTCAAGGATCGGAGCAGATGCTAGCCTTAACTCTGGCAAATGGAACTTGGCACTGCAATACCTGCAAATCATCGATGATAGCGAGATATCGCCTTGGATTGATGATACATCTTATCCGGGTGGATTTGCTGAGTTGAGTTATCGTCCCAGCAATAATGTAGTGGGTTACCTGGGATATGACTATGTGCATAAGCCGGACAGTGATCAGTATATCTATGATGGTTTTCGTGAGGTTTGCTACACTCTTGGTGGACGCTATTATTTTCGCAACAACTGTGCGTTTTCCGTCGGTTATTCACGCTACTCATTTGATAGCTGGGATACTTCCGACAGCACAAATAACCTTTCCGCTGGTATAGACCTTGCTTTCTAGCCGGAGCCTTGGTAACGATTGCTTGCCTTCTTTCGTATAATACAGCGAATGACTAAACCGATCGTTAAACCCTGTCGGAGGCGCAGACCGTGACTTGGAGATACGCCCTCGGAGCATCGCTAGCATGTGCGATATTGTGGTGGACCCACGCCATTCTCACAGACGTCTTTCCGCCCTTTGAGAACTGGTTTGATATTGTGCTGTGGGTTGTGTGCTCTCTGCTCAAGCTTGCCTCTATTCTGAGCATTCCGTGGGCGTTGGGGCGCGTGTTTGTGCGATGCCACGGCAGCCATGCTAACACGGCTCGCGCGGTGGCTGTATTGGTATTGGCGTCTGTTTGCTTACTCGTTGTTTTGTCTGCATTGAGGGAGCCATTGGCTATCCATCTCAATAATGATGCCGCACGCTTCTACCCTACTTCTATGAGCTCGACTAATACGTTAATGAGATATGATGGCAACGAAGCCGAGTATATGAAGCGCTGGCAAAGTGGCCGGACTTTTCTTACGGAGCTTGGGGTAATTCTGTTAGCGGCAGTGTCTCTGTGGCCGTTTGCCCGGTTTCTTGGAAAGCATGGCCTGAAGTCTGGTATTGCGGCTTCTTTATGGTTAGCGATTTTCGCACTTGCGGCCAGCCAGTTCACGGGATTACTTGTCGCAGACTATGATTTCTTCTTTGGCGGTACTCTCGTCGGGCCTGTATCATTGGATGTCGTAGCTCCCTTTGTCGCAGCAGATCCGTCTACAGAGATAGGCTCCTTGGTGTATCTGACTATCATCGTGTCGTGCTGGGTGCTGGATCGGTTCTGGCTGGCAAGGCTTCACGCTTCGCATTTGTCCTTCGCCAACACCTCCAATGCCCGCTGAGCATCAGCCGCGCGCACTTCCACCCGTGTTGTGGGGTCGATTCCGCGACATGGTCTGCCTGTGCGCGAATAAAGTGACGTCACCGGTTTCTCGATCATACACCGAATTCCTGTATGCTTGATCTTTGCCTGGCACTGGATTGCATCTTCATTTAAAATAAACCTGGCGATAGTTACCAATTCATCAGGGTCCACTTTCGCATAATTCGGCCGGCCAAAGCTGACGCGCATAAGTATCCACCTAATCAAGAACCGGGCCGCGATTACCAAGGCCACAATACACAGCGCTATATCGAATTCGTCCATTGCTCATTCTCCACCGCAAGTCTCTCTCTATGTTCGACGCCAACTAACAATGTCCCTGCGACGTGCCACACCCGTTACATAGTGCGTCCGGCGGCTTCGGCAGCTTCGCAGTCCGAAGCAACTAACGTTTTCTCTTCGACTTCCTAACCTTGTGACCTTTTGACTTTATGACCTTTAGACCCATTTCACGTTTTCGCCTCTTCGCGCTGTCGCGATTAGATCCCTTCCCCGCGCTTCACCTTGACACTCATCCTCCTGGGAACCTATAATCTGGTTTGGTAGTAGAGTTTTTCAGGAAATTTCACCGCATATGTTGCGGGTTTTTTGTTTATCAGGAGTGCTTTTTATGGCTGATCGAAAATACGATTTCGCTGAGATAGAAAAAAAGTGGCAGAAGCGTTGGAAAGAAGCGGAGCTTTTCCGCACTGAGGACAGCACCGACAAGCCCAAATTCTATGGCTTGGACTTCTTCCCTTACCCCAGCGGCGCCGGACTCTCGGTGGGGCATTGTCGCAACTATATCCCCACGGATGTAGCGTGCCGTTACAAGCGGATGAACGGCTTCAATGTGCTCCATCCGATGGGCTGGGATGCTTTCGGCCTGCCTGCTGAGAATGAGGCTATAAAGAAGCACAGCCACCCGAAGAAGACGGTGCCGGAGTACATCTCCACATATAAGCGGCAGATGGACCTCATTGGCATCGGCTACGACTGGTCACGTGAGATCAATTCGTCGGACCCCAGTTATTATAAGTGGACTCAGTGGATATTCCAACTGCTCTACAAGCGCGGGCTCGCCTACCGGTCGCTTGCTCCTGCGAACTGGTGCCCATCCTGCGCCACTGTTCTTGCCAACGAGGAAGTAAAAGACGGCCGCTGCTGGCGGTGTGATACATTCATCGAAAAGAAAGACCTGCCGCAGTGGTTCTTCAAGATCACGGAATATGCCGATAGGTTGATCGATGACCTCGATACCATAGACTGGCCTGATTCCATCAAGCTGATGCAGAAGAACTGGATCGGTCGCAGTGAAGGCGCTGAGGTTAAGTTCAGCTCTGAGCAGGGTGATGAAATTATCATATATACCACCCGCCCCGACACTCTTTGGGGAGCGACATTCATGGTCCTCGCGCCAGAGCATCCACTCGTGGATAAGCTGACCACGCCGGACCACAAAGAGGCGGTTGAAGAATACAGAAAGTTTGCCCAGAGGCAGAGCGCCATTGAACGGCAGTCCACCGAAAAAGAAAAGACCGGTGTGTTTACCGGCGCGTATGCCATAAACCCTGTGAATGGCGAGCGTATCCCGATATGGATTGCCGATTACGTAATGATGGGCTACGGCACCGGTGCAATTATGGCTGTCCCTGCGCACGATGAGCGCGACTTCGAGTTCGCTCTGAAGTTCGGCATCACGATTATCCCCGTAATCGATCGCACCGATGGCATCTCCAAGAGCAAGGTGTTTGAAGATTATGTGGAGCCCGGCTTCGGTGATGACCTTAAGAAAGCCGATATTGATTTTGAGCTAAAGGATAACCATTATTGGGTCACTCTGCACGGTGATGCAAAAGCGCACGAATACATTCAGATCGTTCGCAAACACCTGGAAAATACCGAAGCATGGGTTGAGGTGGTTGGTAGTATATGGGCATTCATCTTTGCAAACGTGGGTGTTACCCTGTTCGACTCCACCGACTCCGAGGTCCGCATTCTCCGGCAGCTTCGCAACCGCGCGCCTTCTCTTGAGAACGTGCGGACGGTGATGGAAGTGCTCTATCGCGAGCCATGGTATCGCGATGTGCTCTTCCACGCGGAATATGGCGATATGATCAATTCCGGCGCGTTCTCCGGCACACCCGGCGAGGTGGCGAAGAAGAGAGTCACCCAGTGGCTGGACGACACCGGCAGGGGTAAACATGCGGTCAACTACAAGCTCAGAGACTGGCTGATCTCGCGCCAGAGATATTGGGGTGCGCCGATTCCGGTTATTCACTGCGAGCACTGTGGTGAGGTGCTGGTGCCTGAAGAGGACCTGCCTGTGGTGCTGCCGGATGTGGAGAATTACCTCCCCAGCGGGTCCGGCGAATCGCCTCTGGCCACAATACCTGAGTTCGTAGATGTAATCTGCCCGCAGTGCGGTGCGCCCGCCAAGCGTGAGACTGACACCATGGGTGGTTTCGCCTGCTCGAGCTGGTATTTCCTGCGGTTTGTGAGCCCGCATTTGGACACAGCGGCGTTCGATAAGGCTCTGGCGGCATATTGGCTGCCGGTTGACCTATATGTCGGTGGCGCCGAGCACGCTGTCATGCACCTCCTATACGCGAGATTCTGGACCAAAGTCCTGCATGATGCGGGGCTGGTGCCGTTTGTTGAGCCGTTCCAAAGGCTGATGAACCAGGGTATGGTTCTCGCGCTCACTCCTCACCGGAC
>JAJFTD010000094.1 GCA_021373255.1 bacterium
CAGCGTGCGACTGGAAACCGATCTACCAGCAAAATGTGAAAACCCTTATTCCTAACTTTGTTCATCCGTGTCCTCCGTAGGCGGGATTCGGTTGCAAATAAGCATTAAATCCTACAGCAATATGATTAATATGGGCTAACATTAACCTGATCTTTGTCATGCAATCGCATGAATTCTGCTATCTAGTGCGGTTAGAAGTCGTACATATAGCCTAGTCATTATGATGAACAATAGAAATATAGTCACATTGGCACGCATATCTCTTAGACCCTCACAGGTAGCCTATACTTGTCAAGAAATTTTTAGAAGGATATTTGAGTGGTAACATCCAATCAACTAATGGCGATGGCAGAACAGCATCGGAGCTAATTTGAGAACTCCGCAAAATTGATGTCATCTGGCTGCACTACCCCCCATTATTCATTACAGCCGAATACTGCAGTAGTAATTCAGGCTAACACACTGCATAAAGGCAGGGATATAGATGCGTCTCATGGTAGTTGACGATCATCCAGTTGTCTTGACGTCAGTTTGTGCATATATGAAAAATCAGGGATATGAAATAGTAGCTACAGCAGAGTCCGCAGGCGAGGCTTTGTCATGCATCCTCAACGGTAATATTGATGTGGTTGTTATGGACATAATGCTTGGGGATGGCACAGCCATCGATGTGTTGAAGCAATTGAGGAAAGAGCTGGTTCCACCAGCAGTCGCATTTAGCGGCTATGACTCTCCCGAACAAGCTATGGAGTTCATGAGAGCAGGCGGTATCGGTTTCGTTTCAAAAGCATGCAAGATGAACACATTGACTGAAGCCATCGAATCTGTTGCGTCGGGCAAATCATTCGTGGCTCCTTCTTCATTATGGCGTAAACTTAATGACTGGAGTGCGCAACAGGGGCAGCTTTCACAAAAGGAACGGGAGGTAGTAAAGCTCATTACATCAGGATTGTCCAGCAAAGCTGCTGCTGATAAACTTTGCGTGAGCACCGGCACTATAAAGACGCACAGGCTGCGTATATTTCGTAAACTTGGGGTGCACACCGTGGCCGAACTCACCAGATATGCCGTTGAGCACCGACTCACAACCGGCAAAGAGTTTGCCTCTAAGTTTAGCTTGCGTTGTTTATTATGAGATGATTAATACTCTCGCCGGCTAATAAGCCGGCGAGAGTTGTGGTTATTCTACCAATCAGAACCCACTTGCCGGAATGATATCTTGACTATTTTCGGGCTGAACGGAGGGATATCCAGATCAAGCACAACCTTCGTACCCACGATTTCAGCCCGCGTACCATCGACATTGATGTCTTCCACGAGACCAAAATCACCCAGTCTGACCTCCACCTTACGGCTGGTGTGCGTATCAGTGAGGTTGAACGCATTCACAACACACTGTCCTTCTTCGGGGATCACATGTATGTGAGTGAGTTCATCGGTGGCATAGAAGCGGCCTCGGGTGTAGAGGTTTTTCATCGATTTGTATTCAGACAGCGCCTCTTTATATGCCTGGAACCGCTTATCATTACCCTTTTTCCCGCCTATACCGATGTGGCGGACAGTGGAAGCGTACCACCAAAACGCAAGGCAGTTATCGTTATCGTAATCCATGTTCATGTGCAGATACAGAGGCACTTCGTATGCGAGATTATAATACATCAGGCTGAGAGCTTTGCCTGAGAGTAAGTCTTCCAACGGATTCCACATGAACTCAAAAGCCCAGGCTTCATTGAATGAATTCGAGTCGTGCAAGTAGTATACAGGCAGATAGCGCGGCCCCCAGGACCAGATCGGGTCATGAACTTCAATCAGGAGCTCAGGGTGAGTTTCGTGCAGCTTCCGGGCAAGGTCCATCACCGCGCGCGCGTGCATATCAGGCGTGGTAGGTATTGGGTGCCCATGTTTGGGATTATAACACGGTCCGCGCCAGTCGAACTCATCCAACATTATAAAGTTCATTCCCGCGTCAACTAACTTTTTGAGTCTGGCCATCTTTTCCTGTTGGTATTGCTCCGATGCGATACAGGTTTCATAAAACGGCTTCGGGTCGTATGGTGCATAATAACCTATGCTGCCGTCAGCTCGGCGGCGATACATACCCGGGTATGAGTCACAATAGCTCCGCCCGATCGTGCGGAATGCCACTTCCAGACCGTAGTCTTCCTTTATCTTTCGTACAAAATCATCAACCTTGCCAAGACGCTCTTCGTCCCAGATAGTAGCTCCTTCACACGTTTCCCAGCCGGGGTCCAGGTAAAGGGAATCGCAGCCGATTTCTCGCGCCTTTTCCGCTTCATGCTCCATAGTCTCGAGCGTATAGTGTTTGGCCAGAGCCTCTTTATTATTGTGGTGCCAGCCAATGTCGTAAAGCTCGTTCCAGTGGATAGGCGGGTCGTAGTTCTCAGGTATGCCATGTCCACGCGTGGACATAAACTCGCGGAACATATACGCCCCTCTTCGCCACAACCCCTCATAAAAATGGAAACGTGTGGTTCCGAATGTCGCGGTGCTTCCCACTTGAAGATGCCGGACCTGTGTGGGTTCGTTGTAGAGTGACGGCGACGCCCCTCCAAAGGTCAGGTAAGTGTGACCATCACGATGCTCAGTATCCAGCATCGAATACTCAATAGCTTCCTGGTTGTACTTAACCACCAGCAGGCCATGCTCTCCATTAGTCCACGCCCAACCCTCGGACCTGGCACGGTTCTTATCAACCACTTCCTGCACCAACCGCGCAGGATTATAGAATTCGGAGGTCTGATATCGGCCGTGGTAAAGATCATCGAGTTGATAATCATGCTTCTTACCGTCTGGCTGCAGCCTGAATGGCAGCGCTATCAGCCGGTATTCATCAATATCCATACCAGGGCCGCCGTATTTCTTCGGCTTATTCAGATGCTTGCGGAACCCGAAGCGATATCCTCTGAGCACAATGTCTTTTTTCGACGCGTTGCGCAGGGATATATTCTCTTCAAGGTATTCCTCATTATCCCGCAGGTTGAACTGCTGCGTCATTCTGACATCGACACCGCTCTCCGGTTTTCCAATCCGGCCCCTGAGAGTTACGATCTTGTGCCCACGGGCTGAGACCACCTCATCAAGCGTTGGTTCATAAAGCCCTTCCAAGTGCACTATTTCATCATCATACTCGGTGAAAAGCGAATAGCGATATTCACTATCCGCGAACACTACTCCCGAATACAGGTCTGTAAGAACGATCCTGTGTAAAATGCTATCAAACTCAATATCAAGCTGGTATCTGTTAGTGCGAAAACTCTCAAGGTTCATCAGCAAATCCCCAATTCATCTTTCGTAACTCATAACACGTAATTATACACTTATCCCGGTTCGACTGAACTCCGGTATGGTGGGCGTTGTGAGAAGAAACGCTGCGCAGGGTGGATGGTCTTCTCACTTCCGGCTTGAATTTCAATCATGCCCAGAGCCAACGCATCCGTCGGGCTAAGATAACCGGTATAGAGTCTGGCAAGGGTCTCCACACTCATCTTCAACAGCGCACCACGGTCAGGAGCACACAGCCCCACACGTCCACCCTCAAACTCTACACCAAACTCGAACCTTTCAAACACCGAGTCGCTCAGAGCAAAGGACAGCCGCCCGGATACGGATTTATCCGGGCATAGCGACTCCAATGCCTTTGGCGGATCGATCACCCTGAACTGGAATCCGGGACATATTGTAGTGCTCACGAGACGCGGGTCAGGAAGTTGATGCATCAGCATATCATTGCGGGTCGAATAGAATATCAACCTGGCTTCCGGATCGATCTCAGCCAGACCTGCTAGCAAATCCATCCTTTGCCGAGAGTCAGAAAATGCCATTTCTCCCACTTCTACACGCTTGCGATCCTCATCAATGGCAATTTCATAAACAGCATAACCATCTATCGTCTCATTTGTAATATGGACTATCGCCCCACGCCCCGGCTCGGTGGTGTACTGCCACACATTCGCAGGTTGGATAATCCTCCGCCACCATGTTTCAGACCGCTGCGTCAGGCAATTATGCTTGCGCGCGAATGCATCGTATACCGCTCGTATTTGTTGGAAATCGTCTTCCTTAGCCCCGCGCGTTTTCGCCGGATCACCCAGCGCCGAGAACACCTTCGCATCGGTCTGATATCTCCTGCTCTCAGCTCCAACTTCCCAGCCGAATTTCCTATAGTATGGGTAAGAGAACGGCCACAGGGACGACAGATATATTCCCTCCGAGCGAAGCAGCTTAACAGACTCCGTCATCATCGCTCCCGCCGAGCCCCTTTTGCGAGCTTCGGGCAATGTCCCAACAGCTCCCACGGCTGAATGCGGCACCACTGCATCACCAATGTACACCGGGCCAGGAGTGCAGACAAGAGACGACACGAGTTGGCCGTCTATCTCCACCACGAGTATAAACCTCTCGCCGTAAAGCTCCGCTATTGTCTGGAACGACTGCCGCCAGTGAACCTGCTCACCGCCAAAAGCCGCCCATGCAATATCCGCAGCTTTCTCTACCTCACCCGGCGTAGGATTTCTCACAATCATCTTACAACCTCCAAACTCGCACTATTCATCTTAACCGAGAAACCTTTGGCATTATGGGTTTGAAAGTCAAAATGATACAAGATTAAGAAGACTGAAAATGCGTTCATTCTTTTCCGTCTTCATAACTTCTTCAGAATGCATCGGTAAAATAGAGTTCGGACAGATCTCTGCCGAAAAGGATAAAATGGAATCTCCTGATGCCATCTGGTCAATTCGGGCCACATCGGAGATGTGCCCGAACCATATCCATTATCCCAACTTTTTGACCTTATGACCTTTTTACTTTGTGACCTTACAACCTTATGACTTTATACCTCTCGCCAGAGCTAAGGCAACTATTATACCAGGCTAACAGGGGTTTCTCCACGTCGGTTATGCACTGCATTGCAATGTTCAGCTATCGTTAAGCAATTGATCAGCTATTGATAGCCTGATTTGCTTAATATATATTAACTATACTGTTATCATCGAGGTTGTCTATGAAAAGATGGGTTTGTGTTATCGTGCCGGTGTTGGTTCTTACATCACTGATTGCCTGGCGGGTTGACCAGAAGAAAGCGGAAATAGCCGGTCAGGCAAACCAACGTGCAGCACGGATGAACGGGCCTGCCGTGGCATCACTGGCCCCGGTGCAGATTCGCGACATCACCCGCACTTTTGAAGCTACAGGCTCGCTGGAAGCTCCGCTTAATGTCAAGATTGCGCCCAAGATCACTGGGAGAATAGAACTACTGGATGTGCGCGAAGGCGACCGCGTGCGCAAGGGGCAGGTGCTGGTGCGGATAGACTCATCGGAAGTTGAAGCCAACGTCCAGCAGCAGAGAGCCGCGCTGGCCGAGGCACAATTTCGGCTCGCTCAGGCGCAAATGAGCCAGAACCCATCGGATGTCGCCGTCAACACGCAGATACAACAGCAGAAAGCCAGTGTGAGCAGCGCCAAAGCCGACTACAACCAGGCGCGCAAGACACGTGATGCCCAGGTAGCCGCCGCAGCCGCAAGCGTAAAAGACGCCGAATCGAAGATAGACAACGCCACAGCCGTGATCAATAGCGCCAAAGCCAATCTTGAGAACGCAAAGACGAAATATAATCGTGTCCAGAGTCTTCACCTAAAAGGGTTTGTTTCGACACAGGTGGTAGACGACGCAAAAGCTACGCAGAGCGTGCAGGAGTCGGCGCTTGAGATGGCAAAGAGCCAGTTAAAGTCAGCCAATGCTACCAAAGACGCAGCACAACAGCAATGGGAATTAGCGAAAGGGAAAGGTGAGGCTGACATTGAAGCAGCATATGCAAAGTTGGTCCAAGCTCGCGCCTCACTGGAATACGCGAAGGCCAACACCTCTCAGAAGTCAGCCTACAGGCAAAGCATAGCCGCGCTCAAAGCCAGCGTAGCCGCGGCGCAAGCATCACTCAGAAGCGCGGAATCAAAGCGACAGGATACTGTGCTCATATCACCCCTCGATGGCTATGTAACCGGACGCTATTCCGACCCCGGCGCTATCGCCTCGCCCACCCAGCCGATTCTCTCAGTTCAGTTTATGAAGCAGATATGGGTGACAGTATCGACCCCGGAAGAAGTGTGTGTAAAGCTGCATATCGGACAACCGGTCAAGATCAAGCTCGATGCATTTCCGGGCAAGACATTCGAAGCCAGCATTATCCAGATCAACCCCGCTGCTGACCCGCAGAGCCGACAGTTTTCTGTGCGCGTGATCATGAGCAACTCTCAAAACCTGCTGAAACCTGGAA
The DNA here is from genome assembly GCA_021373255.1 of bacterium. Taxonomy (GTDB): domain Bacteria; phylum Armatimonadota; class UBA5829; order UBA5829; family UBA5829; genus UBA5829. The sequence goes on from JAJFTD010000094.1 coordinate 6,294, forward strand.
TGTTCGCTCATGTGTCCATGGAAACAGACCGGGTGTCGAAAGCCGTTGTGGTGCCGCGCGAAGCTGTGCTGCGAGACAAGACTGGATCTTATGTAGTAGTTGTGAATGAAGACCATAAAGCTCAGAGGGTGATTGTTACGCCTGGTGCTGAAGATGATAAGTTCGTATGCGTCAACGGCGTCCTGCAGCCGGGCCAGAACGTGGTCACCATGTGCGGAATCCCGATCAAAGATGGCCAAATGGTAGTCACCGGCGGGCGCAGAGGTCCGGGAGGTCCGGGAGGCAATCGGCGGAGCGGGGGTAAAGACCAGTGAGCATAGCACAATTCGCGGTCAGCAGGCCCGTTGCGGTCGTAATGCGTATTGCGGCACTGGTGCTCCTCGGCGCTATTTGCCTGATGCGCCTCCCAGTGGACCTGCTTCCTAATATAACTTTGCCGACAGTCATGGTGATGACTCAGTGGCCAAATGTCGCTCCTGAGGAGATAGAGGCGCAGGTCACTCGACCACTGGAGCGAGCGGTATCATCAGCGCCGAATATGTATCAGGTATCCTCCAGCAGCATCGAGGGAAGCTCGATGGTGAGGATTCAATTCCGTTGGGGCACGGATATCGGTCAGGCTGCTGTTGATGTGCTTCAGTTGGTAGAGCGGGCTCAAAGGTCGTTTCCCAATGATCCAACTCTGGAAAACCCTATAGTCACCAAAGCAGATCCGACCCAGATGCCTATCCTCATATTCGGAGTCTCCGGCATCGATGATCCTGTAAAACTGCGCACCCTGTTGGACAACCAGGTAACGCCGATACTTGACTCAGCCGACGGCGTTGCATCTTCCACCGTTACCGGAGGCTTGTCCAGGGCAGTCCTTGTTGACGTAGACCCCTCGCGCCTCCAAGCCCATCATCTGTCACTAACAGATGTCACAAAACGTATAGCTCAGGAGAACTTGAATGTTCCTGCAGGTATAGCGAAGCAAGGTGAGACCGAATACATTATACGTAGTCTGGGATGGTTCACTAGTCCCGATGAAATAGCGCACATTCCACTGGGTACATTCGATGGTCAAACAGTATCGCTCGGTGATGTAGCCACAGTAAAAGACTCACACGATGAAACCCGGCTTTATACACGCCTGAATAACCGTAATGCTGTTGGAATAATAATCACAAAGCAAAGCGGTGTGAATACGGTTAGCACAGCACAAGCTGTTTTCGATAAGCTCAAGCAGGTGCGTAAACTTTATCCAAATCTCAAATTTGGTCTGGCTTACGATCAGTCGCAGTTTATACGTGAGTCGGTGAACAACGTGCGGGACAGTGCGATAATCGGTGGCATTCTTGCAGTGCTGATTCTGCTATTCTTCCTGCGTAATGTTCGCAGCACCCTAGTGGTGGCGCTCTCCATACCAACTTCGATCATCTCGACATTTGCACTAATCTATATGTGCGGGTTCACGATAAATACTATGTCGCTGGGCGGTCTGGCGCTGGCAACGGGATTGATTGTGGACGACGCCGTCGTGGTGCTGGAGAACATCTTCCGGCACATCGAGCGGGACAAAAAATCCGCAATGGAAGCGGCGGTAAGCGGCACCAGCGAGATCGTGAGCGCGGTTGTCGCATCTACGTGGACAGTTATGGTGGTATTCCTCCCACTGCTTCTGATCAGGGGGCAGGCAGGGCAAATGTATACGCAGTTCGCG
>JAJFTD010000122.1 GCA_021373255.1 bacterium
ACTGCGGATCATCTGCAAGCCGCCAACTCTCGCCACTGAAGGACGACACCATACCTGAGGTTTGGCTAATTTTATACTGCGCACAATTGGTGGAATTAGATTGACCGGCGCCAACGAATACCTCGCCCACACCAACATGATCCACGCTTGCCTGCGCAACAACCTGATTGTTTTTCAAAGCCTGCAGATCAACCTTATACCAGCCGCCGGGAACCACAGGAATCACCACTGTAAAGCACTGGCTCTGCTGCAAAAGCGTAACAGTCTGCCATTCTCCGGATAAACTGCCTTTAAGTGATGTTCCTGATATTCGCACCTGGAGGATGTCGAAGTCAGGGCGAATATGGCCTCTTACACGGATATATCCGTCATACATTGAGCTTCTCTGAAATACCTGATATTCCTTGGGAGAGATCAACTGCAAATTGGTGTCGGCCGATACAGAATGCGCAGCAAATATGCAGAAAGCTGTAATGACTATTCTTTTTGCTATGGTAGATATATTCATACTATTGCTCCCTAATACGCTGTTATGTCGCTCTGTCGGCTAACCCTGATTACAGGAGACAAGGCACCATCGATCTCTTCAGCAGAAGATATACCTGTTACCCCAACATAATCCCACTCAGGATTGATTACTGTCCCTGCCGGAACAATACACTTAACAAGGACACCGGAACCATCGTCTATCTTGAACCATGCCGGGGTAACAGTAGAATTAATATCAACCACTGCGCCCCAAGCTCTGACCAGTAGAGCGATATTATCCGGGTCAGGGCTGGTTTTACCAACCGGGCGATAGCCGGAAAGTGATTTGCTCAACATTCCAAGAGGCTTGACAACGCCGCTGCCTGCCACTGCAACAGTATCCGCTTCTATGTAGCGCTCATCTGCAGCATCGGTATGCAACACACCCACAACATCGACTCTCAGATTATCACCAGACAAGCCGTGATTCACCTTTTCCACGCGTATGCCGCTGGTTCTATTATCTGCCTCTATATAGAGAAAATCGTTCCACAAGCCCGATACCGTTGCTCCATCTATGCGGATCATTGTCTCATCGGGTTCTTTCTTAATGTCTGATAGTTGGATCTTTTTGGGATCCACCGATTCAACGTTTACGGCACCTACATAGACATCATCTATAAGGAAGCTGCCCGCTCGAAAACTATAGCCAGCATCCATAATTCTAAAAGCAATACTGATATAAGCAGCATTGGGGTCTGTTGTGATCTGCCGGCTGAACGCTGTATAGTCGTTCGTGTCAGGTGTGACAAAGTACTTATCCGACTTAAAAGGCACACCACTGGCATTGGCCTGAAGAATCTCATAGCAAAGGCCAATATCACTTCCACCACTCAACTTCTTGGACTCAAAAGATATCTGCAAAGGCTCAGAGCCATTAACAGATACCTGGTCATCCCATACGTCAAATAGAATATCAGCACCTGCTGTAGTTGGAGCGGTTGTTACTGTAAACAGGGCCGCGTTCGAGCCCGATCTGGAGTCTTTGCTGATGCCGAGAGAACCGCTGCCATCTCCGACATTAGCAAATCTCCACTGCAGTGGCTGTATGGTGGAGTTCTCAAAATCACCGTTAATTAGGCGATTGCCATTGTTGGTTACATCGAAGAGTCTGACGTTATCCAGGTATTCGTTTGATCCGGCACCGCTATTGCTGACATCCAGATGCACATTCATTAGCGACTGACCGTTTAGTGGCCGTGCTGACAATCCGAATGTCTGGAAGTTATCATTCAAGTAGCTGCCAAAGGATCTTCCCCGCGAAGAAAGCAAACCCCCTGCCGCATTGCATAAATCCAGCGAAAGGTTCAGCGCTTGCTCTCCACACCTGGCCTGCGCATCCACAAGCAATTTGTAAATATGGTCGGGGGACACTGGGACTTTTTTATCCCATCGGTCGAGTGCGGAATCGCCTACGTTATCTTCCCGAGCCAATATCACACCGGTCTGCCCGCTGCTGTAGGTACCTGGATCGGTAGTCTGAGTGATCCACCCATCAGCATTACCCACTGCAATCCATCGCCAGTCGTCCGGCACTCCACTGCTCCAGTTCTCAAAATCGCCATTTGTCAGCAAGTTCGCTGGCTCACCTACACAAACATCGTCTATAAGGAAGCTGCCCACTCCACGATTGAAGTTTACATCCGATATTCTGAATGCGATATCCACATAAGCAGCATTGGGATCGGTAATGAATTGACGGTTGAATACCGTATAACCATTCACTCCAGGTGTGGCATAGTACTCATCTGCCTTGAAAATCGTGCCACTTGCAGTAAATTGGGCAACCTCATACCAGAGGCCGATATCACTTCCGCCACTCAACTTCTTGGCCGCAAAAGATACCTGCAAAGGCTCAGAGCCATTAACAGGTATCAAGTCATCCCAAGTATCAAGACCGACATCTCCAGCGTATCTGGAGGGTATGGATGTGACAGAAAGCAAAGCAGCATTCGAACCTGAGTAGGCTGCGTGGCTGATGCCGGCAGAAGCGCTTGCGCCACCTACATTGAAAAACCTCCATTGAAGGGGCTGTGTGTTGGAGTTCTCGAAGTCACCATTTATCAGGCGGTTGCCGCTGTTAGTCACATCGACAAGCTGGGCGTTATCGACATACGCGCTGGCCCCGGCGCCACTGTTTTTCACATCGACGCCTACACACATCAGCTCCTCGCCGTTGACTGCGCGCCCTGAACATCCAAATGTCTGGAAATTACTATTCAGATAGCTTCCAACCGATTTTCTTCTGGCTTCAATAAAGTTGCCGGTCGGACCGCACAGAGTCAGCGTCAAGTCGAACGCTTTCTCACTGCTATTAGCTTTCCCATCTATAAGAAACTTGTAGATATGCGACGGGTACGCCGGGATTTTTGTATCCCAACGATCCAACCCGGAGTCACCGAGATTGTTGTTCCAGGTAAGCAAAGCTCCGGATGCTCCATCGCTAAAAGTCCCAGGTGCACTTGTTCGATTGATCGATCCGAGTGCGCCTGACACTGCATACCATCTCCAGTCACTAGGAATACCGTTAGACCAGTTTTCAAAACTGCCATTAGATAGTAAATTTGCAGCATAACCCGTTGTAGCGAACAATGAAATCAAGATCATTGATCCGACTACAACGCCAATCCAAGCTCTATTCTTCCCACCACGTTCTTGAACCATAATTTATATAACCTCATTCATCAACGTAAACATTGGCTCAGGCCATACTTACTTTGAATGTTCGGATTTCAAATGGCTTGATATTGAAGCTGATACTTGAGCGCTCACACTTCACTCCTTCTCCGTCTTCCTCAAGTAGATTGGTTTCCATCGCGGATGCAACCGGCCTGTCGAAGCTGAGAGTCACCGGACCTCGCGCGCCATGTGCCTCATACAACCTGACGATCACTTCGTTGCCGTCTTCCGCCTGTTTTACCGTATCAACAATAACATTCGGGGCATCGACGCTTATGAAAGAATGCTCACCGCCGAGGCTACCCGCGTGATTATCAGTGGTTACCGGAACCGAAGGAACATTGAGTTCGTATCCGGCCTGAACGATGCCGTTCTTCCAGTCGTCCGCGTGAGGCAGCAGCGAATAGGTGAACTCGTGCGCGCCCATGTCTGCTTGTGGGTCCGGATAGGTGGGAGACCTGAGCAGGGTCAGTCTGATTACATTGTCTTTTATGTCCCAGCCGTATTTGCAGTCATTCAAAACACTTACGCCGTAGTTCGCCTCGGAGAGGTCCGCCCACTTATGCCCTGATACTTCAAAGCGAGTCTGATCATAACTTGTGTTCCTATGTGTGGGGCGTTCTATCGCTCCGAAAGCTATCTCGTATGTTGCTTTGGTCGAGTGTATGTCCACGGGGAAAGCAGCCTTGAGCATGGTCTTTCGCTCCTGCCAATCGACTCTGGTTATGAAGTCTATTCTCGGGGTGTGCGAATAAAGAACAATATCCTGCCAAAGCGTGCTGCTTGCATATTTCATCTTGCGGTTTATCTTGAGGTAAACATCACCGCATTCGGTGACTTCCGGCTTGCCATCCGGGACAAACTCCCACACTTTATCCTGATAACTAACATCTATGTCCCAAGCCTCCTCATGACAAGGCTTGTCTTCAAACACCTGCAGAACATTGGCACGCGCGCATTCAGGAAGCACTTCCCGATTGTTCACGCGGTCGAAAAGTCGAACGATGCTGCCATCCTCTCCGATGGTAAGATTGTAATAGGGCGTAGTGAACGTATCACCGTCCACCGCAAATGCCGACTCTCTCGAATTATCATCCTCTTTGAGTAAATAGAAGACGGAGAACCCGCACGAAGGAATATCTCGCGCTACGAAACTCAACGTGCTGCCGCTTACCTGGCTCCTCATCTCGTCGCCGCATCGATTAACAACTTTGCTCAATTTGGTCTTATCGCCCAAATCGACCTTTACAACACCACTTCTTGCCCATGAGAGCGAGCTAAACACCACAACAGGGACGCCCGGCCCAGTCGTATCGATCTTTTGGACAAGAGCGTTCAGCGCGGCATTTTTGGCATTTGTGGCAGTCTGAATGACTTGTTCATACTGCGCAGACGAGTCCGTATAAACCTCATGAATCGATGAGCCCGGAATAATATCGTGGAACTGGTTCAGGAGAATCGTCTGCCAGGCTTCAGCCACTGCCGATTTATCGTAACCGCCACTCAAGACACCGAATAACTCGACCTCACGAAGTAATAATTCGCTGAGTCTGTTGTATTTCTTGTTTTTGGCCTGGGATGTGTAGGTTCCCCTGTGCCGTTCGAAGTAGATCTCGCCATTCCAGACCGGCAGGTTCTTCGTGTTCTTCGCGATCCTGCTGAAGTAGTCATGCACGCGGCCTGTGATCACTTTGGGAATGCCCGGCATATTATGCAGGCGAGGCATATATTCGAGCATCTCCCTGGTCGGACCTCCGCCGCCGTCGCCCCAGCCGAATGGGGTGAGCATTTCCGGGTTCTGCAATTTTCCGATGTAGTCGTCCCATTGCGCGAGCATATCACCCGGTCTGACAGTGGCATTGTATGCGGTGCGCTTGTCGTGAACTATATGCGTAAACAGTTGCGTACCGTCTATCCCCTGCCAAAGAAACGTATTGTGAGGGAACCTGTTTGTCTCATTTGCATGAAACTTGGCGGTCATGAAATATTCGATGCCCGCTTTTTTGTATACCTGAGGCAATGCCCAGGAGTCTCCGAAGACATCCGGTAGCCATCCCACTTTGACGTCAACGCCGAACTCGTTTTGGAAGAACTTTTTGCCGTAGAGGCATTGTCTGACCATTGATTCGCCGGAGATGAGATTGGTGTCATGCTCCACCCATGTACCACCAATCGGCTCAAACCGCCCTTCAGCAACTCTTGCTTTTACTCTCTCGTAGACAGATGGAAAATGCTCTTTGAGATATAGGAATAATGGAACCTGACTGCAGTTGAAATGGTAATACGGATACTCGTCCATTAGGGCAGCGACCGTTGAGTACGTTCGACCGGTCTTCCGCGCGGTCTCCTTTAGGGGCCAAAGCCACGCTACGTCAATATGAGAATGCCCGGTAAGAAAGATAGTGCCTGGGCAATCGTCAAAGCTGATTTCACTTAGCTTCTCCCAGAGTGCTTTCTTTGCGCGGAGCAGTTGCATCTTGAAATCAGGGCTTCTTTTGTCTCTAAAGTCTACCTCGTAGAGCGAATCTTTTATGGCAAGAAGAATCGCTTCCTTTAGTAACTGGGATTTTGCAACCATAGCCGACTCGTGAGCCACCTTGAAGTCGTAATAAGCCTCTTCCATTTCACGATCGATGGCCATAAGCCTTGCAGACGAGAGAATATAAGGAACACTCTGGTCCGCTGGTAGATACTCCCAATAACCCCCGGTTTTTATCTCTATCTCACACTCGTATGTCTCATCGCCATCGGCTTTGGGGGTGAGAAGGATATAACCCCGGTTGTTATCCACTCCGTGATAAGGCTCACCATTTATACAAAGCAATCCTTCGCCACCGGTGACCAGCTCAAGACCTACACGATACCCCGCCCAATCGTGCGGAACCGTTACCGTCCTGCGGATAAAAGCTGTCTCGCCCTGCCTGGCCCAGATATCACCGACATTAAGCGACCGCCACTCATTCAGATATTCGTATTCGCCAACACGAATGAATTTGGCATTGCGCACCTGCCAGCCGTTTATAACTGTGCTCTCAGTGGCAACGGTCTCATGGATTTCCTGTATGCGCAACCCTATTATGTCTCCTAGTGCTGCCATATGTTCCTAAACCCCTTTACCTTCAATTAGAAGTGTCACTATGCCGTATGCCGGAACGTGATGCCTCACTATCCCCGATTCTGAAGCAACAGGGCGGCCCATCCTTCGCTCCATAGCATCGACTTCCGTTGCGACGACTTCTTCTCCGAGCAAGAATGGTGATACCTTTATCTCAGCTTCCGTGCTCTTTCCTTCTATTTCATAAAGGCGCAGTATAATACCGTTACCATCGTCCTGCTTCTTCATCGCAGACAAGACGAGATTTGTATTCTTGATCTCTATGAACGATGAAGATAACGGCAGATGGCCATCATGCGCTGTCGTCTGGAACACCTGAAGAGGTTGATCGAATGCAATGCTCTCTTTGAAAGCGCTGCCGAAATCACAATTGCCTTTGTGAGGGATAGCAGTTATCGAGAATCTATGCTCTCCGAACTCAGGATGCGGGTCTGGATCATAGCTGCTTCGTATCAACGAGACTGACAACTCGGATTCGCTTCCTCTGAAACCGTATTTGCAGTCTGTTGCAACAGTCAAGCCAACCTTCTCGCCAGTGTTCTTGCTGGTTCCTGATATGTCCGCCCACCTGAGCGTCGGAACATCCGCATTATCCACACTGCGCTCCACGACTCCAAACGGCACTTCGAAGACGCGTCTGGAATCTTTGATCGCTACGGGGAATGTGATGTTGAGCTGGGGCACGGACCTGTTTGTGTGGTCCTCATCGAGCCAATCGCATTTGCAGTCTATGCGCAGGTTCTTCGACCCCTTTTCAAGGTAAATGCCGACGATAAGTTTGGAACTTCTGACAGATGCGGTCCAGACAATCCCATTCCGTAAAGGCCCATTTACCGTTCTAAATGACGATTGTTCCAGTCCCGCGCTTTGATCTGGAGTTATTATGTAGCTATTGAACCCTACACCCGTCACCGGCTCTGCATACGAGTGTGTCCCAATCAGCCATGCTGACATTCCGCCACCGAAACGTGATACCTCATCAATGATCCTGAACAGCCCGGTTGCCTGGCCCTCTGGAACTAATTCGATATCTCCATCTTTGATTACCAGGCTCTTGACAGCCCCCGACACTACATCGAGCTCCGCCCGGAGAAACTCGTTTTCCAATATACCATTGAAAGGTTCTTCTATTCTCGCTTGCCACGGCGTAATACAATCTGCTGCTTTCGATTGGTCTTTATAAACGATAAAGCATTTATAACCAAGCGGAGGGATGTTTTCAGCCTCAAACAGGATTGTCTGAAATGCATGACCACAATATGTGGCGTTATACTCTATCACCTGATGTTCAATATGATTATTATCTTTATCCTTGACGGTGATTCTGCCTTCGCCTTTCATGTCCCACAGCACAGTCTCGACAATCTCTGATCGCTCGAAGGGTGATGGATTAAAAACGGTAAATATGCGACATGGCGAATCATCTATCGATGAACACGACATCCCCTTCAGTTCTTGCCAAAACCCTACACCGGCTCCCAATGCCCAGTCGTGGCAATCACTGGATTTGATTCCGGCAATCTCCGGCAGAGTTGATGTATCGATGGAATCAGTTATGGCAGATAAAGCCGATTTCTTGGCTGAACTGGTGGCGGCGATTATTTCCTGATACTTCCCCATAGAATATTCGCGTGTCTCTCGGACTCCCGAGCCGGGAAGTATATCGTGAAATTGGCTAAACAACAGCTTCTCCCACGCCTCGGCAATGTTTACCGAAGGGTAGGAAAAATTGGACGATATTCGATCCGCAATGCACGAGAACGCCTCCGCTTCGGCAAGGTTCTTCTCGCCTTGCCTGTTAGCCTTCTTGATCTCGGATTGGGATGTATAACAGCCGGTAAAGACATAATTGTGCTCGCTTTTATCTTCCGGGAGTTCGACGCCGGACGCCTCGACCCCACTGAAGTACTCAGAGTACGTTGAGAACTTGATAGTCGGAAACACCGGCCAATCAGATATCTTCAGAATGCTTTGTATGTCTCTTACAGTTGGGCCGCCGCCGTGGTCACCGACGCCATAAACTCGGAGCACGTCGCGAACCCCTGTTTCTCGGAGTTCAGTTAGCACCGAATTAAGGACCGATTCCGAGGATATGCCGTAGTTGTACCAGTCGCTCTTTTCGTGATAGCAGATAATGCTGCTGCCGTCGGGCGATATCCATCGGTATAGCTTGGGGCCATTAAAGGCTCGACAGTGATAGTAGTTTTTCACTCCTACTCGCGACAGAATAGCGGGCACATTTATGGAGTGGCCGAATGTGTCAGGCTCGAAGTCCAGCCTGATATCATCATAATCCAGATCGAACAGTTCCTTGAAGTATCTCTTTGTATAGAAAACCTGGCGTATCTGGCTCTCTCCAGAAGCCATGTTCTTGTCGCCTTCCACCCAGGTAGATGACGACACCTCCCAACGCCCTTCTTGGACTCTCCTTTTGATCTGCTCGAGCATTTGTGGGTTGTATTTTTCAATTATCTTGTAAACAGAAGCCTGGCTTTGAGAGAACGTGAAATCAGGATACCTATCCATCAGTTTGAGCATTGTTGAGAATGTATCCTGCGTCACAGCCACTGTTTCATCAAAGGCCCACTGCCAGTTCATGTCGATATGGGCGTGCGCCACGCAATGCACAGTTATTGTCTTGGCGAGAGCAGAAGTCTTTCGCAGCATTCCCTCACATTCCGAGACAAAACTTTCAATGGTATCCGCACTCAAGCCGGCCTCACGCGTGCGAATTATGTCTTTTGCAGACTTCACTTCCGCCGAGCACTCCGAATCAGGATACATCTCCAGAATAGCTTCGGCAAAACGAAGCTGCAATTTAAGACGGTTGATCCCCTCACTAAGTCCGTCTTGATTTTTGTACTTCATAAATAAACTCCTAATACTTCGATATCAACCTTTTATGCCGGTCAGCGTTATGCCTTCTATAAAATACCTTTGAGTAAAGAAGAACAGAACGAGCACCGGGAATATGACCAGGGTTGAGGCCGCCATAACCATTCCGAACTCACTGCCATGCTCACCTTGAAATAACTGGAGAGCATAAGCGAGGGTCATTTTCTCGGGAGAGTTCAGGTAGATCAGCGGTCCCATAAAGTTGTTCCAACTGCCCATGAATGTCATAATCGCAATCGCAGCAAGCGCGGGTTTCACCTGTTGAATCATGATCCTCCAGAAAATCGTCCAATATCCCGCTCCATCAATCTTTGCTGCTTCCTCAAGCTCGTAAGGTATAGTCATAAAGAATTGCCTGAGCAGAAAGACGCTGAACGCGCTGCCGAAAAACGAGGGGACCCAAAGCGGGCGGAGTGTGTCCACCCAGCCAAGCCAGCGAAAAATCAAGAATACGGGCATCATTGTAACTGCGCCCGGAAGCATCATTGTCGCAAGGAGAAGCCCGAAGCAGACT